>DDZY01000050.1:1521-4393 GCA_002346525.1 Proteobacteria bacterium UBA2996
GGATTTATTGAAAAGCATTTTCAGGGTCAGTTGTCGGACGTGTTGCCGGACCTGTCGTTGGATGCACATTTTCAGGAGCAGCACGAGGTTATTTGCCAATACTTTGAAAACCGCGAGTACAGTAGAGCCATTCGCGAAATCATGGCATTGGCCGATCTGGCCAATCAGTTCATCAACGATCACAAACCGTGGATCATCGCCAAAGATCCGGATCAGCGAGACGAATTGCAGGCCGTCTGTACGCAGGGGCTGAATCTGTTCCGCATGTTGATCACGTGGCTTGCGCCTGTGGTTCCGGACCTGGCTGACCGCAGTGCAGAATTCCTGCGCCACCCGATCGTATCGGCAGACGCGTTGAGGTGTATCAAAGAGCCGCTATTGAATCACCAGATTGGCTCATTCTCGCGTCTCTTGGACCGAATCAATCCCGATCACGCGCAGGCAATGATGGAGGAAACACAACTTATGTTTGATGAACCGACCCCCGCTTCTGCAGGAAGGCACCTGCACGACGATCCTTTGTCCTCGGAGATAAGCATTGATGAATTCTCCAAAGTGGACCTTCGCGTCGTCAGTGTTCAGGCGGCTGAGACAGTGGAAGGGGCAGACAAACTATTGAAACTGACTTTGGATCTCGGGGGTGAAACCCGGCAAGTCTTCGCAGGGATAAAAAGCGCCTACGATCCAAAAACGCTGGTCGGTCGACAGGTCGTCATGGTGGCGAATCTCGCGCCGCGAAAGATGCGCTTTGGCGTCTCAAACGGGATGATTCTTGCCGCTTCCGGTACCGACGATGCTGGCGGGATTTTTGTGCTTTCTCCCGACACCGGTGCTGAACCCGGAATGCGCGTGCGCTGAGAAAACGCGTCACCTTTCGTTGAACGCGACACACGCTTTAGGGCCGCAACGGGATTTGTTTGATATCCCGGAAGAGGTCTGTTACCTCAACTGCGCCTATATCTCGCCGCTGCTGAAATCCACGGTAGAGGCGGGCAAGCAGGGTATCGAGCGTAAGAGTCGGCCTTGGGAGATCCGGCCGAGCGACTTCTTCTCCACTGCCGGCAAGGTGCGAGAGATGGCTTCGTCTCTTCTGGGAAGCGCGGCAAGCGACATCGCTATCGTCCCTTCAGCCAGTTATGGACTTGCGACTGCGGCAAGAAATCTCCCTGTACAGCCGGGGGATAATATTGTTGTTCTGGCGGAACAGTATCCTTCCAATTACTATATCTGGGAGCGCCTGGCCGAACGCTCGGCCGCGACGGTTCGGACTGTGCCCCGCCCACTGGACGGGGACTGGACAAGTCGCGTGTTGGAGGCCCTGGATAGCCAAACGGCGATCGCTGCGCTACCCCACTGCCACTGGTCGGATGGCACTCTCGTAGACCTGCAAAAGGTACGATACCGCCTTGACGAACTGAGAGGGGCACTTGTCGTCGACCTCACGCAAAGCCTCGGCGCCATGCGTTTTGAGCTGGATCAGATCCGGCCTGATTTTGCAGTCGCCGCAGCTTATAAATGGCTACTGGGACCTTATTCAACAGGGCTGCTTTACGTTGACCCCCGTCACCAGCAGGGAGAACCGCTTGAGCTTCCCATCTTTTCCCGAAAGAATGCCGCAGACTTCAGCGACATCCGTTATCGCGCCGAGTTTGAGCCCGGCGCCTGCCGCTATGATGTGGGGGAGGTTGCCAATTTCGCCCTTTTGCCGGCGTTACTTCACGCACTGACCCAAATTGTTGAGTGGGGAATCCCGGCTATCGAAACCGAGCTGGCTCAACGGACGCGCGCCATCGCCCACTGCGCTAAAACGCTCGACCTTGACGTGATTGATTCCACATTTCGTGCACCCCATTTTGTGGGCATCCGCTTCCCCGGAGGGCCTCCATCAGGATTGGCAGAACATTTTCGGACTGAAAACGTTTATGCCGGTTTTCGTGGCGACACGCTTCGCGTGACACCGTATCTTTACAATACCGAAGAAGACATCGCGCGCTTCGCTCGAGTATTGCAGGCGGCGCTATGAGCGACTCTATCGCCCAGTCCGTTTCTAAAGTAGACGCGCTGCTGCCCCAGCTTCAATGTCAGCGTTGTGGTTACCCCTCGTGCCGCGAGTTTGCCGAAGCCGTCGTCCGCGGGCGATGCCACGCAAACCGGTGTGATCCTGGGGGTACGCGTGTTCTTAAGGTGCTGAATCGCGCAACGTGCGGGACATATGACAACTTGGACCCCAACTTCGACTCCGTGACGCTTCCTGAGGCGGTCGTCATTGATGAATCCGAGTGCATCGGGTGCACCCTTTGCATCAAGGCGTGCCCTGTTGATGCAATCATTGGTTCAGGAAAGCTCATGCACACCGTTGCGGCCGCTGATTGCACTGGATGCGAACTGTGTCTTCCAGTCTGCCCCGTCGACTGTATTCACCCCGTCGGGCTCTCAAAGAAAGAATCTCCTCAATTCCAGAACGCCCTGATTGATCGGGCATACCATCACCGTGCCAACTATCTGCGTCGGCAGGAAAGATCCGGCAACGTAAACCAGAATCGGGGCGCGATCGACGGCCACTCAAGACGCGAAGCCATAGCTGAGAGTGTCGCTCGTGTCCGGGCCAGGCGCGAAAAACTGCACGTGAGTCCTACCGCCAATGAACCAGGCGCAGCGCACTGAGCTTTTCGCCCGCCTGCAGGAGTCGACTCCAGACCCGGTTACCGAACTCAAGTACCGGACGCGGTTCCAACTGCTGGTGGCCGTCATTTTGTCGGCTCAGGCAACAGACGTCTCAGTGAATCGTGCAACGCGGCCCCTTTTTCGCACTGCCGGTACACCTAAGGCGATTCACGCTCTCGGTGTCTCAGGGCTTAGGCCGTACATCCGG
>DDZY01000126.1 GCA_002346525.1 Proteobacteria bacterium UBA2996
CGCGGCTCCTTGAACGATCTCGACCAATGGAAGTTCAGTCACGACACCGGGATGCGGGTCATCTACATGGATGAGTTCTACGAGCTTGGGGTTAAGTCCGTGATTGAAGAGATCCACAGGGTAGCAGGCAAGCACCCGTGCTACCTGACCTTCGACGTGGATGGGCTGGATCCGGTTTACGCCTCGGGCACGGGCACCCCGGAGGTAGGGGGTTTTAGTACGGTAGAGGCGCAGTTGATGATCCGTGGGTGCCAGGACTTAAATCTGATGGGAGGCGATGTCGTGGAGGTGGCGCCACCCTTTGATCCGAGCGGCAACACCGCCCTGACCGGCGCGACCATGATGTTTGAGATTTTGTGCGTGGTGGCCGATGCGCTTTCCAAAAGGCGTAGCGCTTAAGGATCCAGCAATAGCATTGAAGGGTTCAGCCTGGCCGTTTCTCAAAAGCCGGTATGTCATCAGGGATATGATGAAAGGCCTGCTTGTCGCAGGTAAAGATCGCAATGTCCGGCGTAAAGACAGAAGGGTCGTCCAGCGTACCCACCTTGACCACAATGGAGCCCGGCCGATTGGGCGTCTCTGAGGCAAGCCCCGTCCCGCAGTTTTCGCAGAAATGCCGGGTGACCGGGCGCTCCAGGTCTTCGCGCCGAAACTGTTTCATCTCACCCTGGGTTAGACGGAATGCCTCCACCGGGAAAATCATCAGGGCAGCCGGGTTTCCGCCGCTGATGTACTGACATTCCCGGCAATGACAGTGCAGGGAAACCTGCACTTCGCCGTCAATTTCATACTGAACTTCACCACAGTAACAACGTCCATTCAGTTTCATTTATCTCTCTGTTGGAGGTGATTTATTCAGGCACACATTAGCATGGCTGCCAAAATGCCGTTACCGGTATGCAAAACCACTGTCACTATAACTGAAGATTGGGGCCCGACGCGGGATCAGCCACTCCCCGCTATCGGCCATGACCCTGGCCGTCTGAGAGAGGACCGGCTCATGAATACTGAGAATCTGATCCTGTGGCAGTGGCACACAGAAGAGTGCGAGGCGAAACAATGCCGGGACCATGAAGATCAGCCACGGCTGACTATTGCTTGTTCTCACCTAAAGCCACGATGTTTGCATGGCGTCCGATATTAACCGTGCGGTGGTTCCTATGCCGGAAAATTGCCCGGAAGAGCGTCGGGATGGGCTGTGTCCCCGTTTCGAGCCCATGAAGAAGCGGTCTATCCGTCATGGCGTGTCCGCGCGGGGAATTTTATAATTTCGTCACATTGGATCGGTTTAAATACTTCCATAAATCCCCCTCACTCAAGAGACTAATGAGATGCCGAATTACGCTGCGCCCCTGAAAGATTTGAAGTTTGCTCTGAGTCTTGCCGGTTTGCATGAGGTCGCTTCGTGGCCAGGATTTGAGGACGCGAGTGAGGATCTCACTGACGCAGTGCTCGGTGAGGCGGGGAAGTTTGCGTCCAATGTCCTGGCGCCGATTAATCGCGCAGGAGACCAGGGCGGACCTACTGTCGCTGACGGAGTGGTGATCACATCAGAAGCCTGGCGTCAGGCGTATACCCAGTTCAGTGAAGCAGGGTGGACAGGTTTGGTGCTTGATCCGAAATACGGGGGGCAGGGTTTGCCGCAGACACTCGCCTGTGCCGTCCAGGAGATGTGGGATGGGGCCAATATGGCGTTTGGACTGTGTCCCATGCTGTCCCAGACTGCGGCGGAGGCGATCTTCCTCAAAGGCAGTGATGAACAAAAAAGCCAATACCTGCCGTCGATGGTCTCGGGAAAGTGGACTGGGACCATGAACCTCACCGAACCCCAGGCAGGGTCGGATCTGGCTGCGGTACGTACGCGGGCTGTCCCGTGTGACGAAGGCCATTATCTGCTGAGTGGACAGAAGATTTATATCACATACGGTGAACACGATCTCTCTGAAAATATTATCCACCTGGTGCTTGCCCGTACCCCTGATGCGCCGGAAGGGGTAAAGGGAATCTCTCTTTTTATTGTGCCGAAGTTCATTTTGAACGCCGACGGGGAACCGGGGGACCGCAACGATGTTCGGTGTGTTTCGCTTGAACACAAGCTTGGAATCCACGGCAGTCCAACGGCGGTCCTGTCGTACGGGGAGCAGGGCGGGGCGGTGGGTTACCTCGTGGGCGAGGAGAACCGGGGACTGGAATACATGTTCATCATGATGAACCGCGCCCGACATGCGGTGGGCATTGAAAGCTACGCCATTGCAGAGCGTGCCTATCAGCGCGCGCTGGCTTTCTCCCGGGATCGTGTTCAGGGTCGCGCTGTGGGAGATGTCAGCGGTGAGCGGACCAATATCGCCCGGCACCCCGATGTCCAAAGGATGCTACTGAGCATGCGGAGTCGGATCGAAGCGATGCGTGCACTATCGCTTTTTGCCGCCGCTTCCGCGGATCGGGCCAGTCATCATCCGGATGCCAATGAGCGTGCAATGGGCCAGCGTCGTGTGGAAGTCCTGACACCGATCGTCAAAGGCTGGAGTTCTGAGGTTGGAAATGAGATTACGGCATTGGGATTGCAGGTGCATGGCGGTATGGGATTTATCGAGGAAACGGGCGCAGCCCAGCATTACCGTGATGCCAGGATCACGACTATTTACGAGGGCACGACCGGAATTCAGGCCGCAGATCTTGTCGGCCGAAAGCTGCTGCGTGATGGCGGCGATATGGCGAACGAAATGATCAATCTGATGCGGCTAGAGGCGGCGGACGTGGCGTCGGATCCGGCCAAACCAGTCCAGGAAGTCGGGACTGCCGTATTGAACCTGATCG
>DDZY01000063.1:0-415 GCA_002346525.1 Proteobacteria bacterium UBA2996
TCAGGGCCCTGGAGCAACCTTGCGGACGTAGATCGGCGCATGCTGTCGCAAATCGTCAAAAGATGGGGTGGTCTCAGTGACGAGTTGAAGAGGGCGGTCTTGGTGGTGGTGAAGTTAACTTGATTGTCTCCAGCCTCCAGTTGTTTGCTTCATCACTTGTGGCACCCTTGCGGTTCACTCCGTCCTGGCTCAATCCAGGGTATTTTGACGTCGGGGAAACGCCCAGCTACTTGAGGTGCATCAAGTAGTGCAGCAGGTCAAGGAGTTCGTCGCGGCGAAGGCCGTTGGTCAGACCCGGTGGCATCATTGACACACCACTTGTATCAAGCTTGGCGATCTGATTGCGTGGTATGCTGGTAATCTTCCCCGTCACGTCGCGAAGCAGGACCTCGCTTTTGGTTTTGCGATGCAGGGT
>DDZY01000063.1:788-8086 GCA_002346525.1 Proteobacteria bacterium UBA2996
TGCTTCATCTGTCTACTTGGGTTGAGAAGGGATTCCAGGATGCCTTCCGGCACCATATGCGTGGCCAGTCCGCCCAGTTCGGGGCCAAGTCGCCCCCCTTTTCCCTTGATGGCGTGACAGGAAACACAGGCGAGATCAGGCCGGTTGTAGATTGCGGCGCCACGATCGAAGTCACCCAGTTTTTCAGCGTCTCTCAACAGGGCGGTCCGTTCTTCTTTGGAGAGAGCGACTGTGCCGGCTTGCAGTGAGCCTGCACGGGTCAATGCCGTGATCGCATCCGTGAGATCCAAGCCCGTCGCCTCTGCGATACGGATACCGGTAGCGGCAACGTCCGCCTCCAGTATCGTACCGGAGAGTGCTTTGACCAGTGAAGGAGGGCCATCTTTACGGCTGAAATAACTGATGAAAATAGCCTCTGCATCCGAGCCCTTGGTCAGCTTGCTCAGCAGGGATACGGCGGTCTTTGCCGCCGCACCCGGGTGAACTTCAGCCAAGGCCGCCGTCGCCGAGACGCGAACAACCGGATCGCTGCCGCTTTCCGAAAGCTGCCGCAATTCCGAAAGCTGTCCCATATCCAAAAGCGCCCGGCCTGCTACGAGACGTTCCGTAGTGGAGGTCTTGACGCTACCGGCGCGCTCCAAGATAACTTGCTTGTTCACCGTCGACCTCCAACGACCCGCCAGTTCCGTGGCTGGCAAACGTACTTTTTCGTCATCATGCTGCAGCATGGTTGCGAGGGCACTGGTGTCCGTCGGGACCGCCTTGTTGCTGCGCGATACGTCGGCCAACACCTGCAGGAGTTCGACGTTCGAGTTCTTGGCGGCGAGGGAAAAGACAAAATTCATTTCGTCTTTACCCCCCATGGTCGTGACGATGCGACAGGCGTTAGCTCGATTGGCTACTTTGCCTTCGCGAATGAGTGTCACAAGTGGGGCCAAAGCACGCCGGTCCGTGGCAATACTGAAGGCAAGTGTCATGCGGGCCGACTGGCCCCCAAACACGTCCTTGCCGTCTTGCAATGCGGGCAGCCATAATTTCTGCAGCTCCCGGGCAGTCAGGCGCAGGGCATAAGCAAGAAACGTATCGGCGGGATGATCAGCGGCCCGCATGGCCACGATGAACGCCTCGAGCGTACCAACCTCACGCAAGGCATTGACCGCTTCCAAGCGAACGCGCGGATGCGGATCGACGACCGCTTCGGCGAGCATATCGATTGCATCAGGAACGTCGTCAAACCAGTGAGAAATCATGCGAGTGCCGGCGGCCCGTGTTTGGTGGCTACGGGCCGTGCAGACACGCGTCAGCAAGCCCGCATCGGGCGCCATCAAACTTCCGCGTAGCCACAGGGCTTCAAGCAGGTGGTGTTCAAATTTTGGGTCGGCGGAATCGAGCGCATCGATCCAGCGGGTCAGTTCCGGTAAAACAGCATCCCTACCCCGATCGGCGAGTTCACGTTTGGCATGGTGTCGTGTGTATTGTTCTGCAGCCTTGAGATGATTGAGCAAGGTGGCGACAGGCGCGCCGAAAATAACAGGCGGTTTGTTCAGCGGGCGATTCTTTGCCGTGATACGCCAGATGCGGCCCTGTCCCTTGTTGCGAGCCGGGTGATAAAAATCCACCTCGCCGTGACCCTGAATAGCATCGTAAAAGTCCAGAACGTAAATGGCGCCGTCGGGGCCAGTCTTGATATCCACGGGGCGAAAGGCACGATGGCTGGACTTCAGGACGGTTTCGACTTCGCGTGCCGTGTAGCCGCTGCCCTCTTCTTCTATCTCGTATCGTACGGTCCGGTTGGCCCGAAAATCGTTGGCCAGCAAACCTCCTTGCCAGTGGTCGGGAGCATGGCTACCGGAGACGAATTCAGCGGCGGTGTTCTTCGGCCTTCCGGTCATGATCAGGCCGCCCAGAGTCTCCTTGACGTTGACCGCCATCCCGTAGGCTACACCAGGGAAGCAATAGTGCGGGCCTTGCCAGCCGGCGCCATCGGTAGAAAAAGACTGTCCCCAATAATCAAAAGCGAAACCCCATGGGTTGGTCATTCCACGTGTATAGACTTCCAGTTTTTCGGTCTCCGGCCGGAAGCGCCAGACACCCCCGCCATTAAGGCGCCGAGGTCCCCAGGGAGTCTCCACGAAACTGTTGATGTAGATCGCTTGGGAAAAGTAGAGCTCCCCCCAGGGCGCCCAGCGCAATCCATGAATAAGATGGCTGGCATCGGCATTACCGAAGCCGGAATACACCACCCGGCTGCTCTCGGCATGATCATCGCCATCTTTGTCGATCAGGTGGATAAGCTCGGTGGCGCTGCAGACGTAAGCGCCGTCGGCTACGGGCATAACTGAATGCGGCATGAGCAGCCCCTCGGCAAAGAGGGTCGACCGATCGGCGCGTCCGTCTTGATCCGTGTCTTCCAGGATAATGATGCGATCATTGGGGCGCTGCCCCGGCTTGGCATGGGGATAGATCGTGCTGCCCGATACCCAGAGACGTCCGCGCGTGTCCCAATTCATGTTGACCGGCTTGTTGATCATGGGATCGGCGGCGAACAGATTGATTTCAAAGCCGTCCGCAACCTTGAAGGCCTTCTGTTCCGCCGCCACGTCGGGTTCAGGGATCTTGGCCGGAACGTAGTGGCCGGGATCAACCACCTGCTTCCAAGGAAGGATGGCATCAATCACGTAGCGATAGGTCGTGGGCTGTCGCAGACGCGCGATCAGTTCTTCTTTTTCCTCGGCAAGTCGTTTCAGGTCATCCAGCTCGCGGGCCAGATGGCCCATTTCATGGCGGCGAAACAAGTGGGTATAGGTTTTGTTCAGCGGCCGCAAACGCGTCGAATAGAAACGGTTTTTCTGGATGATCAGTTGGCGCAGACGTTCATGCTGCGAGTCTGCCCGCCCATCGACTATGGAGACACCATTCGGGTTTTTGCCATTGTCCCAAGAGAAGGCGGCCTCGCCGTCGATCTTCAGCGCATAACCTGCGGTGGAGTCTTTGATGAGAAGTACGCCGGCACCCGGAAGGGGAAGTGTGTCAGGCGTCAAATCGAAGCGGAATCCATTTTTGGCCTTCACCACTTTTTCCACTTTGGCGGACTGGCTGGCACGTACCGTCCCATCCGCGGCAAACTCTGCCTTGTAGCCACCGTCAGCGGCCAAGCCCATCTGCTCGAGCATCACCTGTGACAGTCTCTCGTGGCCGTGTTGATTGAATTGCTGACCGTTGAAAGTCAGGTTTTTCTTGGCGCCCGCCGGAACCAAATGATCGGTAAGATTGATCAATCGATGCCCCCCTTTCTCGGCAAGCCCCTTGATAAACGTGGCGGTCCGTTGGATCCGTTTGTTGTGTTCGCCGGGATCGGGAAGTGGGCGGCCCGCATCCTCAAGCAGCGGTGGGCTGACCAGGATCAGGGTCGTCGCGACTTTGCCGAGATCTTCCAGCAGCGTGACGTAGCCGCGCTTGAACGCCTCGAACTCTTCCGGGCTTTTGTAGAACGCGGTCTCTCTGCCATAGGCCACGAACAGCGTTGTTGGCTTGGCATCGTTCACATGCCTCAAGATCGTCTCATAGCCAAAGTCCTGATCCGCGTTGGCGGGCGGTTTCCAGGCTGATCGATTCGTGGCGCCGGACCCGAACTCCGAGCGCGCCGTGCCAAAGACGTCGTCTGCCGGCCAACCCAGGTTTCGGAAGGTGATGTCCTGATCCGTCCAAAGTACCGTCAGCGCCGTCTCGAAATAGCCGTACTCCGCCATGTCCGCGACCATTCGCCCACCAAGGATGCCAATGCGATTTTGGACGCGTTCGGCTGATGTGACCGGCGGTTTTTCAGCGGCCTGAACGGTCGCCGTGAAAACCAACACCAGTGCCACGGAGCGACAGATGAAGCGGTTGAAGAAATGGGATCTATTCATTGTGATGCAGTCATCCTTTGCTGATTACTAGTGACTGGCGCCTAAGTCCATTTATTCGTCCACTTGTGATACAGATTGATTTAATTCTTTGGGCCAGACAGGCACAGAAGCGTGCCATCGACGGTGCATAGGTAAAGAGCGCCCCAGACGGCCGGATCGGCGAAGTGTTCTTGGTAATTGTTTCACGGCAATCTCTTCCTTCTTTTATTTCTTAGTGCCTCGAAACTCGATGAGATCGATTTCACGCAGACGCGAATTTTCGGGGGTCAACGTGCCGAGGTTGTATTTCGGATCGACGTTCGGTTTGGGCACTTCGATTTTCGAGGCCAGTACTGGTCGGAATCCCACACCTGAATAGGGCCAGGCAGGCATCATCCACAATCGCGATGCCGACCGCACGTAACGCAGGCGGTCGGCGTCCGTAACTTTCCTGGGAACCTTCCTCGTAGAAGCGATAGGATCATAATTGGCTACTTTATTGAATTCATCGACCCCTCCGCGAAGGACCTTGTTTCTTCCATCAGAAAACGCCACCGGATCCGTCGCGCTGCCTTTTTTGTACGGTGCATAGTCATCGAGCACCCATTCCAGAACGCCCATGTGCATGTCCGACAAACCGAATGCGTTGGTGCTTCTTGTTGCTCTTCCGGCTTTCGCAGCCTTCTCGACTTTCTCATCACTGAAACCGCCCTTGGTCCCTGCACGGCAGGCGTATTCCCATTCGGCCTCGGTGGGTAGGCGATACTCGTATCCCTTGGGAAGTCGGCCGGCGGCTTCTTCACGCGCGGTGAGTTTCCGGCAAAACTCCACCGCCTGAATCCACTGCACCGCGTCCATGGCCTGGCTTCCGCGATCAGCCCCCTTGGGGGGATCCCATGGCGCGTTTTGGTGGAGTTCGGGCAAGGTATATCCAAACTGTGGGAACAAGGGCTTGAAGCTCGGCCTCATGATCGGGAGATATTGTTTCTCCTTAATCTCCGTCTTCGCCATGTAGAATGGTTTGGAAATCGTGACGGTGCGTTGGGTTTCGTCTTCGCCGCGGCCGAGTTCGTCTTTCGGACTGCCCATGATGAACGTGCCGGCGGGAATCTTGACCATTTCAATCGTGTCCGGCAGGGTAAAGTTCCCGGCCTGCATCGAGACGATCTGTTTGGCGTCGGGGGAAGCAGCGCGCACCGTGGCGGCGCTCACCAGAGCGATTAATGCGATCAGTATGTTCGTCGTGTCTTTCATAATTTCTCCTGACTCCTGGCACCTCTACTTGTACATCCACGGTTTCATCCGCTTCAGGTAGTGTTGCATAATGGGTTGGGCGATCACCTTCTCGTTATTCTCGTACTCGGCGCGACCATCCCAGTCTACGGTGGTGTGCCATGGGCGGCTCTGTAAGTCTCTAGCCGCCTCCAGATGGGGTACGTGGTCGTAGGGCTTGGGGAGCAGTCCCATTAGTACAACCCTCGGGATCATCCCGACGGTTTTATTGGCCCAAAACCGGGAATTACTAACGATGAAGGCTTCATGAGGATTGATTTCTGCAGCTGCAGCCTTCTTGAGAATCTCTAATTCATCTCTGGTTACTTTAAGCGTTTCGTCGATTTGTTTCCGCTCTTGCTCAAACTTGGGATCAGGTAGGTACCTGAGCTTCTCTTCAAGTTCCCTATACTGTTTGTCTATCTCTAGGTACTCGGGTGTTTCTTTCGCCAGTTTTCTCTGTGCTTCGACCGTATGACCGTATCGGTTTATCTCACGCGACAGTTCGTCGGCCTCAGGTCCCATCTTCGCCGCGACCATTTTCACGCTTTGTCCATGCAGTTCGTGGAGTTTCTTGTTCTCGTCCTGCCAGTCTTTGTTCTTTTGTTGCCTCATCAAGTCGACCTTCTTCCGCATCTGTTCAATCTTCTCCAAAAGAGCAACGTATGCAGGGGTTGTTTTTAACTCGGCTTGGACCTCTTCCCGTCTCTTGCCGAGCGTGGCAAGCATTACATCACGCTTAGCGTGGGCTTCTTTGAACCCAGGATGCGTGAACTCGACGGCGTTTCGCTTCAGTCTGAGTGCTTCCAGTTCCTGCCCCGATTCTTTGAACCGTTCCTGGTAGGCTTTGTCGTTCTTCTTTGCCTCACGGGCTTCCGTGTACGTCTCCTGCCTACGGGATGTCAGCGCCTGCAGTTTGTCTTCCAAGGCCTTGACGCGATCGCCGTTCATTCTGGCTAGATCATCCAGCCGGGAGTTCAGCCCTGCAGCATACTTTTTGTAATACAAACTCAAGGGATGATTCGGGGCTATCTTTCCTGAGAAGTGAAGTTGCCTGGCATGACTACTCGGGAATTTCGCATCAAACCGCGCCAAGGTCCGCGGGCACAAACGACGCGGATTGAGTAAGGGAATCTCGACGCTCTCAAAGTCGGCGAGCACCTCGGTGAAGAACCGCAGATAATCCACCGCGCCGGCCATCGGCGTCGCGCCGCCAAAACCAGCCGCCAACGTAGCCATTCGCACCTTCCCGGGCGTAAACGCATCGGAAGCGCGAAAAGCGGTCTTTACTTCGACGACGTTTTGCCCGTCTTGGAAGAGCTTCATAGTGGCTCCATCCAGCTCGGCGCGAACGGTCGTCCATTGGCCGGCGACCACTTTCCCGCCGCGACCGTCGGCCTGTTTTCCGCCGCCTTGCCCCAGAAGCACCAATTTGCCTCCGGCCACCGACAACGACACCTGGCTGGACGCATCGTTCCCGAACGTCCACACCGTTTGTTGTTGGGTCGAATCGACCTTGAACCGCACGTCGACGGTCATCACTTCCAGGTCAGCCATCTCTCCGGGCATTTCCGCCCACTGATCTTTTCCATTGAACGTCACCGCTCCGGTTTCGACACCGTCATAGGTGAATCCGGGATTCCCGATCAAAACGCCATCGAAAAAGAGACGGTCACCGATGTGGGCACCAAAGATACTTCCTAAGCGTTCATTGAAATGATCTTCCAGGAGCGTCGCTTCCGGATGGAACATCTCGAAATTCGCCTGGATCGGAGGCGCTGTGATCAACAGAGCATACCGTTTCTGCGGGGCGTCGACGTCAACCCCAAGGGTCTTCGGTTTCTTTAGATCCGAGACCAGGTCGGAACGTCTATACGCACGGGCATCTTTGCTGAAAACACCTTCCTTAACAGGGAGTTTTCCGTACGCCCGAGCGTTGTCTTTGAACACGGCTTCTCCATAGACAATCACGTAATCTTCAATCACGGCTTGGTCGAGCACTTGGGCTTGGTCGAGCACCATCGCGTTTGGACCCACGTAAGCGGTCTCATCCACGGTAGCCGTATCGGCCACCCATCCGCCTCCGTTGGGATGGCGTTTGCCTTTCATATTGTCGAGATGCCATTGGGCATTTTCTCC
>DDZY01000152.1 GCA_002346525.1 Proteobacteria bacterium UBA2996
GACTCGGCCACCGCATGAGCGCGGCTGAAAATCACGCCGCGCCTTATATCGAGGCGCAACAGGCACAAGCCAGTGCCTTGCCGGCAGCAGGTGTCGCGGCGCTCGACCACAGCCGGTCAGAGGCTCTGCAACTGTTGGGTGAGCGCGGATTGCCGACGCAGCGAGATGAGGACTGGAAGTACACCTCCATCAAGGCGATCACACGGACGAGGTTTACCCCCGCGCCCCCCGGTGTCGAGTGCCCCAAAGATAGGGTCGGCGCATCGGTGATCGAAAACCTGGACAGTTGGCGCCTCGTGTTTGCGGATGGCTACTACCAGCCAGAGCACTCAAACACCGATGGCCTACCCGAAGGTATACGCCTGGTCGGTCTTGCCCAGGCGTTAAAAGCGAATCCCGATTCCGTTGTTGGGCGTATCGGATCGGTGGTAGGGGAGTTGCCGCACGGATTCGCCGCAATGAACTCGGCGTTTGTGGGTGACGGTGCCCTGGTTGAAATCGCATCAGGTGTTGAACTGGACAAACCCATTGAGTTGGTTTTTCTATCGGGCTGCAGCGGTGGGGGATTTTTGAGTCTGCCGCGAAATCTCGTGACGCTGGGCGCAGGCAGTCGCGCCTGCGTGATTGAGCGCCATCTCTCCTGCGCAGAAGATCGGTCTCTCAGCAATGCGCTGACCGAAATTATCCTGGAAGAAGGCGCCTCGTTGGATTATTGCTGTGTACAGGATCAGGCCGAGCGCACTTTCCATGTAGGCGGGCTGTTTGCGCGTGTCGCAGGATCAGCGAAACTGAAAGCCACTACGGCGACAGTGGGTCGGGCCTGGGTGCGTAATGATGCCCGGGTCAACCTGGATGCAAAGGGCGCAACTGCGAGCCTGGATGGCGCCTATCTCGCTTTTGGCCGTTGTCATGTCGACAACCACACGCATATTTCGCATAACGCCCCTGAGTGTACGAGCCGCGAATGCTATAAGGGTGTACTCGGCGATCGGGGCCATGCCGTATTTCATGGCCGAATCGTCGTGCGCCCGGATGCGCAGAAAACCGATTCGGAGCAGAGCAATCAGAACTTGCTGCTCTCGGCAGATGCTGAAATCGACACCAAACCCCAGTTGGAGATTTACGCTGACGACGTAAAATGCGCCCACGGAGCAACAGTAGGGCAGTTGGACGAAGCGGCGCTTTTTTATCTCGTGTCGCGCGGCATTGACCGCGAGGCCGCTCGCCGGATGCTGACCCAGGCTTTCGCCGCGGAGGTGCTCGAAACGATAGAGCCTCCAGCGCTGCAGACTTATCTTTCAGCCAGGGTGTCGGGGCAGTTGTCTCCGGCGGTGCCGACAGACCCTGCCCATTAATGTCGCGTATTCTCGAATGCAGATAATTAGACATTGGCCTTGAAATGAGCAGCACAGAATCCGATCTCCCGGCACCCGCTTCGCCAGAGGCAGTTGATGCAGCTAGCGAAACCGAAGACGCCGGCGCCAAGGACAATCCCCCTTCGGTCAGTCTCACCTCAGAGGCCGCTGACGAGACGTTGCTTGACCGTGTGATTGCCGGGGTGCGCGAGGTGTATGACCCCGAGATTCCACTTAACATTTATGATCTTGGTCTCATCTACCGGGTCGATATCAACGAAGAGAGCCAGGTCGCTATTGATATGACCTTGACCTCGCCCATGTGTCCGGTGGCAGGATCACTGCCGGGCGAAGTCGAGATGGCAGCGCGCGGTGTCGATGGCGTCGCTGAAGTGGTTGTAGAGCTGGTCTGGGATCCGCCATGGGGCCCGGAAGTCATGAGCGAGGCGGCCCGACTCGAACTGGGGATCTTTTGATGAGCGAGTGGGTCCGCGTCGCGCGCGCCGATGAGGTGCAGGCAGAAACGCCCCTTGCTGTCAGCCTCGAAGATGATGCGGTGGTGCTGGCCCGCCTTGGCGATGACGTCTTTGCGCTTGAAGATCTATGCACCCACGATGGCAGCGATATCTCGGGCGGCTGTGTTGTAGACGGCGCGATCGAGTGTCCCCGGCATGGCGCCCGTTTCTGTCTTCGCACGGGAAAAGTGCTTTCGCCCCCCGCTTATGAAGGTCTGCACGTATTTCCGGTCAAGATCGAAGACGGTGACGTCTGGGTGAAAGACGATCGTTGGGACTGAGGCCTGACGCCGTGGACCCGGGCGCTCAGGAAGTCCGCCGCCGATAACGCTCAGTCAGCCACAACAGCGGACCGAGTATCGCTATCTCAATCGCGACAGTCCACAGGTTGTGAACGGAAAAGATGTCCTGGATAACGCTGCTAAGACCATCATTATGTGTACCATGACTGAAGTTGCTAAAGAGCGTGACCGGCGCGATGTAGTAATGAGAATCGAACGGCCAAAAAAGCGGCACGCCATAGGGGGCGCCCAGATCCCTTGCCAGGGTATCGGCCAGAACATGGCCGGCATAAACCAGGAAGAGGACAAGCATCTGAGCTTTCGACAGACTTCGGAACAGCAGCGCGATCACGACGGTAAAAACCACGGCGGCCGTAATCGAGTGGGTCGGGCCGTGATGAAAGCGGTTCGGATCGCCGACTATGATGCCTGGGAGAAAATCGAGATCCGGGGCGATGGCGGCGAACAGGACCAACACGGGCCACCAGCGCGTAAACACGTCACCCGATTTTGGGACACCCGATATCGTAAAGGCAAGCAAGATATGTCCGACCGGGCTGGGCATGGGGGCGTGTCCTGATGATGGAGAAGTCGAAGCATCCGGGCCGGCCGCCCGAATCTGCGGGGCGTGAGGACTATGCCCTGCATGTGCGTCTCATTACGCGTTGGAGTGATTATGACATGCTCGGGCACGTCAATAATGTTGAGTACTACCGCTATTTTGAAACCGGGATCCTGACCCTGCTGCGGGAAACCGGTCTCGATTGGCAGTCAGATCCCGTGATCCCGCTTGCTGCGGAAAACGGCTGTGTCTTTCTCAAGCCAGTAGCGGTATCGAGCCATGTCGATATTGGCGTGCGTATCGCGCATCTCGGCAACAGCAGTGTGCGTTACGAGACCGCGGTATTTGTGCCCGGTGCTGACGAGCCCAGTGCCACTGGATTTTTTGTCCACGTTTTCATCGACCGTGCCTCTGGCAAGTCGGTCCCGATGCCGGACCCTGTTCGCACGCACTTTGAAAAAGAGCGTCAGGCGCTTGCCCGCAAAGTGATCCGTCGGGTCGATGAGGCACGGTTGCTGCCCACAAGACACCCCGTCGATGGTTAAATTACGCGAATATGCCCATCTTCCAAAAAGGCGCAGCCGCATTTTTCTGAAACCGTGATGACCCGCAAGCTTTACATCAAGACGTTCGGCTGCCAGATGAATGAGTACGACTCCAGCCGGATCGCCGACCTGATGGCTGCCTCACACAACATGGTGCTGACAGATGAGGCCGAACAGGCCGACATGTTGCTTCTCAACACCTGCTCGGTCCGGGAAAAAGCCCAGGAAAAAGTGTTCTCCCAGCTGGGACGGTGGCGGCAATGGAAAGAGGAGCGTCCTGATCTTGTGATTGGGGTAGGTGGGTGTGTTGCAAGCCAGGAGGGTGACCTGATTCTGCGCCGGGCGCCTTATGTCGACCTCGTGTTTGGCCCGCAGACCTATCACCGGCTCCCGGCGATGATTGAGGCACTTGAGAGTGAACGTCAGCCCCGTATCGACATCAGCTTTCCGGAGATTGAAAAGTTTGACGCCCTGGCCCCGCCGCGCAGCGAGGGTCCAAAGGCCTATGTCTCGATAATGGAAGGCTGTAGTAAGTACTGCACCTTCTGCGTCGTTCCCTATACGCGCGGTGAAGAATTCAGTCGGCCCTTTGACGAGGTCATTACCGAGATCGTTGAACTCGCGGAGCAGGGGGTGCGTGAGGTGACTCTGCTGGGCCAGAATGTGAACGCGTATGCCGGCGCACGTCATGGCGGGGGCACACTCGACTTCGCTGAGTTGTTGGCGTACGCGGCCGCGGTGGAGGGTATTGACCGGTTGCGTTACACGACCTCACATCCCGTGGATTTCACTGATGCGCTGATTGACGCATATCGGCACATTCCGGAACTTGTCAGCCATCTCCACCTGCCGGTGCAAAGCGGTTCGGACCGCATTCTGTCAGCGATGAAGCGGCGTTATCGGGTAGCCGACTACGAAGTGATCATTGCGGGCTTGCTTGGTGCGCGGCCCGATATCAGTCTGTCGTCAGATTTCATTGTGGGGTTTCCCGGAGAGTCGGCCGAGGACTTCAATGCAACGATGGATCTGATCGAGCGGGTCGGTTTTGATCATTCGTTCAGTTTTATCTACAGCGCTCGGCCGGGCACCCCTGCCGCCGCGCTGGCGGATGATGTGCCGATGGAAGAAAAACGTGACCGGCTCTCGCGCCTTCAAGTCCTGATCGACCGTCAGGCGAGTACGATCAGTGCGAGCATGGTCGGCACAAACCAACGCATTCTCGTGGATGGTGTGTCGCGCAAGAACGCCGGGCATCTTTGCGGACGCACGGAAAACAACCGGGTCGTCAATTTCGCCGGGAATGATGTCTCGATCGGGGATTTTGTTGACGTGCGCATTACAGAAGCCCTGCCCAATTCCTTACGGGCGCAAGTGGTTGGGGATGTCCCTCCAACTTCTGCTATGATGACCCCTGCTTCGCTTGGAGCATCAGCACTGGATTGAACAACCCCACCCAACCCGTCACCTTCCTTCTCGATCCCGAGGACAATCAGCGCCTGGCCGACCTGTGTGGAGAGCACAATGCTCATCTCAAACAGGTGGAGGAAGGATTCGGCGTACGTATCTCCCATCGCGGCCATCTTTTCTGTGTCGATGGTCAGGATGAGAATGTCCGTCATGCGCAGGACGTGCTTCGCGCGCTCTATGAGGACAGCGGCAAAGGGGCACCCTTGAGCCCCGACCGGGTCCAGGTCGCCATCAGCGAGATCCCTGCGGAGGCTGTCAGCAATCAGGACGAACCGGAGGACGTCGTCATTCGGGTGCGTAAAGCCATGATCCGGGGCAAGAGCCTCAATCAGAAGCGCTACCTCGGAAACATTCTGAGACACGATATCAATTTCGGCGTAGGACCCGCCGGTACCGGAAAGACGTATCTGGCGGTGGCCTGCGCGGTGCAGGCCCTGGCGGAGGAGACGGTGGATCGGATCGTGCTGGTTCGCCCAGCGGTTGAAGCGGGTGAGCGATTGGGATTTCTGCCCGGGGACATTGGACAGAAAGTCGACCCTTACCTGCGGCCCCTGTATGACGCACTCTATGAGATGCTGGGCTTTGAGCGGGTCGGCCGCCTCATGGAGCGCCATGTTATTGAACTCGCTCCGCTTGCTTACATGCGCGGGCGAACACTCAGCCATGCCTTCGTGATTCTGGACGAAGCGCAGAACACCACCGAATCGCAGATGAAGATGTTTCTAACCCGCCTGGGCTTCGGGTCCCGGGCCGTCATTACCGGTGATCCCTCACAGGTTGATCTTCCGGGCCAGACTCGGTCAGGGCTGGTCCACGCTGTGGAGCTGTTGTCTTCCGTTAAGGGTCTCAGTGTGACCCGCTTTACCCCTCAGGATGTGGTTCGTCATCCGCTGGTCCAGCGCGTGATCGAGGCCTACGAGAGCGAGGGTCGGTCAGCCTGAGTGGAATCCTTGATAGAGGTACAGCTGGCGAGCGGTCACGGTGACGAACCCACCGTTGAACAGGTCCGCAACTGGGCAGGCGCGGCGCTGGCGGCGCTGCGTGACCAGGATGCCTGCCTGACGGTGCGCATGGTCGACGAGACTGAAATGACAGAGCTCAACACACGCTTTCGTGATCGCTCCGGATCCACCAACGTGCTCTCGTTTCCCGTCGAGGCGTTACCCGGCGTGCCTCAGGAGGCCCATCCCCTGGGTGACATTGTGATCTGCCCGCCCGTGGTCGAGCGTGAGGCGGCAAACCAGGGCAAGGCGCTTGAGGACCATTTTGCCCACCTCGTGGTGCATGGGGTGCTGCATCTGCATGGTCATGATCACGACATTGATTCCGAGGCGGCGGTAATGGAACAGCTGGAGACCGAGGTGCTCGCCACACTCGGGATCAACAATCCCTACCAGCCCGTCTGATCCCGCCGTGCAAGACGAAACAAAACGCAGCGCGTTTTTACGCCCCGGCTGGTGGCAGGAGTTGCGCTATCTGCTGCGCGGAATCCCGCACACCCGTGGGCACCTTTTTTCGACGCTTGGCCTCGCTCGTCATGCGGACCTGATTGACGAGGACACCCTGCAGATGATGCGCCGGGTAATTGAAGTCTCAGATCTTCAGGTTGAGCAGGTCATGGTCTCCCGCGGTCAGATGGTGACGGTCGATGTAGAGCAGACGCTTGAGGACGTGTTGCCGGTGATTACCGAGTCCGCCCACTCGCGTTTTCCGGTGACGGATGGTGACAAGGACGGCGTGGTCGGTATCCTGTTGGCGAAGGATCTTTTACATCGCCAGCAGCAAAGTGACGGGAACGGGTTGCCCTGGGCGGCACTCCTGCGGCCGGCGGTGTTTATCCCGGAAAGCAAACGGCTCAACGTATTGCTTCAGGAGTTTCGGGATAGCCGTAATCATATGGCAATCGTGGTCAACGAATACGGCAGCGTCGTTGGTCTCATCACGATTGAGGACGTTCTCGAACAGATCGTAGGCAATATCGAAGATGAGCACGATATCGACGGGGCGGCCGGCATGGTGCTTCGTCGGGGCTCGGATTTTTGTGTGATCAAGGCCATGCTTCCGGTGGAGAGTTTTAATCAGCTCTACGGCGTTGAGCTTGATCCGCTGGAGTACGACACCATGGGCGGGCTCGTAACAGGCGCCCTGGGTCATGTTCCGCGGCGAGGAGAAACGATCACGTTTGATCAGTTTACGGCCGAGGTCCTGAGCGCGGACAGCCGCCGGCCACGCCTTTTGCGCATCAGGCTTTTGCCGACTGACGAGACCCCGGCGGAGTAGCCCCATGGGTTTTCGCGGCAGCGCGATGCGGATAGCCGCGGCTGCTCTCTCAGGCTTTGTCTATCCACTGGCGTTTGCGCCCTTCGATCTCTTTTGGCTCGCGCCGGTCACCATCGCCGTATTGTTCGCTGGCTGGGCGAAAGCCTCTGCCCGGCAGGCAGCGCTGCAGGGTTTTGTTTTCGGTCTGGGGATGGCATTGGCCGGCGTCTCCTGGATTTACGTGAGCCTGAGCGAGTTCGGCAACATGCCTGCGCCTTTGGCCGGAGGTGCGGTGCTGATATTTGCAGCGCTGATGGCGCTCTATCCAACGGCGGTCGGATTGTTGCAGGCCCATCTTGGGCCGGCGAGCCCGGCGGTTCGTGCCGTGCTGGTCATGCCGGTGTTGTGGGTATTGGGGGAATGGCTTCGCGGCAATCTGATGAGCGGCTTTCCCTGGCTGTATCTTGGTTACAGTCAGGTCGATACGCCTCTCGCCGGCTTGCTCCCGATAGTCGGAACGCTGGGTCTTAGTCTCTGGCTTGCGCTTGCTGTCGGCGCACTGGTGTCCTTTTTTTATTGTGTCGGCCGGACAAGAGTGTTACCGGTCGGTGTGCTTTTGGCCCTATGCGTTTGTGCGGTGCTTGCGCGCATGCCGGCGTTTGTCACGCCTGCCGGTGAACCCCTCAATGTGGCGCTGGTGCAGCACAATGTCTCGTTGAGTGACAAATGGCAGAGCCACAACGCCAGCAATATCGCGAGCGCCTATCTTCAGGACAGTGAGGCCCTCTTTGGAGCAGATCTCATCGTCTGGCCCGAGGCCGCATTGCCTGCCTATCTGGATGAAATAGCGCCTGCGTTTTTAGCACGCCTTGAGGATCACCCAGCCGATTTTCTGATTGGCGCATTGGCACGCGAATCATTGGAGCCAAACGCCGCCTACTACAACGTGGCCGTCGGGGTCGGAAAGGCCAGGCCACTTTATCGAAAACACCAGCTGGTGCCGTTTGGTGAGTATCTGCCCTTGTCGGGACTATTGGCTTGGCTGCTCGACTATCTCAGTATTCCCATGTCTGATTTTTCGGCCGGACCATTGACGCAGCCGCCCATGCAGCTCGGCGGGTACGCCGTGGGCGTCAGTATATGTTACGAAGATGCCTTTACCCATGTGATCAACGAGGCCGTGCCGCGGGTACAGATACTCGCTAACCTGAGTGAAGATGCCTGGTTTGGAGATTCCCTGGCTCCGCACCAGCGATTGCAGATGGCCCGTGCCCGGGCGATCGAGACGGGCCGCCCGATGATCCGGTCGAGTAACAACGGTTTGTCGGCACTGATTGATGCCGGCGGCCAGGTGCATGAAATCGCGCCCCAGTTTGTGCGCATAGTGGTGCGCGGAGATGTGCAGCCCATGACCGGCATCACGCCGTTCGTGCGCTTTGGAAATCTGCCGGTGTTTGTTCTGGGCGCACTGCTGCTGGCGGCCGGATTCTGGCAGCGCATCCGGAGTGCCGGGAACCCGGTTTCACGGTGATAGACTGTGGCGATGACTGATCTTGAGCAAAGTCCGCTGGTCGTTGCGATCTCTTCACGTGCGCTCTTTGATCTTGAGAGCGGTCATCAGATTTATGTCGAAGAAGGAGTCGACGCCTATTGCCAGTATCAGATTGAGCACGAAGAAGAACTGTTGCACCCCGGTGTGGCTTTTCCCCTGGTGCAGAAACTGCTGGCGCTGAACGAATCGGAAACCGAGGCGCGTCGCGTTGAGGTGGTGCTGATTTCGCGCAATAGCGCCGACACCGGTCTTCGGATTTTCAATTCCATCGCCCACTACGAGCTCGATATTACTCGCGCCGCGTTCTCGGGAGGTGAGAGCCCGTTCCGTTACGTCACTCCTTTCAGTGCGGATCTTTATCTTTCGGCAGATCCCGCGAATGTGCGGCAGGCGCTGCAGGCCAACGTCGCCGCGGCCACGATCCTGCCCTCGCGGACCCATCGGGAGAGAAACAGCCAGTTACGCATCGCCTTCGATGGTGACGCGGTGCTCTTCGCTGATGATTCCGAACGGGTCTACCAGACTGAAGGACTGGCTGCGTTCGCGGCGTCGGAAAAGAAGATGGCATCGACGCCGATGACCGGGGGCCCCTTCAGGAAGTTTCTGCAGTCACTGCACCACCTGCAGTCGAAATGGCCGCGAAACGAGGCGCCTATCCGAACTGCGTTATTCACCGCCCGCAGTGCGCCCGCCCACGAAAGGGTGATCCGTACGCTGCGTGCATGGAATATCCGGATCGACGAGGCGGCGTTTCTCGGAGGGCTCGACAAGGGTGAGTTTTTGCAGACCTTCGGCGCTGACATATTCTTCGATGACCAGACGGGCCATTGTGAATCCGCCCGTCGCTATGTGCCCACCGGCCATGTACCCCACGGAGTGACCAACGACGCCGCCTGAGGGGACCAAATATCGGCGTTGCTATAATTGCGTCAGACATATCGGCGCAACCGTTTTTCTTCTGGCCTGCTCATGAAACGCATTCGATGGTGGCTCCTCGGCTGGTGTCTTGCCGGCTCACTCACCCTGAATCTGCCCGCCTCGGGCGTATTGCCGATGGCGGTGGATGGCGAGCCGCTGCCGAGCCTTGCGCCCATGCTCGCGCGGGTGCTCCCGGCGGTGGTCAACATCTACACCGAGAGCCGGGTCACTGAGCGGCAAAGCCCTTTTCATTCAGATCCTTTCTTCGAAAAGTTCTTCGGCACCCCTCCGATGCAGCAGCGTGAAAGGCGCGTCAGCAGCCTCGGCTCCGGAGTCATCACGGACGCTGAGGCGGGTTACGTGATTACCAACAGCCACGTGATCGCGGGCGCGGACGAGATCAGCGTGCGCCTGCATGACGGCCGGGCCTTTGATGCCCAAATCGTGGGGGTCGATGAAGACGCCGATATTGCGGTTGTCCAGATTGCGGCGGAATCACTCCAGCATATCGATATCGGGAATTCAGATGTATTACGGGTCGGTGATTTTGTCGTGGCGATCGGCAATCCCTTCGGCCTTGGACAAACGGCGACTTCGGGCATTATCAGTGCGCTGGGTCGTACCGGCCTTAATATCGAGGACTATGAGGACTTTATCCAGACGGATGCTTCGATCAATCAGGGCAACTCAGGAGGCGCGCTCGTTAATCTTCGCGGCGAACTGGTCGGGATTAACACCGCGATCCTGGCACCTGGCGGCGGAAACATCGGCATTGGTTTTGCCATTCCGATCAATATGGTTCAACTGCTGACCCGCCAGATTATTGAATACGGCGAAGTGCGCCGGGGTCGCCTCGGTGTGATCGCGCAGAACCTCACTCCGGAACTTGCTGAAGCACTTGGAATAGATACCACGCGCGGAGCGGTCATCGCGCAGGTGATTCCCGATTCCGCGGCCGATGATGCCGGTATTCAGGAAGGTGACGTTGTGGTGGCCGTCAATGAACGCGAGATTACTGATGCCAGTTCGCTTCGCAACACGATTGGTCTTTTCCGCGCCGACGAGGAGATCGAGGTCAGCTTCCTGCGTGACGGCAAACGCCAGAGTATGCGGATACGAATCCGGGCTATCGAGCCGCTGGCGGGGCAGGGCCTTAAGATCAACAAGCGCCTTGAGGGAATCCGTCTTGCGGACATCGATGATGAAGACGGCCCGCAGGGTCAGCGCGGTGTCCGCGCAGTTGAAGTGGCACAGGCCAGTCTTGCTTGGCGCGCGGGACTTCGTGAGGGTGATCTCATTATTTCAGTCAACAAGCAGCCGATCTATAGTCTGAAAGATGTCGAGCAGGCGGTCGATGAAGATGATGTGATGCTCTTGCTCAATGTGGTGCGGGGTAACACGGGTCTCTTTATTGTGATCCGCTAGCGCAGGGAAGGGCTGTGACGATGAAAGAAAATCTGATTGCGCCTTCGATTCTCTCGGCGGACTTTGCCCGTCTGGGTGAAGAAGTCGACAACGTGCTCGCCTCAGGAGCCGACATCGTGCACTTTGATGTGATGGATAATCATTATGTCCCCAACCTCACCATTGGTCCTCTGGTGTGTGAGGCGCTGCGCAAGCACGGCGTTACCGCGCCCATTGACGTCCATTTGATGATCAAGCCGGTTGACCGGATCGTGCCCGACTTTGCGTCAGCAGGCGCCTCCTACATTACCTTTCATCCGGAAGCGAGCGAGCATGTCGACCGCACTTTGCAGTTGATCGCCAGTGAGGGCTGCAAAGCGGGGTTGGTGTTCAATCCAGCGACGCCGCTTGATGTGCTGGAGCATGTCATCGATAAGATCGATATGGTTCTGCTGATGTCGGTCAACCCCGGTTTTGGCGGGCAGAGTTTTCTGCCCTCAGCGCTGGATAAACTGCGCAAAGCACGCAAACTGATCGACGAGTCCGGTCGGGATATCCGCCTTGAGATTGATGGTGGCGTGAAGGTCGATAACATTGGGGAGATTCATGCGGCCGGTGCCGATACCTTTGTTGCAGGGTCCGCGATTTTCGGCGCAGCCCGGGACCAAGATCCGAACCGCTACGATACGGTGATCAGCGCAATGCGCAGTGCATTGGCTGAATCATCATCGTGAGCGGCCTGACTTCGGACCCGCCCGAACCTTCTTTTCGAACGCCTGCCCTGGGCATTCTGTTTGACCTTGACGGCACCCTGGTTGACTCCGCGCCGGATCTGGTGGGCGCCTGTAATGACATGCTCAACGCGCTCGGTCGTCCACCTGTGGCGCTTGAGACCGCTCGAGGCTGGATCGGTAACGGAGCACGGCGGCTCGTGGAAAGAGCGCTGACCGGAGATTTTGACGGTGAGGCGCCGGCGGAACTCATGGAAACCGCTTATTCGCTCTTTGAAAAGTGTTATCAGGAGAACCTGCACCGCGACAGTGTACTGTATGCCGGAGCGGATGAGACCTTGGCGCAGTGTCAAGCAACGGGCCGACGAGTTGGATGTGTGACCAACAAGCCAGGCGGTTTTACCCGGCTCCTTCTCGAAGCGATGGGGCTCAGCCGCTATCTCGATCCGATTGTCGGCGGCGACGATCTCCCAAAGAAAAAACCTGATCCGTTGCCGCTGCAGCGTGTTGCCGGGCAATGGGGATTGGCTCCTGAAGAATGTCTTCTGGTGGGCGATTCGGTGAGTGACTTTCGCGCGGCCCGGGCGTGCGGGATGCCTGTCGTACTGGTCAGTTACGGCTACAGTCAGGGACTTGACCTTTTCGAACTCGGCCCGGACGCCGTGATAGACTCGTTGGCGCAGGTGCTCAAGATAATTGATTCGGCGTAAGTCGTTTCAGCAGCGGCCGAGTTCCGTTGTTTCCCAGGGTGTGCCGCAGTTCAGCCGATGTGCGAGGGTACAGACCCAGTCACCGCTTTTGGGCGCAACGATCGTTGAGTATGACCGCCTTGAAAAAATACGCGACCCGCACGAGCGATAACGCCTTCAGTATTCCCCACTGATGATTACCCAAGCGGAATATGATCACCTGGCTCGCCAGGGCTATAACCGGATCCCGCTGCATGCTGAGGTGTTGGCGGATCTGGAAACCCCGGTCAGTGCCTACCTCAAGATGGCGCAGGGGCCGTACAGTTATCTGCTGGAATCCGTACAGGGCGGCGAAAAGTGGGGCCGCTACTCCATCATCGGCCTGCCGTGTCCCACGGTCATCCGGGTAACGGGTGATTCTCTGTTGATCGAGCAAGAAGGCGAAGAGATTCACCGTCAGGAGACCGACGACCCCTTGGCGGCCATCCAGAGTATTCACCGCCAGTTCAATGTGCCCCAGCTGGACACGCTGCCCCGCTTTAACGGCGGCTTGGTGGGCTACTTCAGTTACGACACGGTGCGCTATATCGAGCCCCATCTGGCAGACAGCGACCTGCCGGATCCGGTCGGCGCGCCTGATATCCTGCTGATGGTCTCTGATGAGCTCCTGGTTTTTGACAATTTAAGCGGTCGTCTCCATATCGTGGTGCACACCGATCCCGAATCGGATGATGCCTATGCCGCCGGTTGTGAGCGGCTCGATCAACTGGTTGAACAAATCTCAAGCCTGTCTATTGGGCAGGCCACACCCGTCGGCCAGGTTGTGCGGGAGAGCGATTTTAGATCATCGTTCGTCCAACAGGATTTCGAAGCCGCCGTCGAGCGCTGCAAGGACTATATCCAAAGCGGTGACATCTTCCAGGTTGTGCTGTCGCAGCGCCTGTCGATCCCCTTTGAGGCAGAGCCCATTACGTTGTACCGCGCGCTGCGCACGGTGAATCCCTCGCCCTACATGTATTTTCTGGATCTCGATGATTTCCAGATCGTCGGCTCCTCACCGGAGATTCTGGCGCGCCTCGAAGAAGGCGAGGTCACGGTTCGTCCGATTGCCGGTACTCGCCGGCGAGGCCTGGGCGAGGAAGAAGACCGGCGCCTCGAAGAAGAACTGATCTCTGATCCCAAGGAACTGGCGGAGCATCTGATGCTGGTAGACCTTGGCCGTAATGACGTAGGCCGGATCGCGGCCACCGGAACGGTGGAACTCACCTCCAAAATGCAGGTCGAGCGCTATTCGCATGTGATGCACATCGTGTCCAATGTGACGGGGGAACTTCAGGACGATCTTGACGCCATCGATGTACTGCGCGCGACCTTCCCGGCGGGCACCGTCTCCGGAGCGCCCAAGGTCCGGGCCATGGAGATCATCAGCGAACTGGAGCCGGTGCGGCGGGGTATCTATTCCGGGGCGGTGGGTTATATCGGCTGGAATGGCAACATGGATACCGCGATTGCGATTCGCACCGCGGTCATCGCTGATGGCGAACTGCATATCCAGGCCGGTGCCGGCATTGTGGCTGACTCGGTGCCCTCGCAGGAATGGCAGGAGACGATGAACAAGGGCCGGGCGATCTTTCGTGCGGTGGCGATGGCGGTTGCCGGTCTTGATCCCGCTGCGCTGGAAGATTGAACGCTTCGCGATAGCTCCGGCCCAGCAAGGCGCAACGGCATCGTCTGAACCCTTCACGTGACAGAAAAGACTAACGTCCTCATCCTTTTCAGCGATGAGCATCGGCATGATGCGATGGGCTGTGCCGGCCATGCGCTCGTCAAAACGCCCAACCTGGATCGACTTGCGTCTGGCGGGACGAGGTTCACAAAGGCCTACACCCCTTCGCCGATCTGTGTTCCGGCGCGGGCGTCGCTTGCTACCGGGCAGTACGTGCACAAGAACCGCTGCTGGTCCAATGCCCAGGCCTATCAGGGTGAGCCCGTCAGTTGGGGCCATCAACTCATGCGCCAGGGTCATCGGGTCGATTCGATCGGCAAGCTGCACTATCGCGGCAGCGACTACGACAACGGTTTTGAAAACGAAATCATGCCGTTGTATATCAGAAACGGTACCGGCTGGATCAAAGGCCTTCTGCGCGACCACGAAGCGGTTCTGGATGTCTCTGCTTATGCCTCTGAGATCGGCCCGGGTGAAAACAGTTACACGGATTACGATCTTGAAGTGACCCACAACGCCTGTGCCTGGCTCAACGACGCCGCCAACGCCCAAAGTGATAAACCCTGGACGCTTTTTGTATCCTGGTTAAGACCGCACTATCCGCTGATCTGTCCCGAGGTGTTCTATGAGCTCTATCCACTTTCTGAAATGGACGAGGCCCGGTTCAGGTCCCAGGACGCGCTGCCACAGCACCCTGTCACCCAGACTATCCGCCGCCACTTTAATTA
>DDZY01000234.1 GCA_002346525.1 Proteobacteria bacterium UBA2996
AGCCAGTCGGGGTCCATTTCGGGAACGGAAGACAACAGCAGTTCAGTATAGGCTTCGTGGGGAGGAGAAAGAATCTCCGCTTTCGGGCCCTGCTCCACCACCCTCCCCTGATACATCACCACGATACTGTCGGCAATCGCTTTCACGGTAGCAAGGTCGTGAGTGATAAAAAGATAGGAGACGCCCAATTCGTTCTGCAGATTCTGCAACAATTCCAGAATCCCCTCAGCGACCAATTGATCAAGTGCTGAAGTCACCTCATCGCAGATGATGAGTTCAGGCTCGGCCGCAAGCGCCCGCGCAATACAGATCCGCTGCTTTTCACCCCCTGACAGTTGCGCCGGGTAGCGGTCCGCATAATCTGCCGGTAGTTCAATCTGCTCGAGTAGTCGCTTAATCGCGGCATCTCTCTCGCCCCCTTTTAAGCCCAAATAGAACTCCAACGGCCGGCCGATGATCTCGACGATCTTCTGTCTGGGATTAAGCGCCACGTCCGGCATCTGATAAATCATCTGGATGGACCGCAACTGTTCGCGTCCGCGATTTGCGAGCGCCGGGCTCAATACCTCATCACAAAAACGGACATTTCCCTGAAACGGCGGCAATAGTCCCGTGATCACTCGTGCCAATGTACTCTTTCCGCTCCCGGATTCCCCAACCACAGCAACCGTCTTTCCTTTCTGTACCCTGATCGAAATATCCTTGAGCACGTCTTCATCTGCGCGGGGGTATCGGGCGCTCACGTTGGATACCTCCAGTACGGTGTCCTCTCTTTGCGACGCGCCTTTTTCTTCGCGCAGCGACCGAACCGCCAACAGACGGCGGGTGTATTCCTGCTGCGGATTCTCCAGAAGGCTCCGAGCGTCTCCTTCCTCTATCAGGTCACCATAACGTAGCACCATGATGCGGTCTGCCAGTTGCGCTACGACCGCAAGATCGTGTGTGATATAGATTGCGGCCACACCTCTTGCTCTAACGGCTTCCTTAATCGTAGACAGCACTTCGATCTGGGTGGTCACATCGAGGGCAGTTGTGGGCTCATCGAAGATTATAAGACGAGGATCGCAGCCCATCGCCATCGCAGTCATGGCACGCTGTAACTGACCCCCTGAGACTTGATGCGGAAAACGGTTGCCGATGTTATCTGGATCGGGCAAATCCAGTTGGCGATAAAGATCCTGACCTCTCCGCGCAGCGTCTTCGCTTCGCATCTTGCCGTGCTGCACCGGAGCCTCGACAAACTGATCAATCAGACGGTGTGCCGGATTAAATGCCGCCGCCGCGCTTTGTGCCACGTATGAGACGCTGTTTCCGCGGATCTCACGAAGACGCGCGGGAGAGGCGCCAACGAGTTCTTCGTCTTCAAGTCGGATCGACCCGGAAACAATTCTGCACCCGGGCTTGGTGTACCCCATACCTGCCAGGCCAAACGTAGACTTCCCTGCGCCCGACTCGCCGATCAGGCCGATGATCTCGCCTTTATGCAGATTCATGTTGAGACCCTTTACGATCGGCTTCCATTTACCGTCGATATCCGCCTCGATCACAAGGTCGTGCATGCTAAGCAGAAGTTCACTCACAGTTGTTTTTCCTTAAGTCTGATGGACTTGCAGTAGTCTCGTTTGAATACAAATTGAACACATGATGTCGGCAAGGATGGATCAATTTTCTGATATAACTCACGCCAAGAGATTACCGTATTAAAGCCGATCAACAAAATATTATCATCGCGATTGGTGCATCAGACTGAAGCGAGCAACCCATGAGCCAGTATCTGCCGACGCTTTTGGATCAACTTGGGCAATTTTGCCGCAATAGTAATAAGCCCGACTTCGAGGCGCTTTCGGGTCAGATTGCCCGCGTGCCGCGTGAAAAAACTGAAAAAACGTCCTTAACCTGCCCCACATCGGAGCTTTGCCTTGAAACGGCGATACGGGGAATCCCGCCTGATCATCCCCTCCGTGGCGCAGTCACTCGCGCGGCCCCCTTCTCACCCTGGGAAGAGGCCAGCCGTGGTGTGCCGGAATTTTTCCCCGGGGGCTATGCCTATGCCATGCTGGTAGATGAAGGCCCCCCTGCCGATAATGAACCGATCAGAATGGGTCTTCTCCTTCAGCGGGAAGATATCGCCTATCCGGGCCACGCGCACGATGCTGAGGAGTTCTACTTCATTCTGAGCGGTGAATCGCACTGGCGTATCGACACTCAGGAGTTCACCGTGCGGCCGGGCGACCTGATTCACCACGCCCCCTGCGCCATTCATGCGATGAAGACGGGACCTGCACCGCTGCTCGCGCTGTGGGTCTGGCGTGGCAACCTTGCAGGCCGTTTCTGGTACGAAAGCGCGCCTGACGTGGACTGCCCACGAAGCTAAACCTTTAAACCAGTACTCGTTTGCCGCTCGGGTCTCAGCCCCGCGCCGGGGAATCGATAGTGGCACTGAAGATCCCAAGTCCGATGTAACTCAGACCTCCCATAGCCTGCGGCCATCGGCTCTGTCCGCTCTGACCCCTGAGGAGGCGCGTCATTGCACCCGCGGTAAGTGCAAACAGGGTATCCGTCACCAGAACAACCCCAATCAGCACCACCCCAAGGAGCAGAAACTGGAAGGCAGGCTCACCCCGCCCGGGGTCTACAAATTGCGGGAAAAACGCGAGGAAAAAAATCCCCACCTTCGGGTTCAGCACATTCACCATGACGGCGTGGCTGTAGACCCGCCATAAATCTCTCGCCGGACGCTTTGATACCACGACCTCTTCCTGCTTGGGTCGCGTCAGCACATACATGCCCAGCGCTACGAGATAGACGACACCCGCATATTTCACGAACTGAAAAACGGCCACCGATGATGCCAGCAGCAGGGTCAGCCCGAAAACCGCCAGCAGCACATGAACAACGGTTCCTGTGGCAATCCCCAGCACCGACACTAACCCTAAGCGGGTACCTTGGGGGA
>DDZY01000091.1 GCA_002346525.1 Proteobacteria bacterium UBA2996
CGTTTATCGGGTAGACCCGAGCAAACCGCTTTGGAGTGATTTCTTTGTGCCGGAAGGCACGCCGGAAATTGAACCGGTGGTGATGATGTCAGGAATGAGCATTTAGCGGGACGGGTCGATGCCCGTTCGCATGGCCTGATTCGGCGCGGCTCAGAAAAGCGGACAATACTGATTGCAATGTCGATACTGATTATCAATGCCACCGTCGTGACGGTTGATGAAACTCACCGCGTCATTGAAAACGGTGCGGTTTATGTTGAAAAGGACCGTATTGTGGCGGTGGGGGATGCGCACGTGCTGGGTGAGCAGTATTCCACCGTTGAAACCGTGGTCGACGGCAAAGGAAAAGTCGTAATGCCCGGCTTCGTGAGCGCACACAATCATGTGGGCTACGCCGTGTTTCGGGGGCGGGCCGAAGATATCGGACATGCGCCAACACACCGCTTATATCTTCCAATGAGCGGAGTGATCGCACAAGAAGAGCGCCAGGTCATCGGTGCTCTGGCCGTTACGGAACTGCTCAGAGGCGGGGTAACCACTATTCTCGAGATGGAGGAGGATGCCGAACTCTTTGTGCCATTTATTGAGAGCAGCGGTATCCGGGCGCTTATCGGTGTGATGGTGAACGATGTCAATCTTGAGGCATTGGCCCGGGGTGAAACCGTTTTTGATGCAGCCGTTCGAGACCAACAACTTGATCAGGCCAATGGCTTGGCAGAGCGCTGGCACGGACGAGCTGATGGCCGGATCCAGGCTGTCATGGCGGCGACCGGACTATCGACATCGTCGCCTGGGCTGCTTCAGGGATTACGCCAGGGGGCGGACGAAAAAGGACTTCGCCTGTCTGCGCACTTGGGTTTCGGGGAGCGGGACCTCGTTCAGCGGATTCACGGTATGGCCCAGTTTGATTTTGCGGGCGCGCACGGCATGCTCGGCCCTGATGTGGTGGCAGTTCACTGCTATGAAGTAGACGATGGCGAGGTGGAACTCCTTGCGCAGTCCGGTACCCATCTTGCACATTGTCCGCATATGAATCAGTTTCGAGGAGAGGTCGCTCCAATTCAGGCCATGCGCGCCAAAGGCATGCAGGTAGGTCTCGGTATCGACAATTATTTTTCAGACTATTTTGAAGTGCTGCGTTCTTGTCTCGCGAGCGCTCGTATCCGTGCACACGATCCCGAAATCCTGTCCGCGCATGAAGTGCTTGCGCTTGGGACGATCGATGCTGCGCGGGTATTAGGTCTGGATCAAGAGATCGGCTCGATCGAACCGGGTAAGAAAGCGGATATCCAGGTAGTCAACATGCGAACACTTGGTCTGACGCCGGTGAATGACCCGGTCACTACGCTGGTGTACCACGGCCATGCCAAAGATGTGGATACGGTGCTGGTGGACGGCAAGGTGGTGGTGTCAGACGGGATGGTGCGAACCGCTGATCAAGACGATCTGGTGGTCCGCGCCGGTGATGCGGCAGATGCCGCCTGGACACGCTTTGCAGAGTGCTATGGCGGTTATTCGGTTGCGCCACCTAGTTGAAAAGGCGGGCCGTGCAAGGCCTGAGGAACTCAAGACGCCTTAAAGCAGTCCTCACCATGGGGCTTCGATTTGTACGCGGTCCCGCCGATGAAGAGGCCTCTTCGAAGGTATACAATGACATCGTCGGTTATATTGTCAATTGTTGACATTTGTGCGATTATCATCCGCCGATTAATTCGGTGATCTGGGCAGACCGAAAGTTTCCGTCTCAAACAACAACAGGAGATGACTGTTTGGATGCTGGCGGCAGGAGTGATTCGTTTGCCACCAGATAGCGTGCAGTTAAGTTGAAACGGACCTGACTATTGAGTCACGAGTCTATGTTTGATGAGGTTTTGGTGAATGATTACGGGTGCTTAACCCAAGCACTCAATCGATAGCGTCATAGCCGTTACTACTTGATGAGTTTCTGACAAAACCAAATTTCCATTGTGAACGACCGAAGTCACACAGAATTTCTCGGATCGAAATACTCAGAGAATGATCTGGCTCCGATAGCGCATCGTATTCGTTGTGATGTCCTTGAGATGGTCGCTACTCTGGGCCGAGGATACTTGCAGCAAGGATTGGGTGCTACGGATTTGCTTTCCGTACTATTTTTTGAGGAGCTGACTCTTCGTGTAGAGGATCCAGGCTGGGAAGACCGAGATCGCTTCGTGTTGTCTACGGCACACAACTCTGCTGTGTTCTACGCGACACTGGCGGAGCGTGGTTTCTTTTCAAAAAGTGAATTGAAGAAGTACTGTCAGGACGGAGCTCCCTATGAGGTGTTGGTGTCTGAGCGGGTGGGGCCTCCGGTGGAGGCAACCTGTGGTTCTCTCGGACAGGGGCTCAGTGTGGCAGTCGGAATGGCGCTTTCCGCGAGGCGGAAGAACAAGCATCTCAGGGTTTATGTATTGATGGGGGATGCTGAGATGCAGGAGGGCCAAGTCTGGGAAGCAGCGATGGCTGCCGCAAGTCATGCTCTGGGGAATCTGTGTCTGATAGTAGATGTAAACCAAATGCAGGCGGAAGGACCAATGGAGAATGTCATCAACGTCGGGCCCGTAAGTGACAAATGGAAAGCATTTGGGTGGAACACACAAACGGTTGACGGACATGACTTCGGAGCAATTCGTGGAGCATTTGCCGAAGCGCGTAACACAAAGGACGGACCGTCAGTCATTCTTGCAGCAACAACGGTCGGGAAAGGCGTTGGGTTCCTCGAGGGAGACCGATGTCACAATATGTATGTTACTGAAGAAATTGCAGCGAAAGCACGTGTGGTGCTGAATGAGAGCGGATCATGAGTTATGAATGAACTCCGTCGGGATGACTTTACAAATGCGGGAGACTCAACGGCTAACTTTGTTGAGCAAAGTTATAGCAATGCCTTAATGGAGACGGCAAGCCGGATACCGGAGGTCGTCTGCCTTGGGGTGGACCTATCTGTCCCAACAGAATCAGACAAATTTCGCGATACGCTTCCTGATCGATTCTTTGCAGTTGGTATGGCCGAAGCTAATGCAATCGGTATGGCATCGGGAATGGCAAGAATGGGCGACATCCCCTTTGTTCACAGCTTTGGTGTTTTCCTTACTCGACGGCCTTACGACCAGGTCGCAATGCAGATAGCGTATCCCAACGTCAATGTAAAGATGATCGGTTTTTTGCCGGGATTGACGAGCAACCTCGGTGTATCACACCAGGCCATAGAGGACATCGCGTTGATGCGGATTCTGCCCAATCTGACGGTTGTCGAGCCTGCAGGACCCGAGCAGTATCGAGCAGCCATGAACGCCATCGTCGATCACCAGGGTCCAGTATATTTTCGAGCACGCCGTACTGTTGGCGAAGAAACCACTTTTCAAGTTCCAGATGACTTCAGAATTGGCGGAAGCCAGGTGTTAAGGAAAGGTGAGGACATCGTTATCTTTGCGTGTGGGATCATGGTGCAGTTAGCGATGCAGGCGGCAGAGAAGTTGAGTACACAAGGTATTCAGGCCAGCGTTGTAAATGTTTATTCGATTAAGCCGATTGATAGTCCCACTGTCTGTGAACTATCCGCCAAAGTGGGCCGGGTGCTGACGCTTGAAAATCACACCGTTATTGGTGGGTTGGGGGATGCGGTTTCTGCGGAACTTGCGGAGGAAGGTGTTAGCGTTAAGTTAAAAAAGATGGGTTTGAAGGATGTATTTTCTGAAGGAGCATCAATCGACTATTTGCTCAAAAAATACAAACTAGACGTCTCTTCCATCGTCGAGGAGGCCAAGGTGGTGACTGCCTAAAATCAGATCGCGAGTATTTCTTATGCCAAACTTTTCGCGCAACAGTACTCTAATTAGGTCGGCCTATGCACCTATCGTGCTTCATAGATATTAAGTGACTTAATCAGGACATGTTTGGGTCTGAAAAATCAGGAGAATTCCATGAAACATACCGAAGTATTACCGAGCCTTGGGGAAACCATTGAAGAAGGTGAGGTGGAAGAGTGGATGGTTGAGATAGGGGATGAGGTGGAAAATGGAG
>DDZY01000144.1 GCA_002346525.1 Proteobacteria bacterium UBA2996
CTTTCTCGCTGCTCGGATTCATGCCGGCAAAATTCCGCGCCTGGGCGGCCTATTAAAATAGTCGCCGCTCTCGCCGATGCTTATGGAGAATTTTCTGTCAACCGTGCCCATAGGTGTGGGCATCCTTGTGCATGTGGTCCGGGTGCTCGAATTCCAGTGTTGAATGACGTATGTTGAATTCCTGCGCCAGAGCCTGTTTTATCCTGTATTTGATATTCTCAAGCTGATCCCATGCACTTTCCTCGATAATCACATGGGCCTCCAGCGAGGCATCGTGTTCGCCCATCTGCCAAAAATGCACATGGTGAAGGTCGATAACGCCTTCGATGTTGGAGAGGGCAACAATGACGGCATCGGTATCGATGTCCACCGGGCTACCCAGCATGAGTGTTCTGATGGTGCCGCCGATTTCTGTCAGGCCCAGGTAGAGAATATAGCCCGCGATACCGATGGTGATGGCAGGATCAACCCAGCGCATGTCGTAGAGCAAAATAAGAGTCCCGCCAATGACCACGGCGACCGACGCGAGTGCATCCGACAGATTGTGAAGAAACAGTGCACGGATATTGACGCTGTCTTTCTGCATCGAATAGGTGAGCAACGCTGTCAAGGCGTCCACAGCCAGAGCGATACCACCAAGCCAGACGACCCACCAGCCCTTTACCTCTGGAGGATCGATTATCCGCATGCCACCTTCGTAAACCAGGTAGATCCCGATAATGATCAAGGTAGTGTAGTTGATGAGAGCTGCAACGATTTCAATGCGTCCGTAGCCAAAGGTCATCCTTGCGTCAGCCTGGCGGCGCGCAATTTTTTGCGCCGCGAACGCGATGACGAGTGAGGCCATGTCAGAGAAGTTATGCAAGGCGTCCGCGATAAGGGCGAGACTGCCGGCAAAGATACCTCCCCCAATCTGAGCCAGGGTCAGGATCCCGTTCGCCCAGATGGCGATGGCAACGCGTTTATCCTTGGTCTCGGGGGGTATATGCACATGGTCGTGACTCATTGGGTTAACCTAGTTGGTGGCTATTTATAAAGAGGCATCTGCTGTATTCAGCTTACTCTGTGCCTGGTCGCCTGTACCTTGGCGACTTTGTGGATTTTGGGCCATTGGCTACTCATCCTTTTTGACAGTTTTCAGGAGTTCCGCAAGGCTGTCTTCGGCCGCTTTTTTGTTCGGGAATGGCCCGATATTTTGACCTTCACGGGTTAAAAAATACCAGTCACTGTTGATGGCGTGGATGCGATGTGTTCGAAAGGGTGAGGCTTCTTTCAAGTCATCTATTCGTTGCTTGGGTGGATCGTTCATAGTCTTTCCAGGATATAAACCGCAATAAAAGAACATTGAAAAAATCATGGGGAGATTCCCCCCCCACGATGGAGTGTTGGTTAACTATCAGTGTCGTGATTAATGTCGCCTGTGGGCGTGGAGTTACTGGCACTTCTGCCATGCAACAGCGCATAGAGCACAGGGAGTACAAACAACGTCAACAGGGTGGACGAGATAATCCCGCCGATCACCACGGTCGCCAGAGGACGCTGTACTTCGGCACCGGTGCCGGTATTGAGTGCCATGGGTACAAAGCCGAGGCTTGCTACCAGGGCGGTCATCAATACCGGCCGTAAGCGGATCAGGGCGCCTTCGACAATGGCCTTCATCAGGTCACCCTGCTCGTGCCACAGATCGCGGATAAAGGCGATCATCACCAAGCCGTTTAACACCGCCACCCCGGAGAGGGCGATAAAGCCAACACCCGCCGAGATCGACAGGGGCATGTCTCGCAGCCACAGGGACAGAACCCCGCCGGTGAGGGCCAGTGGCACGCCGGTGAAGATGATCAAGGCATCTTTGAGGGAGCCGAAGGCCATCACCAAGAGTGCGAGGATGATGGCGAGGGTCACGGGCACCACGATGGCAAGCCGCTGACTGGCGGACTGCAGTTGCTCGAAGGTCCCGCCGTAATCCAGCCAGTATCCGGCGGGTAGGTCCACGTCGTCCGCAATGCGCGCCTGTGCTTCCTCGACAAATCCGCCCAGGTCGCGGTCCCGCACGTTGGCGGTGACCACCACCCGACGCTTGCCGTTTTCCCGGCTGATCTGGTTGGGCGCCGGAGCCAGCTCCAGCTCGGCCACTTCCGACAGGGGCACATAGCCACCGTCCGGCAGGGGGACAGGTAGGTCCGCGAGGCTGTCCACATCCCGGCGGATGTCTTCGGGAAGACGCACCACCAACTGGAAGCGGCGGTCGCCTTCGTAAATCAGGCCGGCGTTTTCGCCCCCGACACCGGCTGCCACCAGATCCTGGAGATCATCCACGGTCAGCCCGTAGCGGGATAGCGCCATGCGCTTGGGGTGTACCGACAGCATGGGCAGGCCGGTCACCTGTTCGACCCGGGCATCGGCGGCGCCCTCCATGGATTCCACAACCTCAAGGACGTCGTTGGCCGATGCCAGCAGCTGATCCAGGTCATCGCCGAACACCTTGATGCCGAGGTCGGCGCGCACGCCGGAGATCAGTTCGTTGAAGCGCATTTCTATGGGCTGGGTGAACTCATACTTGTTGCCGGGAAGCATTTCCACCGCTGCTGCCATTTCCGCCACCAGTTCATCCTTGGTTTTGTCTGGGTTCGGCCATTGGCTGCGGGGCTTCAAGATAACAAAGTTGTCCGCTACGCTGGGGGGCATGGGGTCGGTG
>DDZY01000175.1:0-1025 GCA_002346525.1 Proteobacteria bacterium UBA2996
TAATCCCGTGTCGATGAATTCAGAGGACGTATCTCTTCATGTGCGCGTGCCTGGATGGTCTGTGTGTATTTTTGTTTCAATCCCTTAAAGGGGTAGGCATCGTTCCAGTAAAACGCTGGATCGATCTGGAACAGGGGAGAGGACCCCCTATCAGATCTCAGTTCCTGGCTGTGCTGTGAGCGAATCCTTTTAGGTCCTCTGTAGTCCACTCAGATCCTGTTGCATGAAGTTGGCACCTTGTTTTTAGGAGTTTTAAGGCCTGCTATATTGGCGACCCGCCCTCCGGAAGCAGAGGTCAGGGGTTCGAATCCCTTCGGGCGCGCCAGATTTTGAAGCGCATGGCAACGTCGGGATCAAAGGTAAGGGATCAATGCAGATGTTCTTTGTAAACGGCCGGCGTTACGTTCGACAGTAAGCCACCGCCGACTTTGCAATGCAGGCACTGTTTAATCTCCATAAAACTCTTAACGGAGCGAAACGATGAAAGTGGGTTTTATTGGGTTAGGAAATGTCGGTGGGAAGTTGTCAGGCTCGCTTTTGCGCAACGAAATCGATTTGATGGTCCATGACCTTAACCAAGATCTCGTAAACGACTTCGTTTCCCGGGGAGCGGAGCGGGCTGACGGACCTGTAGCCATGATGCGAGACTGTGACGTGGTCATCACCTGCCTGCCATCCCCTGTGGCATCAGCAGCGGTAATGGACGAGATGCTGCCTGAGGTGAAAGAAGGCAAGATCTGGATGGAGATGTCCACGACTGATGAGGTGGAGGTGAAGCGTCTGGGCGCGCTGGTGATGGAACGGGGCGGAGCCGCGGTCGATTGCCCGGTCTCTGGTGGGTGTCATCGTGCCGCGACGGGGAACATTTCGATTCTTGCGGGGTGCGATCGGAAAACCTTTGAAGAGATTGCGCCTTTTCTCAAAACCATGGGGCGTCGAATTCTGCATACGGGAGAATTGGGTTCTGCGTCGATTCTCAAGGTGTTAACAAACTATCTTGCGACTGCCAATCTGGTGACCTGCTG
>DDZY01000175.1:1422-19814 GCA_002346525.1 Proteobacteria bacterium UBA2996
TCTTTTGTTCATGAAACAGAGAGCCAGGTGATCCTGAATGGCTCCCGAGACATCTCCTTTACAATGGATCTTGTGAAGAAAGATGTCGGCCTCTTTCAGGAAGTCGCCACGAGAAACAACGTTCCGCTAGAGATTGCACCGATGCTGGTTGATATTTTTGACGATGGCATCGCGCGCTTCGGGGAAAGAGAGTTTTCGCCCAATATCATCAAGCGCCTTGAAGAGGCGACCGGTCTTGAGATTCTCGCGCCCGGGTTTCCGGCTGAAATGCTGGACGATGAACCGGAAGAGTCGGGATACGAGGTCATTCCACAGGGCCTCTAGGATGTTCGTGATTCCGTTGCTGTTCTGGCTGGGCGTGAGCTCTTAGGGAGCGTTTTATCCGGTAATGTTCGTGGCGTCTGAAAGGTAATCCACCGCCGCCTGCACTCCGCCTGGTTTATAGGGCACTTCCGCAAGCGAAAGGCCCATTTCAATTCCGCTCAACGTGCTCGCTAGCATCAGTTCGTTGAAATCGCCTAAGTGACCAATCCTGAAGACTTTGCCGGCAAGCTGACCCAGTCCATTACCGAGAGACATATCGCATCGGTCGAGAATCACTTTGCGCAAGGTATCTGCATCATGCCCCTGGGGCATCATCACAGCCGTCAATGAATTGCTGTAACGTTCTGGATCCAGGCATAACAGTTCAAGGCCCCAGGCTTTGACGGCACATCGGATGGCCTCCGCCAGTCGGGCATGGCGCGTGAATACGTGATCGAGTCCCTCCTCGAGCAACATGGCAATCGCCTCGCGCAAACCAAAGAGCAGATTGGTCGCCGGGGTATACGGAAACAGTTGGTGCTGATTGGCGTCGATCACATCCTGCCAGTCCCAATAGGCTTTCGGGAGCGCAGCATTGCGAGCTGCTTGAAGGGCTTTGTCACTGACGGCGTTGAAACTTAACCCCGGTGGTAGCATCAGGCCTTTCTGGGAACCGGCGATAGTGACATCGACACCCCAGTCGTCATGACAGTAGTCAATCGAGGCGAGAGAGGAAATGGTGTCCACCATGAGCAGGGCAGGGTGGCCGGTCTGATGCATTGCCGAACGCGCCTTCTGAATGTCAGAGCAGACCCCTGTCGAGGTCTCGTTATGGACGAGACAGACAGCTTTGATCGATCCCGCTTTATCCTGCTCGAGTGCCTCTGCCAGCACATCCGCATCAATACCATGGCGCCAATCTGTGGGAAGCACGGTTGTCTGTAAGGAGAGTTTCTGCGCAAGCCGGCACCAGGTCGATGCAAAATGTCCGGTCTCGTAGATGAGGACGCGGTCGTTGGGAGAAAGACAGTTAACCAATGCCGCTTCCCAGGCGCCGGTGCCTGACGCCGGAAAAGTGACTACAGTGCCGTTGGTTTTGAAAATCAGCGGCAGCCCTTCCAGGATATCTGCCGCCAGGTCACGGAATTCAGGTCCGCGATGATCGATAGTCGGGCGACTGATTGCGTGAAGGATGCGATCGGGCACATTGGTTGGCCCTGGAATTTGCAGCAGGTGGCGCCCGGACATGACTGGATCTCGGAAAAAAGAATGAGTAAAGCTCGATTGCATTCTGAGTATCGATTTGGCGTAATGTCAAGAAACCGAAGCCAAGGTCGCACCCCCTGGAAATTCACTTGACCGAACCAAAAAAATCATCGGCGTCGACCGAGCCGCCCATTGCGATCCGCCTTCGCAATGAAATTGAGGGAGATGTCTGGTTTGACGCGTTCTCGCGCGGACGTTACTCAACCGATGCCTCGGCGTATCAGATTGAACCGCTTGGTGTTGTGGTGCCCCGAACGAGAGAAGACGTTATTTCAGCGATCCAGATCGCGGCCGACGAAGAGGTGGCGATCCTGCCCCGAGGTGCGGGTACTTCGCAATGTGGTCAGACGGTAGGCCGGGCTCTGGTCATTGATAACAGCACGTATCTCAATAAGACGGTTGCCTTGGACACCGCAGCCAAGACCGTGCGCGTTGAGCCGGGGATCGTGCTCGATCAATTGAATCGCGAACTTGCGGCGCACGACCTTATGTTTCCGGTCGATGTCTCGACAGCCGCCCAAGCCACAATCGGAGGGATGACCGGTAACAACAGTTGCGGCGCACGTTCGATTCGCTACGGCACGATGCGCGACAACGTTTTGAGCATCTCGACAATTCTGTCTACGGGAGCGTGCCATAGTTTCGGGGGTGTGACCCAAAACGGGCCGCACGGGACACTGGAGGGCGCACTGCTTGAAATCGGGATCTCAGAGGCACAGGAGATCCAAAGACGTTTCCCAAAGGTTCAAAGAAGGGTAGGGGGATACAACGTTGATGCCCTGATACCCCCGCCGGATGGTAGCGAGGTGAACCTTGCTCACCTGCTGGTGGGGTCCGAGGGCACGCTCGCATTTTCGGAAGAAATTGAGCTGCAGTTGGTCGGTGTGCCGAAAACTAAAGTGCTCGGCGTGTGCCACTTTCCGACTTTTTATGCTGCCATGGAAGCGTCACAGCATTTGGTGGCGCTTGATCCCTGTGCGGTGGAGTTGGTGGATAAGACCATGATTGACTTATCCCGGGAGAATCCCGTTTTTCGCCCCGTCATTGATCGATGTGTCAAAGGGGAGCCCCAGGCGTTGCTGCTGGTTGAATTTTCGGGCGAGTCCGAGCCCGATCAGTTGGCAGCCCTTGGACGCCTGCATGAGCTGATGGGTGATCTCGGATTTATAGATGCAGTGAACGATGCGGTGGATCCGCAATTTCAAAAAGAGATCTGGGAGGTGCGAAAGGCGGGTCTCAACATCATGATGTCCATGAAAGGCGATGGAAAACCCATTTCATTTATCGAAGACTGCGCTGTGCGCCTTGAGGATCTGGCCGAATATACCCGGCGTCTCACGGAGATTTTCGAGAAGAACGGCACCTCCGGCACCTGGTATGCGCATGCCTCTGTGGGGTGCCTCCACGTCAGACCGGTGCTCAACTTAAAACAGGAAGTTGATGTCAAAAAGATGCGAGACATCGCAGAAGAAGCCTTCGCGATGGTGCGCGAGTACAAAGGCTCACATTCCGGTGAGCATGGCGACGGACTGGTTCGCTCAGAGTTCCACGAGGCGATGTTTGGCAAGCGGATGGTTGAGACGTTTGGCAAGGTCAAAAACCTTTTCGATCCGCGCGGGACCTTCAATCCAGGCAAGATCGTGAATCCGTCCAAGATGGATGATCGGAGTCTTTTCCGATTTAAGCCCGATTATCGAGCAGAGAAAATCGAGACTGCCCTGGACTGGTCCGCATGGGGCGGCTTCGCAGGTGCGGTAGAGATGTGCAACAACAACGGCGCATGCCGCAAGAAAGATGCGAATGTGATGTGCCCATCGTACCGGACGACAGAGAAGGAAGCACATTTGACCCGTGGACGGGCCAACGGGTTGCGCCTGGCCCTTTCTGGGCAGCTGGGTCCGGATGCGCTGACCTCGGAAGATATGTACGAATCGATGCAGCTGTGCGTGAGCTGCAAGGGCTGTCGTCGCGAGTGCCCAACAGGTGTGGACATGGCCAAGATGAAGGTCGAGTTCCTGCACCACTATCGTTCCCGTCATGGCGTCCCTGTACGGGAGCGCCTGGTTGCGGAACTGCCACGCTATGCGCCCTGGATCAGTCGGATTCCCGGACTGGCCAACGCCAGGAATCGGAGTTTGGCGTTACGGGCCCTTGGTGACCGATGGCTGGGCCTGAGTGCAAAGCGCCAACTGCCTAAATGGGCAGACCCGCCTTTTTCAGTGCAGTCGAAGCACATCGGTGAAGTTCGGCACGGAGAGCTGGTATTGTTTGCGGATACGTTTAATCGGTATTTCGATCCTGACGTGCTGTCGGATGCGATAACGCTGCTGACAAGCGCGGGTTATCGGGTGCATTTTCCAACATCTCAGACCTCACAAGCGCGACCGCTGTGTTGTGGGCGTACCTATCTCGCGTCCGGGATGCTGAACAAGGCCAAGGCAGAAGCGCAGCGAACCCTTGATGCGCTTCAGCCTTTTGTTGAGGCCGGAATGCCGATCGTTGGACTGGAGCCCTCATGCCTTTTTACTCTGACGGATGAATTTTTGAATATGCTGGACGGAGAGGCTCCAAAGCGTCTGGCAGACCGTGTTGTGATGTTCGAACAGTTCCTTATCGATGAGGGATCCAAAGGGTTTTCTGAGTTGTCCTTGGCGTCCCCAGCCGGGCAGAAAGCGGTTGTTCACGGGCATTGTCATCAAAAAGCGTTTAATGCCCATGGCGCAGTCCATCAGGTCCTGGCCAGGATTTCCGGGCTTGAGGTCGAGCCGATTCCCGCGGGGTGTTGCGGCATGGCAGGCGCTTTTGGATATCAAAGTGAAACGCAGGAAGTGTCTGTCAAGATGGCGGAGCTAGACTTGTTGCCCGCGATTCGCGAAACCGATGCTGCGGACTGGGTGGTCGCAGATGGATTCAGTTGCCGACATCAGATCGAAGGCCTAGCACAGCGAAAGGGCAGGCACGTGGCACAAATTCTGGCAGGGGTCCTCAATTGATCCAGCTGCTGGCCTATCCAATCGTAGACCGATAGAGCGCGGTGAGTTAAGCCTTGGAGGAGTTCGACCTTCTCGTTATTGCCTGGTGTGCATTTGCGCTTTTTTGCGGAGGGCTCATCAAGGGTACGCTCGGTGTGGGGACACCACTTTTAACCGTTCCCCTTATGGCATTGGCGTTACCCGCTCAAATGGCCGTCATCCTCATGGCGGTTCCGGTTGTCGTCGCCAATATATGGCAGGCGTTAAAGGCGGGATCTCTGCACGCGGCTGCTGCGCGATTTTGGCCAGTGTTCATTGCCATACTGGTCGGCAGCTACGCAGGGGTCGCGATTCTCGCTCGCATCGACGAGCGTGCATTGCTGATGGTTGTCGGGGCGGTCGTCATCGCTGCGGCGATTCTGCAGGGCTCGTCCTACCGGTTGAACCTTTCTCCATCGCTGGAAAAGCCGTCTGGGGTGCTCTTTGGGTTGGCAAGTGGGCTGGTGGGAGGGCTTTCGTCCATGTTTGGGCCGATGCTGATCATCTATCTGGTCTCGATTCCGGGCCTCGACAAGGAACGCTTCGTCGCGACGATCAGTTTTCTTTATATTGCATGTGTCGTCCCTTGGGTGATAATGCTGTGGTGGTTCGGGATTCTGGATCATGACCTTGTCGTGCTTTCAGGTTTGGCGACGATCCCCGTGGTGCTCGGACTCTTCGTCGGAGAAGTGCTTCGAAAAAGGGTGAGCGACGCCCGCTTTCAGAAAATGGTGTTGGTCGTGTTGTTAGTGTCAGGGGGCGCCATGCTCTGGCGAGCGCTGGTATAAAACTGGTACGCTGAGGACTGGGATACTCACGTTGGGTAATGCGCCCAAACGGTTTGTAAATCCAATTTAGGAGGAAATAAACAATGATTAAGACGAAAACACTGTTGATGTCTGTCGGTTCTGTTGTGGCCGCCATGACGCTTTCGGCCGGTACGGCTTTCGCAGGTTGTGCGACGGACGGTATGCCGGGTTCGATGGATCGCCCGGGAGGTTTTCCGGAGCGTGCTTTGGGCATGGTCGTGCCTTACGGCCCGGCCGGTGGGTCCGGTCAGGTAGCCCAGGCGATGGCGCAGGCGGTGACCGAACTGACGGGTGTGGCGATCAACCGTGATCACAAACCGGGCGGCTCGGGAACGGTCGGAATGACAGCCTATTTGGCCACCCCCGCGAACGGTTACACCGTACTTGAGCATATCGATGATGCGTCCAGCGCTCACGCATTGGATTCGGGTCGGCCTAACCCGGCTGAGGATCTGATTCCGCTGGTGATCTCGCAGATTACTTTTTCGCAGATCTATATCCGCGCTAGCGAAGATCGTTATACCGATTGGGACTCTTTTGTTGCGTGGGTGAAAGCGCAGGACGGAAAAGCCACCATCGCTAATGTCTCCAAGGAAGGTTCCATGGAGCGCATCAACATGAAGTACCTGACCGACTCAACCGGCATGAAGATCCAACAGATCTCATTTGACAAAGGGGCGCCTCGATATGGCGCGCTCGCCGGTGGACAGGTCGATGCGCTGTTTGAGCAGCCTGGAGACGTCCGCAAGTTCCTTGATTCGGGCACGTTTAAGCCTATCCTGACTCTACTGCACAGTCGACCGGGAGCGTTTGCAGATGTCCCGAGCCTGACGGACGCAGGTTTTGACTTTGAGCCGCTGCTTCGGTTCCGCGGCTTCTACGTTCACAAGGATGCGCCTGCGGATCGCGTCGAATGGCTTCAGTGGGCATTTCAAAAAGCCTTTTGTGAGAAGAGCTATCAGGATTTCAATGAGAGCAAGTACATGAACCTGATTGAAAGTTTCCGTGATTCCGACGGCGCTCGGGAGTTGATTACGGCAACCATCGCTCAGTATCGTGATGTCTACAAACAGCTGGGAATGGAAGTTAAGTAAGCTGACATCAGCTTGAAAACCTGTTGAACGGTCGGGAGCGGTGCGAAGCTGCTCCTGACCGTTTGGCTTTGTGATTTATTTCTGCGCACCGGTAAGTCATGGGAAAACTGCGTCTGGGCCATATTTGTGAAGCCGTCTTCTGGCTGGCTCTGGCTGCGTTCCTGTATATCGAGTCCTTTGAATTTGATCGCGGTATAGAAATCTACAAATTCGGTGCGACCGGTTGGCCGAGGGCCTTACTGCTCCTCGTCGCAGTTGCGGCAATAGGCCAGTTCCTGTTTCAGTTCGTTGCGGGAGACAAAGCGACCTCAGGCACCGTTGGCGCAGCAACAGATGATGGCGCCGAGGAAGCAGCGCGCCAGTCGGGGCATTCCCATTTCCGCTGGTATTTTTCGACCTTCTGCCTTCTGATCTTGCCGTTCCTGTATATGCGCGCCCACGATTTGGTGGGAATGTTTCTGGAACTCGATAAGGAAGGAATCCATTCAGTCAAGTTAATTGCGGCGCCGGTCCTGCTTTTTGTCTATCTCCTGCTGGCAAGAGGCAACCACGTTGGCGCTATCCTTACGCTTCCGTTGTTTTTTGCGGCTTTGCTTGAGGATCTGGGTTTTTACTCGATGGCGCCACTGTTCATCGTCGGTGTCACGTTGCTGATGGGCGAACGCCGCCCACAGTGGATAGCGCTAACAGCAGCGTTGATCATGGGCGCCTTGCTTTTCACGTTCGTCAGCCTCTTATATGTCGGTCTGCCGACCGGCAATATCAGTCCTTTTTACGACCTGAGTCACTGGATAGTGACGATGATTCAATAACGCCAAGGCACAAAGTCAAGTGGATCCATTCGGTAACTTTATTAACGGAACAGTTACGCTCTTCAGCGATCCCTTGGGCATCCTGATTTTCTTTGGCGGGGTGGTCGGCGGAATGCTCTTTGGAGCGATTCCCGGAGTCAGCATGCTGACCCTGGCGGCGATACTGCTGCCATTCACGGCTCACCTTTCGGCCGAGCACGGCATCATGCTGTTCTCGGTGATCTACTGCACCGGGGTATACGGCGGAGCGATTACGGCAATCCTGTTTAATATTCCCGGGGCGCCGGAGAATGCGCCGACCGCGTTTGATGGGTATCCCATGACCCGTAACGGGCAGGCCGGCAAGGCAGTAGGCGCCGCGGTCATGTGTTCGGCAATCGGCGGCACCGTATCGGCGGTCATCATGATGGCGGCCACTGCCCCCATCGCCAACTGGGCTATCTCTGCCTTCGGTCCTCCTGAAATTTTCGCGCTGGTCTTTTTCGGCCTGGCGGTTGCCGCTACGGTGGGCGCCAGAACATTGTGGAAGGGTTGGTTATCTATCCTGCTCGGATTGATGATCGCGGTCGTCGGAATGGACCCGGTGGGGGGCATCGAACGCTACGACTTCGATATGCCGTATCTGCTGGCAGGCATTCATTTCATTCCCACCATTCTGGGTTTCTTTGCTGTATCCGAAATCTTTGTCCAGGCGGAAAGAAAAGCGACGGGGGTTTATGAGGCACCCAAGCTTAGCGTGAATTTTCCTTCTGTTGCGGAACTGATCGCGCATAAGTTTGCCGTTGTGCGCTCGATTGTGATCGGCTTTTTCTGCGGCATCCTGCCGGGGATCGGCGCGACGCTGGCTGCATTCATGGGATACAACGAAGCCGTCAGGTGGTCCAAGGACCGTAAAGCTTTCGGTACCGGAAAAATGGAAGGGGTGATCTCTTCTGAAACCGCCAATAACGCTGCGACCGGTGCGGCCATGATTCCGCTGCTGGCACTAGGATTGCCGGGCGGCGCACTGACCGCAATGATGGTAGGCGTCTTTCAGATGCACGACATGGAACCCGGGCCGCTGGTGTTTCTGAATAGCCCAGATTTGGTCTGGGTGGTTTTTGCAGCGATGTTCTTTGCCAACCTGTCTATTCTGTTGGTTGGCTTTCTGGAAACCAAAACCATCATCAATCTTCTGCGGATTCCATTTCAGTTTCTGGCTCCGCTGATTCTGCTGCTGGCTACTGTGGGAGCCTATGCTGTCCGGGGGCTCGTTATCGATGTCGTGGTGATGTTCATCGCCGGGGTCGCGGGCTTTTTTCTTCGGCGTTCGGGATACTCCGTCGCAGGTATCGTACTGGGATTGATTCTCGGCAAGATCGGCGAGCAGACGTTTGCTCAGGCGATGCAGATGCTGCATTTCGAGTGGACCGGATTCTTTAATCGCCCCATCGCGGCGCTCCTGATCGTGGCGGCGCTTTTGACCGTAGCGGGCAGTATCTACAGCGCGTTCTTCAGAAAAGACCGACAGTAGGATCTCCGGCGGGGGAGCGCTGACGAAGCGCGAACCCAGAGTGAAACGCACGGGGTTCGTCTTGCGCCGCGGACACCGGCCAAGGCTTGTCAGCCGCCTTGGCCCGCGGGGTCAGTTCGTATTGAACAATGAGTTCCAGGCCTTCGAGGCAGACTCTCCCAGATCGCCTAGCGATTCGAGAGCTTGGGTGACGGCCTCTGTCTCGATTGTGATCTCGGCCGCTTCGTCTGAAGAGGATTGGGCGGGGAGTGTGTCCGAAAACGTGACCATCTCGAACGTCTTGGGGAGATCGACACCAAAGGAGACTGGGTTCGCGGGCAGTTCGAATCGATCGTCATCTGCCGCTCCCTTGGACAATCGAATCACCCGAAAGTCGTCGGATCGAAGGATGTCTTTTCCGGCGAATCGTTTTGCTGAGTCATCGCTTTGCACCCCTGAAAGGAAGCCTACGAAGTGCACCCATTTTTCAGTTATCTCTGCCAGTGTCAGGTCATCAGTGAGAACGATCTCAACCTCACGCTGAGTCAATGGCTCGTAGTAGTTATATACAGTGCCTTGGATGCCTGAAATAACCTCCATCCTTCCGGTATTTCTAAGGTCTCTTGCCTGTACATCAGCCCCGATCAATGCTTGAGTGTGTTGGGATTCAGCGTTGCCGACTGCCTTCATTAGGGCGCTCATCGTGCTCATGTCGTAGACGGTCCACTGACCATCCAGCTTGGACACCGAATAGATTGTGTCCCCAAGCACCAACATGTAGGAATCGGCATCTGTAGACATGCGGAGCTTGTCGTCTTTGTATTCAAAGACCATTTGAGTTCCCGCGGCATCTCCGTAGGTAACGGTGTTAGCCGAAACGGCAGATGAAAAGGCGAGCGTTAAAAATAGAGCGCTCAGGCCAAACTGTGTCGAGCTTTTTAAATAGTCAGAAATCATTGGAACTCCTAAAGTTAGTGGGAGTCCAATATAGGGCGTCGATTTATGACGTCCGTAATCATCATGCGCCAGGGGCTAATCATTGAAAGCGAGCACCGGGCTCCTTTTTCTGAAGCGATCTTCGCCGTTTATGAAGAACCAATGATTGGTTTGAGTAGAGCGTATTCAGCAGTGCTGGACATCGTCGCGCGTGATGCCTTAGTGTCTGAGTTGTCCTTGAATAGACCCTGAATCCAGTTATCTTCCGGAGACCGTATGGAAATTCCTTTGAGCCCCATGGAGTTTGCCCGCCGAGCCAGGCGGCTTTATCCCGACGTGGAGGGGGTAGTCGACGGCGACCGCAGGTTTACCTACCACGAATTTCTAGAAAGATGCGATCGTTGGTCCTCATCACTGCAGGAACTCGGAGTGTCGCAGGGCGATCGAGTTGCCTATATCGCACCTAATACCCACTCGCATCTGGAAGCGTACTATGCGGTACCGCAGATCGGTGCCGTACTGGTGCCGATCAATTTCAGACTCAAACCTGAAGATTTCGCGTACATCATCAATCATTCTGGCGCTAAGGTCGTTTGCGCACATCCCGACCATATCGAAGCGGTCGAATCGATCAGAAAAGATATTCCCGAGGCAAAAATCTTCGTAGCCTTGGAAGGCGGCGCAGAAGGGTGGATTGATTATGAAGAAACGCTGGCCGCCCACGATCCGCAGTTTGCGCCTGTGGAGATCAATGAAACGGATCTCATCACGATCAATTACACCAGCGGAACAACGGCGAGGCCTAAGGGCGTGATGATCACGCATCGTAATGCGTACATCAATATCATGGGTACGCTGGTTCAGCATCATTTGAGTCCGGGGGATCGGTATCTTTGGACGCTGCCGATGTTTCATGCCAATGGCTGGACATTTACCTGGATCAACACCGCCCGGGGGATGACCCATGTGTGCCTGCGCAAAGTTGAGCCGGTAGCCATTTTTCAGTTGATCAAGAAGGAAGCGATCACGATGTTCTGCGCGGCGCCGACGGTGTTGATCAGTATCGCCAATGCGCCAGCCGAGGTACGAAACGGGGCACCCAGAGGGGTAAGGCTTTTCACGGCAGGGGCGCCGCCGGCGGCAGCCACCATTGAACTGGTGGAGAAGGGCCTTGGGTGGGAACTTACACACGTCTACGGCCTGACAGAGACGGCACCGCTGATTACGTTCTGTGAGCCCAGACCTGAGCATGAGAGCCTGTCAGTCGAGGAGCGTTCAAAGATAAAAGCCCGACAGGGTGTGGAGCTGGTCAGCTCGGGGGAAGTGCGTGTGGTCGATGAAGATGGCGCTGAGGTGCCGGCAGACGGCAGTACCCTGGGAGAGATTACCGTTCGCGGTAATGTCGTCATGGCGGGTTACTACGATGACCCCGAGGCGACCGCGGCGGCGATCAGAAACGGCTGGTTCCATTCAGGAGATGCAGCCGTCGTGCATCCGGATGGTTATGTGGAAATCCGTGATCGTTTCAAGGACGTCATTATCAGTGGGGGCGAGAACATATCCTCAGTCGAGCTGGAAGGGTGTTTGTTGACACATCCTGCTGTCCAGGAAACTGCAGTCGTCGGGATGTCACACGAGAAATGGGGAGAAAGCCCGCACGCGTTTGTGGTTTTGAAATCCGGGGCGAGCGCGACTGAAGATGAGTTGAAAGAGCACGTGCGGGCCCAATTGGCGCATTTCAAAACCCCGCAGGCCGTCAGTTTTGTTGACGAACTGCCCAAGACTGCAACCGGCAAGGTACAGAAGTACATGCTTCGCCAGCATCAGCCGGGCATCGCCACCCAGTGATGAAGCATTGAGTCCACAGCTAAGGTATCTCTGATTCGTTCGGATTGCCATCAATTAACTGATGGTGTAAAAAGGTTGCGATAAAACCAAATAACAGGAGGAGGTATGTTTAAAGTTTCAAAGTTGTTTGCAGCCGCGGTTCTGGGCGCGTTTGCGTTCGCAGTATCGACAATAGGACAAGCCGATGCGATCAAGGTGGGATTTAATGTTCCGCTGACGGGGTTTGCTGCAGCTGATGGAAAATCAGCGCGAATAGGGGCTGAGCTCGCGGTCGAGCAGGTCAATGCAGCCGGTGGAATCAACGGTAGGAATCTTGAACTGGTTATCTATGACGACCAGGCAAGCCCGAAAGAATCGGCGCCTCTGGCGGCCAAACTGATCACACAAGATGAAGTGGTGGCCGGAATCTCGGGAAGTTACTCGGGTGCGACGCGGGCCGCTGCAACGATCTATCAGGAAAACGGGACGCCGTACATCTCGGCCTATGCGGTTCACCCGGATATCACGCGCTCAGGAGAGTACGTGTTCAGAACGTCGTTTATGGGGGAGGTCCAGGGCCGTGCCGGTGCCAAGCTTGTGGGTGAGATGATGGGTAAGAAACGCGTCTCCATTATTACGTTGGCAAACGATTTTGGAAAATCACTCGAGGCCGGGTTTAAGGAAAAGGCTGGCGAATACGGCATTGAAATACTGGGGGAGTACGACTACAGCATCAAGGATCGGGAGTTCGGCCCGATCGTATCCAAAGTAAAGGCGGAATCTCCGGATGCGATCTATGCCTCGGGGTATTTCTTTACTGCAGGGCCGCTTGTGACTCAGTTGCGTGAGGCTGGCGTGGCAGTCCCCATAATTGGTCAGGAAGGCTATGACGGCGAGATGTTTATCAAGATTGCTGGCGATGCGGCCGAAGGAGTGATTATCACGACGTCTCTTGACCGGGACTCCAAGGATCCCCTTGCGCAGGCGTTTATCACCGGTTTCCAGGCAAAGTCAGGCTATCCCGCGGATATGGTCAGCGCTTCAACCCACACGGCGGTCCTGGTTTTGGCTGAGGCGCTAAAACAGGTTGATCCTAACGACAAAGCGGCCTTGCGGCAGGCGATTGCCTCCACCTCAATCAACGCGGCAACCGGTAATATCTCGTTTAACAAGTTGGGCGAGGTAAAGAAATCGGTCCAGGTACAAGTCGTGCGCGACGGCGGTTGGCATCACTACGCAGTCATATCGGATCCGATATTGCTTGCTCCGCCTGAGGAGTAAGATGTCTTAAGAGAGATGGGGCCTAACGGCCCCATCTCTTTTCCTGCAGGTAATTTTCCATGCTGGCGCTTGATCTTTTGCTTCAAGGCATAGTTCAGGGGGCAATCTATGCGTTGATTGCGCTCGGGTTGACTTTGATCTATGGACTGCTGCGCATCCTGCATGTTGCCCATGCGGCATTGTTTACCCTGGGTGGATATATCGGAGTTATCGTTACCAACCAGACAGGAAGCCTTGCCTTTGCGTTGGTAGTGTCGATGGTGCTCGTAGGCGTTCTCGGAATATTGATCTATCGAGTCGCGTATAAGCCGCTTTTGGGTAAATCTCCGTTAGTAGCTTTGATTGCTTCCATCGGGCTTTTTATCGCCTTTGAGGAGGGCTTCCGGATTGTCTTTGGCAGTTATGGGCTGTCTTTTGAAGATCCTCCTCTTCGGACCCAGGTTGATCTCGGAGGAGGATTGCTGATCAGTCACTCGAGGTTGCTAATTGTTGGAATGGCGGTCGTCATTCTGTCGATCCTCGCATGGCTTTCCACCCGGACGAGAACAGGTATCGCCTGGAAGGCGACCGTGACTGATCCTCAGATTGCTTCTTCTTTCGGTATCAATATCGAAAGAGTCCGCTATCTCAACTTTTTCATCGGATCGGCTCTGGCGGCGGCTGCGGGTGTAATGGTGGTTTTGTTGACTAATCTTGTTGAACCCACAATGGGTGCTGTCGCATCGTACAAGGCGCTGGCCATCATCGTCTTGGGAGGTTTGGGGAGCGTTCGCGGAACGTTGGTGGCGGCTCTTGCGATCGGCATCGTTGAGTCTTTCGGTACCGTTTATATTGGCCACATACTCGATCGCGATGCTCTTGCGTTTGCGTTTCTTGTTGTCGCACTCATGGTCAGGCCGCAAGGGCTGTTCAAGGCAGATTAGGAGGCACTGTGGCGTACGAAATCATTCTCCTGACGACGATGGCGATCATGGTGCTGTTTGCGCTCTCATTGAATGTGATTACCGGATTCTGCGGACAGGTCAGTTTGGGCCACGCGGCGTTTTATGGAATCGGGGCTTATACCGGTGCGATGCTGACAAAAGCAGGCTGGCCCCTTCTGGCCGCGCTTCTGCCGGCGGCAGGCCTTGCGGGGCTTATAGGATTCCTGGTTGGGTTGATGTCGTTGCGAGTACGACATGACTTCCTGGCTATAACCACGATGGGGATCGCGTTCCTGTTTGTGGGCTTTGTCCGGAAACAGGAGTGGCTCGGGGGGGAAATCGGGATTTCAGGTATACCCGCTTTTGCTTTCGGTCGGGTTGGGTTGCTGGTAGTTGCAGTCGTATGCACTGGCCTTTTTGCGGCAGTGACGATTTACCTCAAGCGCTCCTGGATGGGGTTTGGGTTCGACTCCATTTCGGATGATGAGGATACAGCCCGCATACTCGGAATCGATGTGCCCCGATTCAAACTGTGGGCGTTTGTGATCGGGACGGCAGGCGCGGGGGTTGCAGGCGCTCTTTATGCGCACCACGTTCGTTATATCGGGCCCGACAGTTTTGGATTTGTCGAGTCCGTTACCGTTCTCGCGATGGTGATCATTGGGGGTATCGGATCCATCTGGGCTGTAGCGTTGGCAGCCGCTGTATTGTCAGCCTTGCCGTTATGGTTTCAGTTTGTCGACGATTACAAACTACTGATTTATGGCCTATTGGTGTTTGCCGTGATGCGTTTTTCACCGAATGGTATCGCCGGCGCGCTGCAGAGTTTAAAGAGAAGAGCGCGGTAGCTTCAACAGATGCTCTTAAACGTCTCAAAGGTTACGGTCCAGTTTGGCGGTGTCACGGCAGTGGCAGATCTCTCGTTGGAGATCGGGCGTGGCGAACTGATTGGTATCATTGGCCCAAACGGAGCCGGCAAGACCACGCTGATGCGGGTTATCACCGGGATGGTCCGGCCAACGTCAGGGCGCGTTTTTTTAAAGGGGACAGACATAACCGGTTGGACCATAGACCAGCGCGTACGGTCAGGTCTCGCTCTCGCCCAACAGATCGTAAAGCCGCTAGCCACATTTACCCTTGCAGAGAATGTCGCGCTTGCCTGCGGTTCTCGCCGCATGGGCTCACCTTGGCGTGCGATGACAACCCTTGATCGTAAGGCCGAGTTGGAGCAGGCGAAAGCGTTGCTCGAGCTGGTGGGGATAGGAGCAGCAGCACACGACTACCCTTCGGAAGTTCCATTGGGTTATTTGAAGTGTCTCGAGCTGGCTCGGGCATTGGCTCTGGAGCCGGATCTGATCCTTCTGGATGAGCCCCTGGCGGGGCTGAATCAAGCAGAGGCTGCCGAAATGGCGGATCGCATTGCAGCTTTGGTAACCGACGCGCGGAGCATCATCCTCATTGAACATAATCTTCGAGAGGTTGTTCGTATCTGCCCGAGATTGTTTGTCCAGGATCATGGACGGAATCTCGATTTTGGGCCGACTCAACAGGTGATGGCCAATCCTAAAGTGCGGGCTGCCTACCTTGGCGGGGGGGCAGACTGATGCTGCAGGTAAAGAATATTCAATGCGGTTACAAGGATATTGTGGCGGTACATGATCTCTCGTTTGAGGCAGCAGGGGGTGAGGTATTCGCCTTGATCGGCGCGAACGGGGCAGGGAAGACCACGACCATTATGGCCCTCGCTGGTCACATTGTTCCGATGCGGGGATCGATTATCGTTGAGGGGCACGATATCAGTTCAGGGCGGGCGCAAGGCAGGTTGGCCCATGGGATTGCACTGGTTCCCGAGGGTAGGCGTGTGTTCCCGGACCTTTCTGTCGAGAATAACCTCACGGTCGGCGGCCATACGGTGGGCAGGGAGGCGTTGCGATCCAATCGTGAGAATGCTTATCAGATTTTTCCGAGATTGGCTGAGCGGCGAACTCAGTTAGCCGGGTCTTTGTCCGGTGGAGAACAGCAGATGCTGGCTATCGCGCGGGCCATGATGGCTAGCCCCAGAATTCTGTTGGTAGATGAGCTCTCACTCGGGTTGATGCCTAAGATGGTGGACGAGTGCTATCAGGTGGTCGATACCCTTAAGCAGCAGGGCCTTTTGATCATTCTTGTAGAGCAAAGTACTCAAAGAGCGCTTGAAGTTGCTGATCAGGTTGCTGTGCTGGAGTCTGGTTACCTCGCTTGGCACGGCAGCGGCGAATCAGCGCGTAGCGATTCATCGGTTGTCAGCGCCTATCTCGGAAACTAAGCATCCCTGTCAAGCCTGGGTCCCTGCATCTTTGACTTCCGTACGCAGGGCAAAGAGGTTGCTCCCAATCAAAATGGATAAACCGATGACTGTAAGGGCAGTCGGCGCCTCACCCCAGATAAGGTACCCGAACAAAGCGGCCCATAAGATGTAACTGTATTCGAAAGGAGCAACAGTGGCGGCGCGGGCACTAAGATAAGCTTTATTGAGGCAGAAAAAACCGATCGTGGCGATCACGCCTAACGAACACATGATGACAAGGTCAGTGACATCGGGCTGAATCCAGTCCCGAATCAGGAAGGCCAATGAAGGATGTGTTGAATCGAGTCCGGCGGTCGTTAACAGAACAATCAGGTAAGTGATCACTCCTCCCGTCGAGTGTGCCACGGTAAAGTAAAAGGTCACTGTCCATGGATTGTCCCTGGAACTGATGTAACGGGCCATCACACTGTTGAGCGCATAGGTGAGTGCTGCCAGGAAGGCAAAAGCGATCGCGATGTTCGCAACACGCCCTTCAAATCCAACCGCGATAAGGACCCCGACGAAACCTACAAGCGTGGCCAGCCAGCGTCGCAGTCCTACCCGCTCACCCACGAGAATTGAGGAAAAAATGACTACCAGGATCGGAGCCGTGAACGTGATTGTGACGGCATCGATAAGAGGCAGCGAGGCAAGCGAAAGGTAGTACGCCAGATAGGACAGGAATCCGAGGATCCCTTTCACGATTATCTTGAAGGGCTGATAGACCCTAAAGCCGGTGCGTCCCAACCGTACTGCAACGATGATGCCAATCAATCCTAACGCGATCACGCTACGGACGATCACGATCTGCAGAATGGAGTACTCCGCGCTGAAGAGTTTGATGATCACGTCCTGCAGTGAGAATACGAAAAGCCCTACAATCAAGGCAATGATGCCGACAAATGGACGGTTTTCCTGGTTGATAGCAGCCACGCGCAGTGCCCGTTCGTGGTGATTGAGAGCGGGAGGCTAAAGCGGTTTGTTGTGCTGGACAACCACTTAATGGATTCGAGGTCGCTGACAGCAAAGACCTTTTCCAAAAGCGTCAAAAAGCGGATCGATTCCCGATGTCTGTCCATTTTTTTCACCGACGAAGGCTTTTGGGAAATGCGGAAACCCTTTAGGATGCATGAATTTCAAGGAGCAAAGGTATGACAGAGCAGCAGTTGACCTGGTCGCTACCCACAGGGTGTACCCACGAGGTGTCTGCGTCGGCCGCGGTGTTGTCTTTCGTGGGCGGGGCAGGAGATTTTGATCATCTAGGGCAGATCCGTCATCCCGACGACTACAGGGCACAAATTAAAGGTTCGATTGAGAATATCGGATCGGCGCTGGCACAGGAAAATTGCTCCCTGGCAGATGTGGTTCGGATCAAAGCTTTTGTTGAATTGTCAGAAGAGTTTGGCGAGACCGAAGTAGTAACAATATTGCTGAATGAGTTGCCAAATTCGCCTGCTCCAGTGATTTCGGTAGTCCCAGTCGAGATGCAGCCTTTCCCGCAACAGAAAGTACAACTCCAGGCGATCGCCAAGCGAGGTTGGCGCGAAGAAGGGTACCAGTTTAATGAATCGGCGCTGAATCTCGTTAGCAGGGCCGACAGGATTCCCACGGTCACCACTGTGTTGCGCGCGGGCGAGCTCATTGCGACAGCAAACCGGACAGCGGCCCATTTCGGCCTGGAGTATGACAGCGGTTCCTCTGGAGAGGATCAGTCACATGCCATCATGACTTCTCTCAACGAAGATCTTAAGTCAGTCGGCGCCACACTACAGGATTCGGTCAAATTGGAGGGCTATTACCGCGGCACCACGCGTGAACAATGGACGCCACTGGCTAAGGCGCGGGCCTCGTACTTTGCGGAACCCGGACCACCGGCCACCATGATACCGTGTCATCTTGGGGAGCACGATCAAACCGTGACCCGTGTGGGTGTGCTAGCGATGCGGGAGCGCAGAAACAGTTACAACAAATATATTCCGAGGGAGGATGCCTGGCCCGAGCGGGTTTGGGATTGGCCAGCAGAATTGCCTTACCGTCAGGCGCAAAAGCTCCGGGACATGATTTGGCTGGGTGGCCAGGTTCCCGCGCAGCCGTTTTCAAACACCGGGAAAAGGGTGCACCCGGGTCAACTGCTTCCACAGGCCCGCTTTACAATGAGTTATATCACCGACCTGTTAAGACCTTTCGGGCGGGTGCCCGCCGATATGAAGTTGTTGGTCTGTTACTACCAGCGTTTAGCTAAAAACGACCAAACGCATGCCCTTATCAATCTGCTGGCTGATTATTGCGGCGGGGTCTTACCGCCACTCATA
>DDZY01000175.1:20110-20648 GCA_002346525.1 Proteobacteria bacterium UBA2996
GGGGGTGTTCTGCCGCCACTCAGCCTGATACCAGTGGACCATATGCAGGATGAGCATTCCACCATTGAAATTTGGGGCGTTGCCGAGGGTTAGCAGGGACTAGGACCTTTAATCACACCGCTCGTGGAACCTTGATTAGCCTGCTGACTGAACCCATTCATCTAAGCTCCCAACGACTGCTCTCGTGCTTGTTACCGGCAATCGATGTTGATCTGGTGATTCCAGGTTTAAGGACTGTTTGCAGTTAGACTAGCGGCTCGGTCTCTATTGTCATGGTCCGGTGTAGCAGTCGCTCATAACGATCCATATCGTAATAGGTGCCGGCATGTAGGACCCGGCGGTTATCGATAAAGACCGCGTCTCCTTCCTGCCACTGGTGTCGGTACTGGTACTGGGGCTGTGTGGTGTGAACCGTAAGATCTTCTATGAATTCTCTGGCTTTTGTCCGGGGCCAATCATCAATTCCGACTGTGACGTGTGATCCAAAGTAGAGTGCAGGCCGGCCTGTGAGTGGGTGGTGGCGAACGAGTGGCCAACG
>DDZY01000191.1 GCA_002346525.1 Proteobacteria bacterium UBA2996
GGTTATCTCATCCTGGGTAATGGCAAGATCGCGGGCCGTTAAATCATAGCGTTCTGACCAGAGGTAACGCCCCTGCGGCATTTCAACCAGATTGATGGTCAGGCGGAGTGTGTCAAGATGCCGCTTTAAGGAAGCCTCGACCAGAAAGCGTGCCTTGAGTTGCTCACCGACGAGATGCTTATCGTGGGAATGGACGCGACGTGACAAGGCCGTGTGCGGTGCGAAGACAAGAAGCTCGCGAAATCGGGACAACGCGCTGATCAGATTCACCGTAAGCGCTTCGCCGAAGTCGCCAAGATCGGAGTCGTTTGCGGGGGCGGAAAAAGGCAGCACGAGAACTCGGGGGCGGACTTCTGCTGTCGCTTTACTGTCGGAGTGCAGAACTTCGTGTCCGGTCAAAAGCAGAAAAGCATCCACGGGCTGGGCAATGTGACGCAGCGTCTGAACTCCAATAGACTCGAACCTAAGCTCCTGGGTATCGCGGATCAGGTTTCGCACACTCTGCGATAGACAGATGCCCCCGGGCGGTGCGATCTCCTGAAGACGTGCCGCAATGTTGACGTCATTACCAAAAGCCTGGTCTCCTTGAACGACCACCGCGCCTGCGTGGATGCCGATTCGGGCGCGCAACTGTTCATTTCCCGGAAGATTCCGGTTGGTCAGTGCGAAATACTGTTGCAGACCGAGCGCTGCCTGTGCGGCAGCCAACGCTGTCGGAAAAACGGCAAGCAGGCTGTCTCCGGCCGTATTGACCATCGTTCCATCATGATCTGAAACAAGCAGCGCCGCCTGCTCGAATCCTTTTTTTACAGCATGAAAAGTGGCGTCCTCATTTTGCGATGTCAAACGTGAAAATTCGACAAGATCGCAATGCATAACCACCCACTGCTGACGCTTTGGAGACATCGTTAGAAATATTGATTTTGGCTCTACCTGACGAAAGGGATGATTTGCGTGCCATTCAGCAGCCATCACTTAAGAGTGCTAACTTTGCCCGCCTTTTTTCCTCGACAAGAATGGAGTTCATGAAAATTCGCCAACCCTGACGGAGAGAGTGTATGCGAGATCCTGGAAACGCACAGACCGTTGTTAACTGCACTTCCGTAAAAGACTACTTTCGCCAACAGGTCACTGACGCGATCACTGAATCAGATATCGACGTGTCGGAAGAGGCGCAGGCCTATCTCGTCAACCTGCTGACTTGCTATTCCAGGACAGATCACTTTTTCGAACATACGCCCCAAGGGTTTGGGCTGCGCCCCCTTGCGCTGGTCTATGGAGAGGCGCTGTCCGCAAGGTCCCGTATCGAGCAAGCAGAGGGACTGCGCCGGGTCGGCGATGTGGCGATGTTCCTTGTTGGGGTGTTCCGGTATAGTCTCAGGCGCAAGCCGGTTAACGTCGACTACTACATCGCGATCGGCGGCAACGCCTATGAGCACCTCTCCGTGGCGTGCAGCCGTGCGGGAGCCCAGACAGGGGCCGTCTTTTTGGAGCTTGGCACGAAGTTTGCTGTTCTGGCGCGTGCCATGGCCCAGGTTTTTGAGCAGGACCTCGACCGGGATGAGAACCTGCTTGCACTTTACGAGCGTTGGCAGCAGACCGGCAGCGCCAGCTGTGCGCAGCGTCTGCAACGGGCTGGTATCCATACAGGCCCGGTTGCGGCGCAGGTGCACTGAATGTGCCCACTCACCCAACTGCAGCAGTGGTTGCAGCGGTTATACGAGATTGAGGTCGAACACGATGTGATGGACTTCCTCATCACTGACCGCAAGTTGTTGATTGCGCTTCAGGGCGAGGAGCTAAGGCTGGATTGTCCGGAGAAATTGCTGCTACATGAGTCGCCGGATGAGCTGGCCATGTCGCTGTATCTCGCCCCGGAAGTGCTGCAGGCTCTCGCCGGTTGCGATAGGGCAGGTGCGAAATATAGGACGGAAGCCTTCTGTCAGGCAGTCGAAGGGGTGAGTCATTTTCTGTATCTGGCGTGGCGCGCGGGCTTTGAACGAGAGCTTACGCAGCTGGAGCTGGAACTGCAGGCGGAGATTGACAAATTCATCGGTTTGGTGGCCCTTAATCAGGACCACAGTAGCTCAAGCAGTGCGGACCTGTGCTCATGGCTGTTTGACCACGTGTCTTTCGAAAGCAACTTGGATGACGAAGACCGACACCGCTACGAAGTGGCAAACTTTTACGCCGGCCACTATTGCCGTCAGTTGAGTCACCGCTACCTGCAGTCACAGGATGGGGCTGGATTGACCCGTGAATTGCGACGTTTTTACCGTCAGGGCCAGCACGGCAAACTGGACATGATCCAGTCGGGATGAGTTAAGAGAAAGTGCTGAACCTGTCCGGCAGTCAAGTTGGATATCAAAGCCTGAATCGCAATGGCAAGGTTTGGTCCCGGCTTCAAATCTGGGACGGAGTGCCTTGTGTTTAAGGGTATGGCTTCACCGGAGGAATCTCATAGCGATAGCAAGTTGAGAAACAACTTCAATTAAACAAGCATTTACCTATAGAATATCGTGTTCTTTGAGAGGTTCGGGCTGGCGCTGAGGCGATATTGATGCGAGAGCATGTCTTGTTGATGGATACCACGCTCCGGGATGGGGAGCAGACCCAGGGGGTCTCGTTCGCGCCCGACGAGAAGGTGAGTATTGCCCGCGCACTCCTGCAGAGCCTCAATGTGGATCGCATCGAAGTGGCGTCAGCGGGTGTCTCGCACGGCGAAAAAGAGGCGGTCACCAGAATTCATGACTGGGCCGCGCAAAACGATGCGCTGGACCGTGTCGAGGTCTTGGGCTTTACCGATCATCATCGGAGCGTTGACTGGCTGGTCAGTACGGGAGGTCGGGTGCTCAACCTGTTGACCAAAGGCAGTGAGAAGCATTGCACGGAGCAGCTCAGAAAGACACTGGATGCGCACCTTAAAGACATCGAGCGCACGGTGGACTACGCGCTCGAACAGGGTCTTCTGGTCAACGTCTATCTCGAGGACTGGTCAAACGGTTATCGGGACAGCCG
>DDZY01000226.1:0-1474 GCA_002346525.1 Proteobacteria bacterium UBA2996
AGCGGTGTGCTGCTGGGAGCGACGGTGATCGCGGAAAGAGGCGAACATCTGGCACACCTGCTTGCGTGGTGCATCGGTGAAAAGATGACGGTACTGGAGTTGCTGCGCAAACCTTTCTATCACCCGACCATGGAAGAGGCGGTACAGGGCGCACTCAAGGATCTGCTGCAGAAATTGGATCTTCCGACGAGTCCCCCGGATATCCCGCCGGAGCTTGAAGTGCTGAACTGAAGTTGCGAGCTGCGGCCTAGCGCCGTATCGGGGTGACCGTATCCACAAAAGGCGGAAAGTGATTATTGGGCCGGTCTGAAAAATACCGACGCAGGGACTGGATCACCACCGGAAAAGCCATTTCTGACCAGGGAATCTGGTCTTCATCAAAAAGCTCAGTCTCAAGGCTTTCCTCGCCGGGCGCGAATTCCCCATCGCTTAATTGGGCGCGGAAAATCATATAGACCTGGTTAACGTGGGGAATGTTGAACACGGCATACAGGCCTTGAATGTCTACCCGGGCGCAGGCTTCCTCGAGGGTCTCACGCATGGCTGCCTGCTCGATGGTCTCCCCGTTTTCCATGAATCCGGCAGGTATGGTCCAAAGGCCGTGGCGGGGTTCAATCGCGCGCCGGCAAAGCAGTATTTGCCCCTTCCACTCGGGAATGCAACCAGTAACGATTTTGGGGTTTTGGTAATGAATCTGCCCGCAAGCATCGCAGACATGCCGCTCGCGGTTGTCCCCCTGGGGAATCCGCATGCTGACTGCTGATGCACACTGGCTGCAGAATTTCATAAACGACCCGCTTTTTGAAACTGATATCACTATAGCACTGCCGATGTGTTACTGGTGAAGTCCCGAATCTGCGCCCGAAGCGAAATAGGCATTGAAAGTTTCTTCGCTGAGCATAGAGAATACGGACTTCCCTGAATTCAAGTAATGCGAGTGTGTTGTATGTCCGAAACCAATAGCCCTGTTCAGCAAAATGTCTTTGGCGAGCCTCTGGACTCGTGCTCGGAGAAGCCCCTCACCGGCTGGTTCAGAGACGGCTGCTGCAATACGGATGAGGCCGACCGTGGGGCGCATACGGTGTGCGCCAAAGTGACTGATGAGTTTTTGCAGTGGCTGAAGTCGGACGGCAATGACCTCATCACACCCCATCCTGAGTTTGGTTTTCCCGGCCTTAAGGATGGCGACTGCTGGTGTGTGTGCGCGGGCTCTTATGCCAGAGCGCTGGAGGCGGGAGTGACCTGCAAGCTCTACCTGTCGCGAACCCACATCCGGACGCTTGACCTCATCCCCATCGAGAAACTCAAGCCTCTCGCGTTGGATCTTTCCTGACACCTACATCCTCCGAACGCAACATGCTTGACGAAAGCGCGCGGGTGATTTGTAATCCCACCGCCCGCTAGGGGCTCCCTTCAAAGGCCAGGTAGCTCAGTTGGTAGAGCAGTGGACTGAAAATCCTCGTGTCGGTGGTTC
>DDZY01000226.1:1761-5283 GCA_002346525.1 Proteobacteria bacterium UBA2996
GTGTCGGTGGTTCGATTCCGCCCCTGGCCACCACCTTCTATCTCCTCAACCGCCGTCTGCCCCGTGTAACCTCGACGGACAGTGCGGTCGGGCTCTTCGAGTTACTGGCAGCCCTTCCAATCACTGACGAAGTCGATGAAGGTGGCTCGCAGTCGGCGCAGCAATTCGTCACATTCGGCTTGGGTAATGGTGAGCGGAGGTGAGAGCAAAAACCAGTCGCCATATTTCCCGCCGGCCGTTTGCCGCGAATAAATGATCAGCCCGTTATTGAGACCGTGGATGCGGATTTTTTCGGTGGGCAAGAATTCTGCCGCCATCGGCTGCTTGCTGATGGGATCCGCCACGAGTTCGATACCCAGCAGCAGCCCTTGGCCGCGGACATCGCCGATGATCGGGAATTCATCCGTCAGTGCCCAGACACGCTCCTTGAGATAGTCGCCCATCGCGGCGGCATTATCAATGAGATTGAGTCTCTCGTACTCATCCAAAACGGCAAGCCCCGTGGCACAGGTGATCGGATTGGCGTTATAGGTGTGTGAGAACCCAAATCCCGTCAGCGTGGAGAGTTGGTCTACCAGATGTGCTGGAAACAGTGTGGCCCCAAGCGGCGCGTAACCTGAGCCCAGCCCTTTGGCCATGACCACAATATCCGGCAGGGCATCCGGATAATAGTGAGCATTCAGGAATTGACCTGTGCGTCCCGTACCGCAGAGCACTTCGTCGAAGATCAAAAAGATCCCATGACGGCTGCAGATATCACGTATCCCTTCAAAATAAGCCGGAGGCGGAACGGCGCAGCCAGTGGCGAGTCCGCCAACCGGTTCCATAGCGAAAGCGAGCACGGTATCCGGACCCAACTCCCGAATTTTGACTTCGAGCGCGTCTAGTGCGAACTGTGCGTAACTTTCCGGTGTGTGTGGTTCCGGCAGGCGGTAGGTCAGCGGGGCCGTTACTTTATGACTGGTCATGCCGAAGCCGTCAAAGAAGTCTCCCAGCGCCTCATCTCCTGACATACCGAGGGTAGCGATGGTCCCGCCATGATAAGAGGGCAGACAGGTGAGAAGATGTCGTCGCTGAGGCTGGCCGGTTGCAACGACATACTGACGGACAAACTTGATCGCAATCTCCATCGCTTCACTGCCGCCGCTTGATAGGGCGACCCGCTCAAAACCCGGGCCCGCCAGTGTCGCAATCCGATCTGTCAGCGCTAGGTTCGGGCGATGCCGGGCCACCCTGGAATAGGCAAAGTCGAGTTGCTTTGCCTGTTGGGCCATGGCATCGGCAACCCGGTCATTACCGTGCCCGATATTGCTGACCACGGGACCGGAGGAGGCATCGATATATTCGTTGCCGTCTTCATCCCACAGATATATGCCTTGGGCGCGGGTGATGACGGGTAGCGGCACAATGTTGCTTTGCGCGTAAAAAACATCCTGTGCGCCTCCGATCGGGGGCGATGCAAAAAGGGGGGAGCGGGTGGGGGTCTTGCTCATGAAAAGGGAGCCGCGTAGCAGATCCTGATCATTTCCAGGTTGATTTGTTCGTCGGGGATTATATGATCAGGCAGCGATTGAGAAACGCAAACAATTATGCGACAGATAGCCGTGGGTAGAACCAAAATCATAGCGAAGATATTCATAAGGGAGTTCTATGGGCGTCACTGGGGTTGATACTGAAGGCCCCGTCGCCATCGTTACCGGCGCGGGATCGGGAATAGGGGCTGCGTGCGCCACGGCGCTTGCCGCAAGAGGCTGCCGAGTCGTTGTTAACTACCAGCACAGCCGCGAAGGCGCGAGTGAAATCGTTAGCCAGTGTCAGGCCCTGGGCGTCGAGGCGGTGTCAGTTCAGGGAAGCGTTGCCGATGATAAAGACTGTCGCAGCATTCTCGATGAGGCCATCAATACCTTTGGCCGGGTGGATCTGCTCGTCAACAATGCCGGCGTTACCCGTTTTGCCGATCAGAAAGATCTGGACGCACTCGATGCCGCTGATTTTGAGTACATCATGTCGGTCAACGTGAACGGTACTTATCAGATGACCCGCGCGGCTGCGCCGCATCTTGAAAAGTCCGATTGTGCTGCGGTGGTGAATGTCTCATCGCATTCGGGTATCAGCGGGATCGGCTCTTCCATGGCGTATGCGGCATCCAAAGGCGCGCTCAATACGATGACGCTCTCGCTGGCGCGTAATCTGGCACCCTTGATCCGCGTTAATGCGGTCTGCCCGGGCTTTGTGGATACGAGATGGCTGTCCGGAAAACTTTCAGATGAGGCGTTGACAGCATTCAGGGAAAAGGTCTCAGCGGCCGCGCCGTTGCAGACTTTTGTCACACCGGCCGATGTGGCCGACGCTGTGTGCTGGCTGGGACTGCAAGCGCGATCCGTCACGGGACAACTGTTAGTGATTGATGGGGGAACACACCTGACAACAGCGAACCCGCTTTAGGGTTCAGCGGAGAAGATCATGACCAATAGAGAAGACTATCAACCTGTTGACCCCTCTGTGGTGCCCCGCTTTGCGGGCCTCGCTACGTTCATGCGCACCGTCACCCGGGAGATTATCGAAGAGGTTGATGTGGGTCTCGTGGGGGTGCCCTTTGATCTGGGCCTTAACCACCGCACCGGGGCACGGCATGGCCCTGCCGGGGTCAGGGAGATGTCCCGACTCATCCGCCGGGTGCATCCCACCAGCGGCATCCGGCCTTTTGAGGTCTGCAACGTGGCGGATTTAGGCGATGCGCCGGTCAATCCGATGAGCAAGGACAAATCGATCGACATGATCAGGGATTTCTTCATCGAGATGAAGGGCGCGAACATTGTCCCAATCGCCTGTGGTGGTGACCACACCATCCCACTGCCCATTCTGCGGGCGCTGGCGGTAGATCAGCCGGTTGGCATACTGCATTTTGATGCCCACGCTGATACGCTGGATGAGATCTGCGGCGACAAGGTGAACCATGCCACTTTCATGCGCCGTGGTTATGAAGAAGGATTGATTGATCCCAAGCGTGCCATTCAGGTGGGCATGCGCGGCAGCCGCTTTACGCCCGAGGATATCCAGTACGGCTATGACGTCGGCTACAGCATCATCACAATGGACGAGTATGAAGAGATGGGTCGCGCAGCAGCGATCCAACAGATTCAGGAAGTCCTAAAAGGCGGCCCGGTGTACATCTCGCTCGATATCGACGGTCTGGACCCGGCCTATCTGCCGGGAACCGGGGTGCCAGAAATCGGCGGCCTGATTCCGAGAGATGTGCAGGTCATCCTGCGTTCACTGCAGGGCATGGACATCATAGGCGCGGATATCAGTGAGGTGTCTCCCTGTTATGACCCCACCGGGATCACCTGTGTCACCGTCGCCAACCTGATGTTCGAGATGCTGTGCATCATCGCGGATTCGATTGCAGGCAAAAGATAGATCGCCCGATATCTGCATCCGGTGCATCAATTAAGATCCCGGGGGAATTTTCTTTCCCATTCGCTGAAGTAGACGCGTTCCTCACCTTCGAATGCCTCCAGC
>DDZY01000026.1:0-300 GCA_002346525.1 Proteobacteria bacterium UBA2996
GGGGCCGGCCTCGAGATCGGGTATGGCATCCACGACAGCCCCTTTGGAAGTTGTCTCTTGGGTATCACCGCCCGGGGTATCTGCTGGCTCTCGTTCCCGGAGAGCGAAACGACGCAAGCGCTTGTTCCGCTCAGGGGTACTTGGCCCGGCGCAGACCTCTCCCCTGCCCAGGATGATACGGCTGGCATGATGAGGCAGATCTTTCCGGGCGAAGGCTCGCTACCCAGTAGCCCTCTGCCACTGTTGGTGCAGGGAACAGACTTTCAGCTTCAGGTCTGGCGGGCACTGCTGGGAATTCCG
>DDZY01000026.1:673-16496 GCA_002346525.1 Proteobacteria bacterium UBA2996
GCAGTGGGAACGGCTGTCGGCCGAAACGCGATAGCTTTCCTGATCCCCTGTCACCGTATCATTCGGTCAGACGGCGCAGTCGGCGGCTACCGCTGGGGAAGTCAGCGTAAGGATGTGATGCTTGAGTGGGAGCGAATTCGACTGCTGGATCAATAGCCCCAGCCCTATTCCGCCAGACTAGCCATCTCAGAAGATGAGGTTCAGCATGATCATCATGATCACGAGAAACAGGATGGTCATGATTCCACCCGCACGCATGAAATCCGCCACGCGATAACCCCCCGGGCCCATAATCAGCGCATTGACCTGGTGCGTGGGGATCAAGAAAGAGTTGGACGTTGCGATAGCCACCGTTAACGCGAACACCGCGGGATCGGCTCCAGCTCCGATCGCAATATTCACCGCCAAAGGCACAAGCAAGACCGTCGCCCCGACGTTCGACATCAGCAAGGTAAACACGGTAGCCAGCACGGCAATACTTGCCTGAAGCACCCAAATCGGCACCTGTCCCAGCACAATCAGCGTCTGTTGAGCAACCCAGGCAGCCGTGCCGGTTGACTCCATGGCAAGGCCAAGCGGGATCAAGCTCGCGAGCAGGAAAACACTTTGCCATCCAATCGATTGATACGCCTCATCTACGCGGATGACGCCGCTGATGATCATTCCAATGGCACCTGTCATCAGGGCAACCGACAGTCTCAAATCCGTGAACAGGATTAGCGCCAGCGCAATCAGAAAAAAGACCAGGGCATGAGGCAGTTTTTCCGGACGCGTATCGTCCCGTGGAAAATCCGTCACAACCGCCAAGTCCCTGTTCTTGGCAATTGGGGCAACATCCTGCCAACGGGCGTGAAGAACAAGCGTGTCGCCGGCCTGAAGCACAAATTCCGGCAATTGCCGATCAATTACTTCGTCAATCCTGAATATGGCAAGAACTGTTGCACCGTATCGTTGCCGCAAAGACACTTCCCTGATTGACTTACCTATCAGATTCGAATCGGGTGGGACAACTACCTCCACAATGCCCGCTGCAGTAGGGCTAAGCAACTCCGAAAAGACATCCATTTCCCGCTTGAGTTCCAACACATTCTCAGCGCAGAAATATTGCACCGAGTCCATCGGCCCCATGATCGCCAAGTCGGAACCCGGCCAAAGTTCTGTCTCCCCGGAAGGCGCTACCGTGAACTTATCTCCGGTTCGTACCGCCACAATCCAACCACCCCGTCCCGCGCTGTCAATGTCGGACAGTGTCCCGCCGGCTAGGGGGCTGTCCTCGGTAACCCGGGCCTCAAACACTTGCCCGGAGATCCCGTATACCTCAGAAAAGTATTGGAGCGTGCTTCCGGATTCCTGAGGCTTGTCCTTGACCACGGGCAGCACAAATCTGCCGAGGAGCACAAAATAGAGAATACCGCTCAACAACATCACGATGCCGATCGGCGAGACCGAGAACAATGAGAAAGCTTCCATGGGGGCGACGGAGTCCGGCAGGTTACGATTTGAGGTGTCGATGAGATCGTTCAGCAAAATCAAAGGGCTGGACCCGACCATGGTCATCGTCCCACCCAAAATCGCACAAAAGCCCATTGGCATGAGCAGTCGGGATATTGGCAGATTGCCCCGTCGCGCAATCCGGGTGACAACGGGTAGAAAAAGTGCCGCTGCGCCAATGTTCTGCATAAAACTCGAAATCACACCCACGGTTGCAGAAATCACCGTAATGATCCGGCTTTCCGTCCTGCCCCCATATTTCAGGATCTTTCCCGCCAACTGACTCATGATGCCGGTCTTGTCCAGTCCGGCACCAATGATCATCACTGCGATAATGGAGATGACCGCGTTACTGGAAAAACCATCAAATAGGTTGCCGATCGGGACCAGACCTGAGTACCCGGGCAGCATACTGGTGAGTCCGAGCAGCACCATGATACCGACCGCCGCTACGTCAACCCGGACGATTTCAAACGCGAACAGAAAAATGGTCAAAGCCAGTATCGCCATCACCGCCACCATCTCTGCGGTGAGTACAATAGTCTCTGCCAAAGAGCCTCCCGATACTGATTTGCCTAGGCCGCTGGCCGAATGGCGAGCGGAAACTTCATCAAACACTATAGCATACGGTTGTAGGACTCTCTCGCGCACTGCCATCCAAAATACTTATATCCGTCGTATATGTCCCTTATCTTTCCCCAAAGAAACATGAACCATCTTGGGGACCCCTGCGCGAAACAGGAGTCGCGTCATGCCGCGTCCCGTTAGAAACCCTTTTCATGTTCGCTACCTCGGTAGCTGGATTGCCCTCGGATTGTTGCGTCTTTTGAGTCTCATTCCGATGCCAGTACTATTTCATGTCGGAAGCGTCCTCGGGGATCTGCTCCACGCGGTCGTCCCATCCCGTCGACGAGTCGCAGAGCGCAATCTCGCGTTGTGCTTTCCCAACGACTCCGCAGATCAAATCAGGGATCTCGCCAGAGAAAACATCAGGAATACTGCGAGGATGCTGTTGTATTCAGGGTTTGTCTGGTGGGCATCGGAATCCAAGTTGCGCGGACGAGTCACGGTCAGGAATGAGGCGATTCTTGATCAGGTCGAACAACAGGGGAAAGGATTCATCCTCCTGGCACCCCATTTTCTTGCCCTCGAGCTCGGGGGTATTTTTCTTTCCTTGCGGTCCCCCGGAGTCAGCGTATACCAGCGGACCCGGAATCCCGTGTTTGACCGGGCCATGTTCCGGGCCCGGCAGCGATTTGGCGGTACGATGTACGAGCGTAAGGATGACCTTCGCCCCATGCTTAAGGCGATCCGGGGTGGCAAGGGCTGTTACTACCTGCCCGATCAGGACCCCGGCCCACGCCGGGCTGTTTTTGCCCCGTTTTTTGGCATCCCGACCGCCACCTGGCCAGCGCTCGGCCGTATCTCGGGGATGTGCCGGGCCCCGGTCCTGCCTTGCGCAACCTACCTGCTGCCCCGCGGAGCCGGGTTCGAAATTGTGATCGATGAACCGCTGAGTGGCTTTCCTGCCACGACCCCGGACGGTGACGCTGCAAAAATGAACGAGACCATTGAGAGGTGCGTTCGGCGCGCACCGACACAATACTTCTGGGTACACAAACGCTTCAAAACCCGTCCGCCGGGAAGTCCGGATGTCTACGATTGAGACATCACTCCCGCTCTGCCATTACTTGACCCGCTTCTTGCGGTTGGGTACCCCCCTTAAGGATTCATATCTATTATCTTGCCTGTGCATTTCGGTTCAAGGCTGTCACCCCAATACGATTCGAAAGCAGAAAATCGAATCAACGCCGCCCGCAATGACGATATTGGTTTGTTCCGTCAATTGAGCCGAATCCAGAGGAAACTCCTTGCCCAGATAAGTACCGTTTACACAGGTTCCTAACTCACTCGCATTGTCCCGGATCAACACAGCTTCGGCAGTTAATGAAATCAAGAAATGGTTCACGCTGAGTTGATGCGATTCCAAATCCGGCAAAGTAATCCGGTGTAAGAATTCTGTTGTTCCGATTCCAGCACGGCCAACACTATATTCGGATTCAGTCAGCGCAATACCTTCTGTTGGAAGTAACGCTGCTACCTGTTCGTGACCGCTAAATATCCGTGCCCGGTGACTTGTCCTTTTTGAGGCGCTATATCCCTCCCCAGGCTCAACTATAGGTTCAAGATCCCCGACAATCCGCTTATTAGAGAACCGCAACCTTTCACTGAGTCTATTAATCACTCGAAGCGCCATGCCTGGATGCTCTGACAGAGCTTCGGTCAGTTCACTGTGCGACAGCTCGTGCCCCTCGACGACCGTTTTCGCCCGGGCGCTTGCGCTCCTGGGCATCCTGCTCAGCAACCCCATCTCACCGAGAAACTCGCCTGCCGATACATAACCCAGGATCGTACTTCCTCCATCGTTTTCGACAAAGATCTCCACCTCCCCGGAAAGAAGCAGCAGCGCATTCTCGCTAACCTCACACTTTTCATAAATTATCTCGCCGGCATTAAATCGTCTCTGTTCCATTGGCTAATTTCTCCACAAGCGCCTTCCCCTGGGTTGCGTGAGGAAGGATACCAATCTCCCCGGCTGAATCGTACCCAGGTTAGGTTACTATCAACAATGGGCACGATGTCTAAGAACCTAGAATCTAACGCGCCAGTAATCTCTGGAGCGCGGCTTGAGCCGCTTCAGACAGGTTACACTATGCTAAAGTTATTTCGCTTATTGAATCAGGCAAAAGGCAGTCAAACAAGGTGCTAGCAAATTTAAACTGTGCTTCGCGTACGGTAGGCGGTCTCGCCTTAACCGCGTTATTGCTTGGCCTCCAAGGCTGCGGGGCTACTACGTCCAGTGACATGATGGAAACCCAGATTGGAAGGCAATTTAATGTAACGGGTCAGTGGACCGGGGATCTGGTGGATTCAAGATATGGAACACATAAAATCTATCTCACTCTTAATGACGCCGGTGGGAGTGTCACCGGCACCTTTGCCGTGCCGACACATATCTGCCTGGGGTTTAATGCCACCGAGGGTTTAGGGGGCGAGTGGAGTCTAAGTATTTCTGAAGGGGTAGCAACACAAGCGGCCGAAGGTACTGCCGGTGATAATACCTTTACCAGCGTCCAAGAGAACAGCAACAACGGCACGTTGGATTTTCAGTCGCCAACACTCACCGAAAAGATCATGACCGAAGCTGGTGATGAATTAGATGTTGACCGTGTCCTGTACTTCACACTTAACGGTGATTCCGACTCACAGACAGGCAAGTTTTCAGGTACCTGGATTGGGCCAGGCTTACACTGCCGGACGGGACTCCAGGGCGCGATCTATATCAATCGCAGTTAGCTCAGCAGCCGTCCTTCTCTAGAATTTCTCCCGCCAGGATTCGACCTTAAGCCTCCCGCCGACAGGATTGGCTTCGTCCGGAGGAGCGCCATAAGCGATGTTGCCTTTCTTGGTGAACCCATCCCCAAGGCTGACCTCGGTTTGGCTACCAGGGGTTCCGCTTATGCCAAGATAAACATTGTCTTTATGTACTCGTACGCCTGTAATATAACCTGCTCCCAGTTGAGTCTTCCTTAACACGTTCCCACACGCGTACCCCATTTGGTATAGAGTGCTGGTACCCGGAAAGCAGACTTGTTCGGTATCCGGCTTGTACACCGGCCCATACAGTACCTGTTGATCCAATGCGAGCTTGCCGACGACTTTTTCATCCCGGTCAAGGTTGAGGTACCAGCCGGCATCTTCCGACTCCGGACATGCCAACCCCTTGGCGGTGACATCCTTGAGATCATTTGCTGTTGTTTTGGAAACACTCTGAAAAAGCGGGAAGTGCTCGTCTTTGATCCCAAAGATTCTGTTCTGGATCGTAGACAACGAGAGCTGCACCTTTTCTTTGTTCCCGGTGCCGAAATAAACCCAGAGCTTGTCATTGCTGTCAGTTGAAGCAGTGATCGCGCACTCCGCTGCTCTCTGGTTCACCTCATTACCATTACCGTCAAATAGTTCTGTATATTGATACCGCAAGCCACCGTCGCTCGCATCAATCTTGTAGAGCTTACTTTCCCTGTCGGCAACATAGCCGAGGGCCCCCTTGTACGTAGCAATCTTTGTTCCATCAGCGGTCACTGCTGTAGGCGGAGCGGGGACCGAATTTACAAATCCGCCAGGATTGTCGATCATCTGAATGGCGCGAGCGACTTTACCTCCTTGGCCCAGGTCCAGAAGATAGACGGAGGAACCATAACCCGGGGTAGCGCTTGCGTTGTAACCTCCACCGACTACCGCCAACCATTTTCGGCCAACGCCTGAGGGTGTAGAGACAATTGTTGGCGTGGAACGGGCCTCGCCGATCATCGAGTAATCCATGTCCGCGGACACACTACTGTAATAATGCTTGGATTCCCGACCCGATTCATCCCAGTAATGAACGGCCTTTTCATTTGTATCGTTCAGGAATGCAAATATGAACTTCGGTGCCGAAGGGTTGGTGACATCCAGCGCAAAGTAGCCAGGACCTCCCCGGCCCAGGCCCGCAATCAGGATGGTTTGCCATTTGCCTTTAAGATAGACATCGCGAACGACCGGCGTACCATCCACACCAAAGATCGGCTTGGTCAGATGTGCTATCGGAGCGGTCATCTCCCTTATTCGCCGAAGCAGATTGGGGGGAATAAATGCCCATAACTCCTCACCACTTTCATCATCGAACGCATGAAGCATTCCGTCATTGGCGCCGGCAAATACCACGCGCTTGCGCAATGCATTCGCATTCACAAAAGCCTGGTAACCGTTCTGCTCCTTGAAATAAGCCTCTGTATTGGTATCGGCAATTTTTTCTTCCGACGGCATCTTGGGTGGACCCACCACGGCGATTTCAGAATGATAGATATCCCCCAACTTCCATTCCCGTTCATCGGCGGTATTCAGATCTTTATTCTCATCATAAGCATCAATCCCCCTCACGAACCGGATTAGTTTTTTTACCTCGCTTTCCTCCGGATAAAAACCGGCACCCTCGTAGAGTGCCCACATCAACTGGCTGGAATCGCTCGCCACAAAGTTATTCATTGCCATCGTAACCCACGGTGAGACCGTCCAGATCTTCCGGCTGTCCGGGGGCCTTTCATTCAGTTTCGCGCCGGCCTCCCAGATCTTTTCACCGACAGCGCCTGTCTCCGAGTCCAGTTCGTACTTGGTCAGTCTCCCACGCCACTGCCCGATTTCCGGAATCGTAAACGTCGACTGATAGATATAATCGCCTGCAGCATCAGAGGAAATCGTTGGGCTCGTACCGGTATAGACCAGTTTCGACTTACGCGCCTTGGAAACAATCAGTTCTATGGCCTCTACCAGGTCGGCTTGATTCTCTGCAAATCGCGGCGTGTAGGGGAACGTGTTCCCGGCCTTGGCAATATTGATATAGGCCTCCTGGTTCGCGTGCGGTGCCAGCGCGAAGCCGACGACCGCGGTTTCAATACCCATCGAATCCACGAGCCGTTCCAGAACCGGCAGTTCATGTCCGTTATAATCTTCTCCATCGGCGAGAACCAGGATAATGCTCTTCTGACAGGGGATCTTTGGATCGATCGGACTTGGTGTAAATCCTGCGGCAGCGCCCTTGTAATACTGCTCCGCGAGCTCTATCCCTGACTTTAGGTTTGTCCCACTCCTGCCTGGGTCAAACGCGAACAAATAGTCAAAACTTGTGGAACAGTACTGGCAACTCAACTTGATGATTTCTTCTGCGCCCTCCGGGGAGACCTTGACGAACATTCGAGCTTCATAGGACCAGCCCAGCAGGCCCCAGTGAATGTTATCGTTCATCTCTGGTCGCTCAAGAAGACTCTTGAGGACACTTTTCATCCCATCAAGCCGCGTCCTTCTTTCATAAATGCCATCTAAGAGTTTGCCCTCGGAGTCAAACTTCAGGACTCTCGAATACTGTAAGTATTGCCCCCCGGCCACATAAATATTTCCACTTGCATCCGACCCCAGACCGTAGTGCTGCCTGATCCTGTCAGGCGGTTCGCCCTCAGACGGACCATAGGGGGAGAAACGGGTCTGAAAATCGCCGGCGTAGCTGTAACTGCCAACCTGACCGCCACAGTAATCTGGGTCTGTTCTATAGATCTCCTGATGCTTCAGGACATACACGCCCTTGGCGGTCACTTCGATATCCTGGCCGCCAAGGGCGTACCAGGAATCTATTAGGGCGCCCGAGGATGCACTGTAGATTCTGACCAAATAACCTACGTTACACCCTGGCGGGACCGAGTGCGTTAACGCACCGTTTTTACCGCTTCGGGACACCACATAGACTTTCCCGTCATAAACCGATACGCCGTAAGGATCATCACCCGATTCGTTCCCGATCTCCCACTCCTTGATTAACACTCCAGTAGGATCTATTTTCCTTAGCGTCCAGGGCGGCTTATAGATCTCGTCCGACCCGCTGACATACATGTTGCCGCTTGAATCGACATCGATCCCCAGGGGGAACGGAACAGCAAAATTCTTTTGGTGCGTACCCGCCGAATTGAACTTATGAACCTGGCTGTTGGTCCGATCTGTAACATAGACATTATCAGCAGCATCCACAGCCAGTTTTGGCCGGTCAAACATGCCTCTTGAAAACGGGATCCCATAGCTTGTTTCATATTCAAGCTCTTTGGAGAAACGACTAATTGGACCTGTTGGCCCACCCCACACTTGTCGATGCTCTATATGCCAATTACCCTTGGAGTCAACAGCAATGTCCCGTGGCTCATTGACCGCTGGCCCGGGGATGTTTCCATTCATACTGGACGACAGGTCAAACGCCACAAGAATATTCACCGGGGATTCCGTAGCGCCTCCCGCTCCAGGGGGCAACTCTTTCGCGTAGCCGGGCGATCCAGCGATGAGGACAAGCGCAAGCAGCGCAGGGCGTAACCAGTTCATTTCGTCAAACAGGGTGCCGAAAACCCGCTTTTCTGTTGATGTGCCACTGACGGCTCACGTGAAACCAATCTTACCCGTATCGTTGTCCTGACCGACACCGGCGTTACTGTTAAAACCTTCAAGGTGATTCCGACTCACTGATAGACAAATTCATAGGGCTCGGCTTCGCTACTGCGTACACTGCCGAACCCGACCCCTGGACATGATGTTCGTTGATCAAATCCAATCCAGGTACCGAGCTTCTCTAATATTTCTCCCGCCAGGATTCAATCGTGATGACCTCTCCCACCGGATTTGCTGCGGCGGGAGGGGAGCCAAAAGCAATGCTTCCTTTCTTTTTGTATCCATCCCCTAGGTCGACCTCAGTTTGGTTGTCGGGTGTTCCGCTGATGCCGACATAGACCTTATCCTGATGGATGCGAACTCCAGCAATTAATCCAGCGCCCATCGAAGTCTTCTTTAACACCTTCCCGCACGCGTAACCCATTTGATATAAGGTGCTGGTACCCGGGAAACAGGGCTGCGTGGTGTCCGGCTTGTACACCGGTGCATACAGGATCTGTTTGTCCAATGCGATCTTGCTGACGACTTTTTCATCCCGCCCAAGGTCAAGATACCAACCGTCATCACTGGCTGAGGGGCAGGTCGCCCCTGCACCGGTCACATTTTTGATCGTAGGCGATCCCATACTGACTCCGCCACCTTTAGTTACAGCCGGAAAACTAGAATCTTTTATGCCAAGAATACGGTTTTGAATGGTCGCTTGGGATAACTGAAGTTTGTCTAGATTACCGGTGCCAAAATAAACCCAGAGCTTGTCATCGCTGTCGGTTGTTGGCGTGACTGCGTTAAATGACGCGCGTTGATTAAGATCGTTCCCTGCGTTTCCAATTAGCATAGTCTGGTCGCGTGTGCTGGCGCTCACGCACGGGCTAGCACTTTCTACATTGCACTGATTAATTTTGTATACCCTACTCTCCCGGTCTACCGAATACAGCCTCGCCCCCTTGTACGTAGCGAGACTGGTGGTGTCGGAAGTGACAGCCGTAAGTGGCGCCGGGTGTGAATTTTTAAACCCACCGGACATATCAGCCAAGTCAATAACTCTCAACACCTTACCAACATCCCCAATGTCAATCAGATACACCGCAGAGCCATAATTCTTATCGTCTGTATTATTGAGACCACCGCCTATCGCAGCCACCCACTTTCGTGATCCGCCGTCGGTTACTAAGACAATCGTCGGAGTGGAAAGCGCCTCGCCCAAATTGCGATAGTTAAAGTAAGAGGAGGTTCTGGTGTAATTCTGCTCTGTTAAATTCCCCTGCGAATCCCAGTGGCGAACAACTTCTTTTTGGGGATCATTCTCAAAAGCAAAAAGGAAACTCGGTGACGAGGGATTGGTTACATCCAGAGCAAAATAACCATACCCTTCTCTGCCCAGGCCTGCCATCAAGACGGTACGCCATTGGCCCCCAAGAAGGACATCTTTAACTACGGGTGAACCATCAACTCCGTAGATCGGTAAAGTGACATGCGCGACACCTGAGATCATCGAACGTAACTTGGGCAGGACGTTTGGGGGGATAAACGCCCATAGCTCCTCACCGGTACTGTCTTTAAAGGCATGCAGCATGCCATCATTGGCGCCCACATAAACCATCGTTTCGCGGCTCGCGTTAGCATCGATAAACGTCTGGTAACCGTTTTGTGACTTGAAGTATTCCTCGGTATTGGTGTCAGCTGCTAAGTCAGGATCTATTGCGTCTGGCGGCCCCACAATCGCCATCTCGGAGTGATAGATGTCCCCGAGCTTCCAATCTCTCTCATCAGCGGCACAAGTCACGTTTCCGTCGTAATCCTCATCATAGCAATCCTGTCCCCGGACAAAATTGATCAACTTGCCCGCCTCGTCATCGGTGGGGGCAGGGTCGACGCCTGCGTACATGATGGCTTTCAGTGAGGTCACGTTCGGAACGGCAAAATTATTCAGCCCCGGAGCAACCCCGCTTCTTGCAGTCCAGATGCGCCGATCATTTGCACTCTTAAGGTTGAGTTGGGCTCCTGCTTCCCAGATCTGGTCGCCAATAGCACCGGTGGTCGAATCGTGTGCATATTTGGTCAGTTTGCCCCGCCACTGTCCGGCACCCGGGAGCGTAAAGGTTGACTGATAGATGTAATCGCCAACGGCAGGGGGGGCAATCGCTGGAGCCGTACCGGTAAAAACAAGATCTGACTTGCGGCTCGCTAACAGAATGGTCTCTATGGCGTCTACAAGGCCATTTGAGTCGACTAATCTTGGAGAGGTAGGGTACGTCTTGCCCAGTTTCGCCAGCTTCTCATACGACTGGAAATCCTCCTCGGCGGTCGCGCACCTGTTGGCCTTATAGCACCATGATCCACCGTGGTTCGGCGCAGTCCAGGCGAGTTCCGGCAGGGCATATCCAATAACGTGTGTTTGCACGCCCAGTGCCTCCATCGCGGTTGCCCAGGTTGTGAATTTGGCGTCTTCCCATGGCCAGGGAGTAGAGCTGATAAGCAAAACAGAATGTGATTCGCAGCTCGTTGGATCGATGGGACTGGGGAATCCGGGCAACGCATTGCTGTAATAGCTCTTTGCGTAATCTAATGCCTCGTAAAGATTATTTGTCTGGGTTTGAAGACCCTGCATATCATAGGCTGTCCAGCCATCAGCGCCCATCGTATGGTACCAACTGTCCGTTCTTTTGTTCCGCCAGCGAGGATCGATAGGGCATCTTTGACACAGCATGGGGCGAATCTCGCTGGCACCAGAAGACGAGACCCCTGTAAGCATCTTTGGATCCTGGTTGAAAATCTGAAATCCAAGTTTGATATTACTGGTGAGTTCCGGCTTGGCCAGGATTTTTCTCAACGCGCACTTAATATGGTCCTCTCTCGCTCTGGAGTGACTCATTGTCGTGCCCAGATAGTCGCCGTCGGCGGAGTATTTTTTAATTCCCGAGAACGGAGCGTAAATGTGCTTTTCGATATAGCCCGGGTATTGCTCTGGCCCCTGTTCCTGAGAAGCGACTACATAAATATTACCGTCGGCGTCAGAACCTAAAGCAGCCGGTGTTGCTACAGTAGATTCATCGCAATAAATCTTACGCGGAGCGAAACGCAGCTGAAGCGCTCCACTGTGGGAATATTTGCCCACCTGACCACCGCAATCCGGGCCGTATCGAACATCTGGTACGCCATCGTTATTCAGGTCAATGGGATCGTCCCAGAGGTATTGCAACGAAGCATCTGCATCTCCGACATTATTGTTCTGCTCCCTTGTATGTTTTGTGTGAAATGTCTTGTGGCCGACGACATAAACCCCGTTGGCATTGACTTCGATATCGTCTCCGCCCAACGCATACCAGCTACTCAGTTGAGCTCCGGTTGCAGTCGAAAAGACTTCAACCGGAAACCCTATCTGACACTCGGGATAAGGAAACTCTGAATTGGTAATCGCATCCCATTTACCTAAAAATTTTGGGTAAGGCCATCGAAGAGGGCGATCAGGTCCATAGCTCGTCCAACTTCGTAAAACGTAGGCTTTGCCTCCATACACTGAAATAGCCTTTGGCACCCCGAGTTGCCCCTCCGCGCGGTTGTAATACTGGCTTCTCACCCACCAGTTGGGCGCCCACCCTGAATACTCCCCATCACCAGCTGGCAGTTCCCACTCTGTCAGTACTACACCGTTCGGGTCATACTTCGTAACGTAACCCCATACCCTTTTGCTACTCAAACCCATGACACCGGCGACCCAGATATTACCCGCGCCATCAACATCAATCGCTCTGGGATCACCTCCAATCTCATATGCTTTTTTGTCGTTGGATAACGGAATGGAAGCGATAAGAACCCCGGCGGCGTCGTACTTATCTATCCGAGCAGTACTCGTTTTCCATTCATTACCCGCATTCTCGCTGCGGATTAGCGCATAGATATTATCCGAGGAGTCAATCGCCATGTCGCCCGCACCCCTGTGGGAATGGGTATGTTTCTTAGTGCTATTACCAAAGGTGTCTCGTCCAACCAATGACTCCCCGTAAGTGGCTACTGCCGAGAGGTCTGGATTAAATTTTGAGATTCGTGCGTCTTTTGGATAACAGGTTTTATAAATACTACATTGATTACCGTATCCTGGCGTCATCCAATGATCTGTCGTTGTGTAGTTGGAGCCGTGCGACCAGTTATGGTTTCGTACATGAAGATTACCCAACGAATCAATAACGACATCACTTGGCTCCACTGGCAAATCTTTTTCATTGGAAGGCATAGATGTGTAATACGAGTTTTCGACCATCAGCAATACCGCGCCCTGGCCACCATAAGCACCTGGGGGCGGTTGCTTCAGAGCTGATGCGTTCGCAGCAAACAGTAAAAAAGCGATCGAGACAAAGCGTAGACTTCTTTTCATTGGCGCCATGTCCGGTCAGATAGGTTCAGGTTAAACAATGCACTAAATCGGTGGGCTCGTTTTTAGACACCTAGAAATTCATTCGGTAGTTATGGGAGCAGGCTTGTACTTGGATATCTTATTTTCAAAAGACCGGTAACTTGAGTTTATTGAGGATCGTTATATTCATTCCCCTGCCCCACGTCCGAGCCGCCCTTTTTTGCTGACGGGCCTATTGACACGATCACTTCAACGTCGGAGCGCACACGGTTAGGCCCCTTGCCTTCGGACTCAATTTTGTACAGGTACTTTTCGTCGGGATTGGTGACGATTGCAGTGAGTTTCAGCGTACACTTGTATTCATGCTGTGCCATTCTCCGTTGAACCTTGCTCTGCCCCTTTGTTGAGCTTTCTCCCGCCTGCCGCCAGGCCGAATCCATTGTTTTGGGGCTTGGACCGGCGCCGATGGTATGACAGACACCGCCAACACCTCCACTTTTACACGGCACTTCGGCCGCGAGTGTCACTTTCATCCATCTGATCACATCCTCAATACAGGTTTCAGCCGAATACAGTGTTTCGGACCGGCTGGTGTTTGTTTCCATCTGTTCAAAGCTGCGATTCGAAACATAAAATAATCCCACACCCATTGTCGTCATCACGAGCGTTACGATGAGCGAGACAACGAGGATCGCACCGCGTTCGCGATGCGCCCAGAATTGGTGATCCGGATTCACAGCGCTAGGTTGCGAAGCGCAACGCTTGTCGAAAACTCGCCGCGACGGTATCCGTCATCACGGCTGATATTAGAGTTGCCCGGAAAATGATCTTCTCTTTGATAGGCTACGTTTCTGTCGTATTCCCGGCTTGTCCTTAGTGCCAGATAGATTTCGATCAATTGATCCGGCTTTGGAGTTGTCCCGGCTCTGACGATCTGCAGATCCTCAATAAAGTCTGCCATTACCTCTTCCGGCCCCGTCGATATGGAGGGCGCTGGCGCGAGAATATTCACCTGCTTGAACAGCCGACCCCTTGTCCCTTTTGTGCCGGTATAGGATTTCACCCAGTATCGGATCTCGACGCGGTCAGTCGTTCCGGCAGCCTCGTCATGCCGGTCATAGATCACAGTCATCTCATCGCAGCAATTCGCGCCGCTATCAACTACCGTAATCGGGGTGGTGATTTCCCCAAAAGTGATGACGCCCGAATCGGTCCTGTAGGCAAACCCCGTCATACGCAGGTCCCGTTCTAGAATCCTCAAGACGTTCCCACCCGCCTGACGGACGGTGCTGATATCCCTTATTTTCGAATACTGTTTGTCCACCAAGTCGTAAGCCACCAACAACCCAGCAAGCGCAATTGCGCTTACTGCTGTTGCTACCAACACCTCTATCAGGGAAAAGCCAAGCTCAGGGTGCTTCAAACACCCTTTTTGCGAAGGCAAGATTCTTTCCATCTTTATTTGTCAACTCTACCGTTAAGATATGTACGTCTTTTCCGTCTACTATTGTCTGGATGACATTAATTTTTCGAGTGTCCCCGGTTTCCGCAGGACCGATCTCTGCTGCCAGTTGCCCACACCATCTTTTCATATGGGCGAGTTGCTGATCCTTTCCACTTGATGTCGTAAGGCTGCCACAGGAAACTAAATTTTTTGCGCCGTACTCCTGAATATTGGCCTTATCCGAATGAATCGTCTCCACAATATCCGTCACAACCCCATCTAGGTCTTCACTATGCTTCACGTTCTGGATCATGTCGTCCGATACCGCGATAAAACCGAAGACCGCCATTATCCCGAGGGTCACAATGAACAGCGAGACCATCACCTCAATCAGGGTAAATCCTGCGGACTTGGATTCTTGATCTGTCATCGAGTCAAAGTTCCTGCCACACGCCGGTCCCAACCTTCTGTTTTGCCCTCTCGAGAAAACCTGTGGCCCCAAAGACCTGGGTCCTGAACCGGTGAACTTCTCCATCACAGGTGCCCTGCAGGCCAATGGTCTTCGCTGTCGCTGTTCCGTCAGGATAAAAACAGAGCACAAAATTTTCCGAGCCCTGGAAATTTGCCCGCTTTATAAGAAGATCGATCTCTTCCCCCTCCCAATCCCACTCCGACCCGCTACAGGGCTGGATTCCTCTCGCTTGCCTGCCAATATTCGAGTGAACGTGCAACACGCCTTCAAGGTGGTACTCGGCCTGCATTGCCCTGCCGTTAGCTATTGATTTTGCCCGCAAGGTCTCGAGGAACTGATTAAAGTGGTCGAAATCGCTTCTTACCTCACTGGCGCAATTCCAGCCACCGAGGTTCAGAAAGACTGTGGAGCCAATGATCATAAGGACGATGACGACCAGAAGCTCAATCAGCGTGAGACCACGTTCCTTTACGGATGTTGAATGGATACTGGCCACATTCTCAGCAGCAAAACCAAGTTTTCCGTGATCGATCGTACCCATTTCCGGCGACGCGCTAGATGTTCTCGACTTGTCCCGATCCCTTCAACTGCTGGATGGCTGCATCCATCGTGACCATTCCATCACCTCTCGCGGTCTGCATGATGCTCTCAATCTGGAATATTTTATTTTCCCGAATCAGATTCCTTACCGCGGAATTACACACCATCACTTCAAACGCGCCGACCCGGCCTCCACCGACTTTGGGCAGCAATTTTTGGGTCATCACCATTTGCAGTGATTGAGAAACCTGAGAGCGTACCTGGTCCTGCTGTTCTGGTGGAAATACATCAATGATCCGGTTGATCGTATTCGGTGCGCCTGAGGTATGGAGGGTTCCAAAAACCAGGTGGCCTGTTTCGGCAGCGGTCAGGGCAAGTTGGACGGTTTCCCTGTCACGCAACTCGCCAACGAGAATCACGTCAGGGTCCTCACGCAAAGATGCCCGTAACGCGTTAGCGAAAGAATTGGTATCCCGGCCTACCTCCCGCTGAGCGACAACTGATT
>DDZY01000242.1:0-2245 GCA_002346525.1 Proteobacteria bacterium UBA2996
GATACCCACATCACCGCCTAACACAACGATGGCATCTGCAGCTGGGGAGGCCGAGACAGGAACAGGAGGATATTTAAGTTCGTGCTCGCGATACAACGTCAGTGATAATGGGGATGAACAAACTGTCAGGATCACAACTGCAAGAAACCCGGAGCATAAGCCTATTCGACGTCGACCAAAAATAATCAGAAGCAACGCCGCAAAGATGAGCAACAGCGCCAGGTTAAACGGATAAATCAGCTGCGGCAAAAATTTTGACAGCGTAATCCAATCAGGCACGGATACGAGTTATCCTGAATAGATATTCAAAGACGAGGACCATCCGAAGACACCGCCGATGCCAGCTACAGAGATTAATTTTTGGCTTCAGACACAGTGACCTTTTCAACCACAATGTCTTCAACCGGGACATCCTGATGAAACCCAGAATTGCCCGTTTGCACCGCCGCGATGGCTTCCACCACTTCCATGCCCGATGTCACTCGGCCAAACACAGCGTAGCCCCAGCCTGAACCTGTCTTCTCGGTGTGATCAAGAAAGCTGTTGTCCTTGAGGTTGATGAAAAACTGCGACGTGGCCGAGTGCGGATCATTGGTTCTCGCCATGCAGATGGTGCCAGTCAGGTTCTTCAATCCATTGTCTGCCTCGTTTTCAATCGGCGCCCGGGTGGCTTTTTCCCGCATCCCGGTTTCCATCCCGCCCCCCTGAATCACAAAGCCAGGAATCACTCGATGAAAGATAGTGCCGTCGTAGTGCCCGCTGTTGACATACTCCAGAAAGTTCGCCACCGTCAGCGGCGCTTTCTCGGCATCGAGTTCCAGTGTAATGACACCTTTGGATGTGGTCATTTCGACCATAACATTATCTCCTTGTTCTGATGCTGCAACACCTATGCTGCAGACAAATGAAAATAAAGCAAAAATCCGGATGAAGACTTTGGAATACTGCAGGCCCCGAATCGCTCGATTACCCCTCATGACTCGCCAGCCATTTTGAGGATGTGCCGCCACTCGGCGGGCGTGACCGGAAGAATCGATAGCCTGTTGCCACGCTGCACCAGTCGCATGTCCGAAAGTTTCTTCTGCGCCTTCATATCGGCCAGCGTCACCGGCGTCTTGAATTTTTTCTTAAACTTGACGTCCACCATCACCCACCGGGGATTATCAGGATCACTCCCGGCATCGAAATATTTTTCTTGTGAGTCAAATGCTGTGTGGTCGGGATAAGCCTCGGAAACGATTTCCATTACCCCAACAACCGCAGGTTCAGCACAGTTTGAGTGATAGAAGAACGCGAGATCCCCTTTTTGCATCTGATCGCGCATGAAATTGCGCGCCTGATAATTGCGGATGCCATCCCAATGATCCGTCTTTCGCTTCTCGGAGCGCAAATGGTCGATCGAGTAGACGTCAGGCTCGCTTTTCATCAGCCAGTAGGCCATGGGATTAATCCTTTTCGTTTACACGCACGCGGGCGATGCTTCGACTCTTACCAGTGGTCTCATCCACGTCGATGATCACGCCGCAGACCGAGGCCGGGCCGCTGGCCACCTCAAAACGCTCGGGGACACGCTCCACAAAGCGCTTCAATACACCCGCTGTTTCCATGCCGATGACGGAATTGTAACAGCCCGTCATCCCCACATCGCTGATGTGAGCCGTTCCCTGAGGCAACACCCGCTCGTCCGCTGTCGGGACATGGGTATGGGTACCGACCACCGCAGATGCTCGACCGTCGAGATACCAGCCCATGGCCACTTTCTCACTGGTCGCTTCCGCATGAAAGTCGACCAACACCACCTTCACACCCGATGGTTTTTTTTCTAACGCCTGGTGAGCAGATGAAAACGGACAATCGAGGGTGGGATGCATGAATACCGTTCCCATGATGTTGAGCACCCCTACCTGCACACCGTTAGATGCAGTCGCGACAATCCATCCGCTTCCGGGCGTTCCCGCAGGATAGTTATGCGGGCGTAGCAAACGCGGCTCATCCTGGATGAGATCGAGGGCCTCACGTTTATCCCAGATATGGTTCCCCGAGGTCAGTACATCAATCTCGATTTGTTCCAGAAGTTCCTCAAGCACGCCAGCAGTCACCCCAAAGCCGCCCGCTGCGTTTTCGGCATTGACCACGGTGAGGTCTGCTTCCGTATGATCCTGAAGTTCGGGCAAAAACCGCCGCAACGCGCGCCGGCCTGATTTGCCCACGACGTCGCCGATAAAAAGTATCTTCATTTTCCGGC
>DDZY01000242.1:2619-3769 GCA_002346525.1 Proteobacteria bacterium UBA2996
AGGATGCCGTCAAGCGGCACATCCCAACTATCAACATTAAGCGCATCCACTTTCTGGAATTCGTGGGCGAGCCCAATCAGCACCGGGCGGCGCCATTGGGCACGATGCGAGCGCGATGCCAATGAGGCATCGTAAAAACCCCCACCCATGCCGAGCCGGTTGCCACCTTCATCGAAGGCAACCAATGGCATAAATAGCCAATCGAGCCCGACGGGATTCAGCAGTTTTCTCCGATCATGAAAGGGTACCGGGATACCATACTTGCCTCGCTGAAGCGGCTCATCAATAAAATATTCGGCAAACTGCAAACGTGGACGACGGGATGCAAAGAGCACCGGCAAATAACCTTTCCTGCCCCGACCGATAAGGGCCTCAAGCGCCGGCAAGGGATCAATTTCACCATCATTCGCAAAGTAAGCGCCGACTCTTTTTGCGTTAAGAATTCCGGGTAGCGTCAGCAACTGATGCGAGAGGCGCTCGCTCGCAGTGCGCTGGTCTGACTCAGAAAGACTGCGCCGATTTATCCGCATCCGTGCCCGTAACTGGCGCTTCTGATCTGTCGTATCCATAGGTCCGCCAAGAGTCAAGAAAGCACCACCCGCATGTGCCGTAAGTTCCCGGGGTACCTTGAACCTAAGGGTTCAAGTGGGGACCGCTGCGATACCTTAAGGCTTTCCCGCGCTCGGCGGGACATGCACAACGGTGCCTGCAAGGCGATCCCCGATCTGTAATACAGGTTCTAAGGGATTGGCGAAAACCCACGAACACCGCAGGCGGTGCTACACAATATTCTACCGAATCGTGTCAAACCCGCGTGGAATCGATCAGGCTCAGTATCCTGGCTCCTGGGATCCAGTCACCGATTGGACACGATCTCGTAGTTCACGAACACGGACCAGCGCATCGTCATCGGCTGCTCCCTGACTTTTCTTGCTGAGAAGTTCGTTGGCGATATTGAGTGCGGCCAAAACAAGCGTATGCTCAAGCCCGATTACCTTGCTTTGGGTCTGCATATTTTCCAACTGATCGTTCAGGTACTCTGCTGCGGCTTCGACAGCTTCCTGTTCTCCAGGCGGGCAGGCAATGGTGAAATTACGGTCCAGAATGCGGACCTTAACCCCTTCTTTAGACATACTACTTACCGTGAGAT
>DDZY01000242.1:4131-5986 GCA_002346525.1 Proteobacteria bacterium UBA2996
AGCCTGTCAACGACGAGGTCGATACGACGCTTTGCCTCACGATTTCGGCTTTCCAATTCTTCTTTCTCTACATTCAGCGTTTCTTCGGCCGAGCGCAGTTTTTCATTTTCTGAGCGCAGTTGGCTACAAGTTGCAATTAACTCCTCCAACTGCTGCGAAAGCCCATCGAGCTCGACACGTAAAGATCCAGCATGCTCATCGTTCATTTTGACCTAATCCTCCTCAAAAAATGCAGGAGGGATTTCTCACACCGACCCTCTTTGCACACAAACAATGATAGGTTCCATTTTTATCCGGGTCAACGCCGGGTTTTGGGGTCGCTTGATATAATTTGACCTTCAGTCCCAGCATGATAACGTGATGGCTGCCCCCTCAGAAATCGGACGAGACGATGCTTTCTACGAGCATTTTCAGGCCTTGTTGAACGAATCTATCCCAGACTGCTCACCGGCAGAGGTGCAAGGCATGCTTACCGGCCTGGTCTGCGCCGGGGAAACCGATGATCAATTTAAGTCCTGGGGCGCCCTGCTGGTCGAAAACGATCCCGGAAATCCTGCTCATGAACGTACACAAGACGCGCTTTGTGCCCTCATGGCAATGACTCATAAAGATCTCGGTGGCAAGGATTTCAGCTTCCGGCCGCTGCTGCCTCCAGATACTGATCCTGTTATCGAGCGTACTCAGGCGATGGCCCAGTGGTGCCACGGATTTGGGACAGGATTCCACTGGAATGGTCTGGTGAAACCCGGCTGGTTGGAAACGGACGCTCAGGATGCGATCAATGACATTGCCGAGCTCGCCCAGGTAGATACTGCCTCTGCCGCATCGGGCGATGACGATGCCCTGATCGAGCTCGAAGAATATCTCAAGGTCGCTGTACAACTGATTTTTGAAGCGGTCGAAGCCTCGGCCGCCACTCACACTCATTGAGAGCCCTCCGATGACAACGGTTCGAGACTACGAACGTCGGCGACAAACCCTGATGCAACATATTGGGGACGGCATCGCCATCCTGCCGAGTGCTCCAGTCGCCCGCCGAAATGGTGATGTACTTTATCGCTATCGGGCTGATAGCGACTTTTTTTACCTAACCGGGTTCAACGAACCGGAAGCGGTTGCTGTCCTGATTCCAGGGCGGGCGACCGGAGAGTTTCTGATCTTTTGCCGGGAACGCAATCCGGTAGAAGAGTTATGGGATGGACAGCGCGCAGGACTCGAAGGGGCGGTTCAACATTTCAATGCTGACGATGCTTTCCCGATAGATGATATTGAAGATATCCTGCCAAGCCTTTTGGAGAACCGCTCCAAGGTCTATTGCAACCTAGGCCGCTATCCTGACTTCGACGAGCAATTGCTCCATTGGTTAAGTGACGTCAAAAACCGCAAGCGCAGCGGCATCAGCGCGCCGGGTGAACTGGTCGATCTCGGATACCTTCTGCACGAATTAAGGCTGGTAAAATGTGCGGCGGAAATCAAGGCGATGAGAAAAGCCGCTACTGTTTCTGTTACAGCCCACCGACGCGCCATGATTCAATGCAAGCCAGGCATGTTCGAATATGAGATCGAAGCAGAACTGGAATATGCTTTTCGTCAGGGCGGTGCCCAATATCCCGCCTATCCCTCCATCGTCGCTGGCGGCGACAACGCCTGCATTCTGCACTACATCGATAATAACCGTCGGCTACGGAAAAATGATCTGCTCCTGATCGATGCAGGTGCAGAGATCGACTGTTATTGTGCTGACATCACCCGCACCTTTCCGGTAGGCGGTCGGTTCAACGGAAGACAAAAAGCGCTGTATGAGATCGTGCTGCGGGCGCAGCTTGCTGCAATAGATGCCGTGATGCCAGGCGCC
>DDZY01000202.1 GCA_002346525.1 Proteobacteria bacterium UBA2996
TGCCCGGGCAAGAGGCCTGCCCGAGCGCGTGGTGTATTTCAGTCACGCACTCAAAAACACGCTGGTGCCGGTGATCACCGTTGCCGGTCTGCAGCTTGGCTCGATTGTGGCTTTTGCGATCATCACCGAGACCGTATTTCAGTGGCCGGGTGTCGGCCTGATGTTCATCAACGCGGTGTTCTTCGTGGATATCCCCGTGATGTCGGCCTACCTGCTGCTGGTAGGTACCTTGTTTGTGGTCATCAATCTTATTGTGGATCTGCTTTATCTCGCGATTGATCCGCGGATCCGCGACGGCCAACTCAAACGCCAAAGCACATGAGCACGCAAAAGTCACTGATGGGCCGCTTTCGCGACAGCGATTTCCTCTACGACTTCAAGCGATCTCCCGTTACGGTCGTTTCTTTTGTCATTGTTGTGATGTTGATCCTGCTCGCGGTGCTTGCTGATCTCGTAGCACCTACGAATCCGTTTGATGCTGGGTCGCTCAACCTCATGAACGGCTTTACACCCCCGATGCAGCCGAATGCCTTTACCGGCGAGACTTTTTATCTCGGCACAGATGATCAGGGGCGTGATCTTCTGTCGGCGATTATTTTTGGTCTCAGGGTCTCTTTGTTCGTCGGCTTGACGGCTGTGATCCTGGCGATGGTGCTGGGGGTCAGTCTTGGGCTTATCGCCGGATACCGCGGCGGCTGGGTCGACTCCCTCATCATGCGGGCAGCGGATATTCAGGTCACTTTTCCGTCGATCCTGATTGCGATGCTGATTTTTGGAATTGCCCGGGGCCTGCTGCCGCCCCACATGCGCGATGAGCTGGCCATTACGGTACTCATTATTGCCATTGGGCTTTCGGAGTGGGTTCCCTTCGCACGTACCGTCCGCGGTACCACGATGGTGGAAAAAGAAAAAGAGTACGTTCAGGCCGCGCGCCTGATCGGCCTAGGTCGCGGGCAGATCATGCTGCGACACATTCTGCCCAACGTCCTATCGCCGGTCCTGGTCATTGCAACCATTACCCTGGCGCTTGCCATCATTGCCGAAGCCACATTGTCTTTTCTTGGCGTCGGCGCACCGCCCACGGAACCGAGTCTCGGCACATTGATACGAATCGGGCAGGATTTTCTTTTTTCCGGTGAGTGGTGGATTCTGCTCTTTCCCGCCACCACGCTGCTGGCGCTCGCCCTGTCGGTAAACCTGCTGGGTGACTGGCTGCGCGACACATTGAACCCGAGGCTCAAGTGAGCGAGGCCATTCTCTCAGTCCGGAACCTGCGTGTGGTGTTCCCACACCGTCATGGGGAGTTGGTGCCGATTGATGACATCTCCTTTGACGTCAAAAAAGGGGAAATCATCGGTTTTGTGGGTGAGTCCGGTGCCGGCAAGTCCATGACCGGGGCTGCGATCATCGGCCTGATTGATCCGCCGGGCTACATCGACCAGGGTGAGATCTGGCTGAAAGACGAACGTATTGATCAACTTGGCATCAGTGCGACCAACCAGATCCGTGGCCGGCGCATCAGCATGGTGTTCCAGGATCCGCTCACAAGCCTCAACCCTCTTCGCACCATTGGTGATCAATTGGTAGAGACCATCCTGACGCATCTGCCTGTCAGTGCCGATGAGGCCAGGCGCAAGGCCATTGCCGGGCTCGAAGAGGTTGACATTGATCCCGAACGCTTTAATGCCTATCCGCATGAGTTTTCCGGCGGCATGCGTCAACGCGTGGTCATTGCACTCGCCCTGTCCGCCGAACCCGAACTGATTATCGCCGATGAACCCACAACCGCACTTGACGTCTCTGTGCAGGCGCAGGTCTTGGAACTGCTGAAAAAACTCTGCCGGGAACACGGTGCATCCGTCATTCTGATTACCCATGATATGGGTGTGATTGCCGAAACCACAGACCGCGTCGCCGTACTCTACGCTGGGCGGCTCGCAGAGATCGGGGACACGCAAACCCTTCTGCTGGACCCGCAACATCCTTATACAAAGGGCTTAATCGCCTCCACGCCTTCTGTGGAATACGGCGATATCTCCACCGAACTCTTTCAGATTACCGGCACCATGCCGCGACTCGATGCCCTGCCAAGGGGCTGCGCATTTCATCCGCGCTGCGAACAAGCGTTGACTCATTGCGCCACAAAACGGCCGCAAGTGGAGCAAAACCGCGTCGCTTGTTGGCTTTACAACGATGTCTGACTTTATTCAGATCGAGCAGCTTTGCCGGCGCTTTGATCTGTCGGAGCCATGGCTTGCCCGGATGATCTATCGAAAGCCAAAGCGCTTCTTGGACGCGGTCGACAACGTCTCTTTCGCCATCGAGCGGGGCAGGACTTACGCGCTGGTTGGCGAAAGCGGTTCTGGAAAATCGACCATTGCCCGAATTGCGGTGGGGCTGCTTGGACCGAGCAGCGGACGGATTCTGATCGACGGCCATAATCTGCACGATCGAGGACTCTCGCAAGCGCAGCACCGACGTATTCGCCAGCGTCTTCAGATGGTTTTTCAATCTCCTTACGCTTCTTTGAATCCCCGCTGGCGCGTCGGCAATATTCTGGCCGAGCCCCTTCGAACCTTTTCGCTTGTAGATGGTCGCCAGGCAGAGCAAAGGCGCGTTAACGAGCTGCTCGAGCAGGTCGGCTTGTCAGCATCGGATGCACGACGGTTTCCGCATGAGTTCTCTGGCGGTCAGCGCCAGCGGATCTCGATCGCCCGCGCGCTCGCCTCACGGCCCGACTTCATTGTCTGCGACGAGCCCACATCAGCACTGGACGTCTCGGTTCAGGCGCAGGTACTGAACCTGTTGAAGGAACTGCAACGCGATCTTGGCCTCACCTACCTGTTTATCACGCATGATCTCGCCGTGGTTCGGGTGATGGCGCACCGGATTGGGGTGCTGAAATCAGGGCAACTGGTCGAGGAGCAGGATACAGCGACCCTTATCGAGTCTCCACAATCTGACTATACAAAGATGCTGATCCGCTCGGCCCCTCGCATTCGCGATGATAGTGATGGCGCCCACTAGTCGCATCAGAAAAGCGGTGTATAGTTTGCAGTGCAAGTCGCTAGACGAAAGGACTTCCGGACCTGAGTGATGACCGATCCCAAACCCAGACGAAAACTGGCCGCCATCCTTGCCGCTGATGTAGTCAATTTCAGTGCGATGATGGGCGAAAATGAAGACCGGACCTTAAAAAACCTCAAGGCCTGCCGAGCACTGACCGACGAGAGCATCACCGCGAACCACGGTCGGATCTTTGGCAGTGCCGGAGACTCGATCATCGCCGAGTTTGCAAGTCCTGTCGATGCCGTGGTCGCAGCGACGGAGTTCCAGCGAAACCTCAAGCAGCGCAACGACAGTGTTGGTGAAGATGACCAGATGCAGTTTCGAATTGGCCTGAATCTTGGGGACGTCATCGTTGAGGGGGACAATCTTTATGGCGACGGCGTCAATGTCGCTGCAAGACTTGAAGCCGTGGCCGAACCCGGCGGCATCTCCTTATCGGGCAAGTTCCACGAGGAAGTCTGCCGTAAACTCGACATTACCTTTGTCTCCACGGGCGAACAGGAGATGAAGAACATCCGCAGCCCGGTCGACACCTACAAGATCGAGATCTCCACCCTGGATGAGATGGCGGCTTCTTCCGATGTAGAGGCTCCCCCGGCAGAGACTAAAGCCGCAGCTGCACCGGCCGAAGCTGCCGAGAGCAAACCCCCGGCGATCGCGGTTCTGCCCTTCGCCAATATGAGCGGTGATCCCGAGCAGGACTTTTTCGTCGACGGCATCACCGAGGATATCATCACCAATCTCTCGTTATGGCGAAACTTCCCGGTTATCTCACGCAACTCAAGCTTTACCTACAAAGACAAAAGTGTGAACCTCAAGGACGTCGCCCAGGAGCTCGGGGTGCGTTATATCGTCGAGGGCAGTGTCCGCAAGGGCGGTCAGCGGGT
>DDZY01000103.1:0-838 GCA_002346525.1 Proteobacteria bacterium UBA2996
GGCGTGAACACGATCCAGGCCAGGAGGGATTCGCTCACGGCGCTATCCCAAAGAGTTCCGCTGCGGCGCGGGTGGCGACCCCCACACTCAGACCCGTATGGGATCCGAAGTAGAGGTTGGCAATCGCCAACAGCCAGGCGGGTATCAGCATTGACGCCGGGGCTTCAGCTTTCGTTGCGTTCTCGGGCGGTTTTGTCAGATAAGCCCTTTCCACCACTTTCCAGACATAGATGACCGCCAGCAGCGAGCCGGCAATGATCACAACGATGACGGGCCACCATCCCTTCTCCAACGCAGCCAGCACGAGGTACCACTTGCTGATAAAGCCCGCGGTCAACGGAATGCCGATCAGGCTGAGTCCGCCGACAACAAAAACACCCATGGTCCAGGGCATGCGATAGCCCAGCCCCGCGAAGTCCTGCAGCCGGCTGCTTCCTATGCGCCAGGCGACACAGCCCAGCGCGACAAACAGCGCACCCTTCATCAGGGCATGGTTGAAAAGATGCAGTATCGTGGCGGTAAGCCCGGCAGGGGTCGCGAGGCTGATGCCAAGCGCAAGATAGCCGATCTGGGCGACGCTGGAATACGCCAGCATCCGTTTGAGATTCTGCTGGAATATGGCGACTGTCGAGGCCGAGAGCACGGCGATGGCGCCCAGGATCGCCAGGCCGATCGCGAGCGGCATGGCGCCGAGCGCAAACTCTACGCCGAAGACCGAAAACACAAACCGCAGCAGCACATAAACGGCCACCTTGGTCGCGGTTGCGGCGAGAAATGCGCTGACGGCGGAAGGAGCGTACGCATAGGCGTTGGGCAGCCACAGGTGCAAAGGAAAGAG
>DDZY01000103.1:1222-3264 GCA_002346525.1 Proteobacteria bacterium UBA2996
GGCAGGCGCTCGGCAAGATCCTGCATATTGAGCGTCCCGGTCAGGGCATACAGCAGGCCGACCCCGATGAGGATGAATGTGGCTCCGATCGTCCCCATGATGAGGTACTGGTAGGCGGCGGTCAGGGCCCTACGGTCGGATCCCATCGCAATCAGTACATAGCTGGATAAAGACGAGATTTCCAGAAAGACAAACAGGTTGAACGCGTCCCCGGTGATCGCGATGCCCAGAAGCCCGGTAAGACACAAGAGCCACGCGGTGTAGAAGAAACCCTGGTTGTGTGTCTCGATTTCGCTCGCGACACTGGCCCGGGCGAAGACTGACACCACAGTACTGATGGTCGAAACAATCATCAGCACATAGGCGTTAACCAGATCGACGCGGTAGGCGATACCAAAGGGAGCTGCCCAGCCGCCGAAGGCATAGTCAATCACCCCCGAGTGCATCACCGTGTCCAGCAACAGGAAAGACACCAGCATCGCCGCTGCGCTGGCCGCAAAGGTGATGGTCCAGGCAGCGAGCGGGCGAGACAGGATAAGGCACAGCGCGGCTGCGATCAGCGGCACCACCACCTGCAGCGCGGGCAGTTGCGCGTTAATCACAATGACTCGTCCTGTCGATGAATCTCGACTTCCTCAACCGAGTCATAGGCTTCACGTATCCTGACGACCAGTGCGAGCCCCAGTGCGGTAGTTGAGACACCCACCACAATCGCCGTCAGGATGAGCACATGGGGCAGAGGATTGGAGTAGTCGCTGACCCCTTCCTGGAGGATCGGGACATGCCCGCCCGCCATTTTCCCTACGCTGATGTAGAGAATGAATACCGAAGCCTGAAAGACGTTCAGGCCGATGATCTTCTTCACCAGGTTTCCGCTTGAAATCACGACATAAAAACCGGTCATCATCAGCAGGATGACAATCCAGTAGTTGTACAGACCCGCGATGGTCATGGATCGTTACGCCCGGCGAAGGCAAGAAAGATGGTGATCATCACTGCGCTCACCGTCACGCCTACGCCGAATTCGACAATCAGGATGCCAAGGTGCTGTCCGGCAACGGGATCCTGCGCGAGCGCGTTGTAGGCAAGGTAGTCGGAATCCGCCAGCATCGTGACCGCGCCCACCCCGGCGAAGAGCAGCAGGCCGAAGGCTGTGAGCAGGCGAAGCGCTCCGGGCGGCACGGCGCTGCGCAGTGCTTCGGTACCGAAAACCAGACCATAGAGAATAAAGCCAGCGGCAAAGATCACTCCGGCCTGAAAGCCCCCACCCGGTCCGAAATCGCCGTGAAACTGCACATAAAGCGCAAAAAGCAAGATTATCGGGATGATGATCTTGGCAATGATGCGAAGAACCGGATTGTCGATCATCGCCGGATACCTTCTTTTCCGGGACGTTTACGCCGGCGCAGTCCAAGCAGGGCGAGTACCCCTACGCCCGCGGTAAAGATGACGGCCAGTTCGCCGAGGGTATCGTAGCCGCGGTAACTTGCCAGGATGCTTGTGACCACATTGGGGATGCCGGTCTGTTGCGGGGATTCTGTGATGTAGACCGGCGCCACGTGCTGATGCACGGGCGCTGCCGGATCCCCGAAGTGGGGCATGTCCAGCGTGCCGTAGATCAGGGCTGCCCCGGTTGCAACCACCACGGCCAGCGGCAACAGCGAACTGCGGACCGGACCGCGTTCGTACCGCCCCACCAGCCCGATGGTGGCCAGCATCAATACCGTGGAGATGCCGACTCCGACAGCCGCCTCGGTAAACGCGACGTCTACCGCATCGAGGAGCACGAACATCACCGCCGCGAGCAGGCTGTAGATACCGAACATCATCGCGACGGCAAAAAGGTCACGCAGCCGCACCGCCGCAATCGCCGTCACCGCCAGCAGCGCCAGAAGAATGATGTTGACGCTTTCGATCAGCACTTACTTTTCCGCCTCGTCCGCCTCATCCAGCCAGGGTTTGCGGAAGCCATGTGTTGCCGCACGGGCGAGTGCGTGCGCTGTTGAGGGCCCAAGCAGTGCCATGATCAGCAGCAGGGCAAG
>DDZY01000103.1:3641-4627 GCA_002346525.1 Proteobacteria bacterium UBA2996
GCCGGCACCAAGTGTGTCGGTGACACTGGCGCCATGCAGCCGGGTGAAGACATCGGGCAGGCGCAGCAGTCCCGTCCCCCCGATCAGTAGGAACAGCGTGCCGATCCCCAGCAGCGCCATGCTTAGCAGATCAGGCAAGGCGCTCATGGGTCTTCTGCTTCGGTGTGCGACTGGGGCTGGCCAAGATTGCCAAACTCGGAAATCTTGAGCACAGCAACAGTCCCGATGAATCCGATCAGCACGTACATGATGGCGATGTCGATGTAGAGTTCGGGGTCACCGACCACGAAGCCCAGGACGGCGATCATCAGGACGGTCTTCGTGCCCAACGCGTTGGACGCAAGAATTCGGTCGTATACGGTCGGCCCCTTGATTGCGCGGATCAATGCGAACGCCATGGTCACCAGCAGCCCGATCAGAGTGATCGTCAGAATCATTGATGCTCCGTTCGCTGCACCCGCCGCCCCATCTCGCCCGACATCAGGTCGTTCGCCGCCTCTTGCGTCAGCGCATGGACCTCGATGGCGTCTTCCGAGACATCCAGGGAAATGGTCCCGGGTGTGAGGGTAATGGAGTTGGCGTAGGTGACCCGCCCGACTTCGGTGTGGTCTGTGGCGTCGACGTGGATTACGGTGGGGTGAATGGGCAGTTTGGGATGTACGATTCGTTTGGCAACATCCAGGTTTGAGCGGATGATCTGGATGACGAGCCACGGGCCGTAACGCATGAGCCCGGGTAGCAGACCTACCGGCACCCCTTCCTCATCGAGCAGCTCAAGCCGGGCGGCGCAGGCAACAATCGCTGCAACCGAGACCAGACCCAGCGACAGCAGCAGCGGGCTGGTGTGTCCAGAGAGCAGCAGCCACGTGCCGGACAATATGACAATCAGCGCGAGTGCGTTTCTCATGCTTTTTGGGCTCGGCGGGTGACGCAGGCCAGGCCCGCGTTCCAGTATTCGACGTTATACGTTATCACGCGCAGCGCAA
>DDZY01000157.1:0-1436 GCA_002346525.1 Proteobacteria bacterium UBA2996
GCATCGTCTTCCCCTAGTTGTACCGTGACCTGCATATCCTGCTCTTTAGGTTTCTTGGTTTCTGTTTTTCGCTAAGTTCCGAACAGCACTGCAAGATGGGCGCCTGGATCATCCTGGCGCATGAACGCTTCGCCCACCAGAAAGGCATGAATATCCGCCTCGCGCATGGCGCTCACATCTTCAACGCTGTGAATGCCGCTTTCAGTGACCAGCAGCGTGTCCTTCGGCACCTTTGGGGCTAATGTCAGCGTGGTCTCCAGCGTTGTCTCGAAGGTACGCAGATTACGGTTGTTGATGCCAAGCAGAGCCGGATCAAGCGCAAGGGCTCGATCCAGTTCTTCCCCGTCGTGCACCTCAACCAGCACATCCATTGCAAGATCCGCTGCCGCAGCCGAGAGCTCTGCCATCTGCTCCTGCTCAAGAGCAGCCACAATCAACAGGATACAGTCGGCACCGACGGCACGTGATTCAGCGACCTGCCAGGGGTCAATAACAAAATCCTTGCGCAACACCGGCAAAGCACAGGCGTCTTTGGCCACTTCAAGATCCGCTTCGCTACCCATGAAAAAATCATGATCAGTCAGCACTGAAAGACACGATGCGCCACCTGATTCATAACTGACGGCAATGGCGGCCGGATCAAAATATTCCCGGATGAGGCCTTTGCTGGGAGAAGCTTTTTTGACCTCTGCAATCACGCCTGCCTGCCCTGCCCCAATGCTTTTCTTGAGCGAGGACACAAAGCCCCGCGGTGCTTCGCGATCCGCTGCCCTTGCATAAAGATCCGACAGGCTATGCTCGCGCTGGCGCTCGTTGATCTCCTCGCGTTTGCGCGCGAGAATCCGCTCAAGAATGTCGGGGGCGCCGCTCAAGAGTCCAAGCGCTGCTGCAGAAAGTTGTGCAGCATCTTGTGGCCGTACTGCGTCAGGATTGATTCGGGATGAAACTGCACTCCGACGACGGGGTGCTCCCGGTGCATGATGCCCATGATCTGGCCGTCATCTGCGCGGGCAGTTATCTCGAAGCAGTCCGGCAAGGAGGATTCCTCCACGACCAGCGAGTGATAACGGGTTGCCTGAAAGGGCGTGGGAATCTCGTCGAAAAGGCTCTTGCCTTCATGTTCAATCATCGAGGTTTTCCCATGCATCAGCCGGGGCGCCCGAATAATGTTGCCGCCATAGGCCTGCGCAATGCTCTGATGACCCAGACACACCCCCAGGATTGGAATGCGCTCACCGTATTCGCGCACAAGTTCCACCGAGATGCCCGCCTCGTTGGGCGTGCAGGGCCCGGGGGAGATCACTACGTGCGAGGGAGACAGCGCATCGATATCGTTGAGCGTGATCTGGTCGTTCCGGTAGACCGCAACGCGCTCGCCTAATTCCCCGAGATACTGCACCAGGTTGTAGGTGAACGAGTCGTAATTGTCGATCATC
>DDZY01000157.1:1762-2619 GCA_002346525.1 Proteobacteria bacterium UBA2996
AGCATGTCTGACCTACCGTATACCGCGTTTGCGCCAACGCAATGATGTGCTGCCTGATGCCGGTTCAGCGCTGTCAGGCCCTCGGCCGGCTGCCATGGCCGATCACGGGATTTTAAATCAAGAGGAGTGGAGCTTGGTTACCCTGAAGGGGCGGGCGTATGGTCGAACTCTTCCGATGCCAAGATCGCTTCAATGCCGCCCAGTTGCGAGATCCGCTCTGCCTGGTCAGAAAAAGCAAGATCGTTCGCCTTACCAGGATCAAGCAAAACCCCCATTTCGTCTTGGCAACGCTTTAGGTCTTGTGAATATGCGGGATCCTGAGACAGGTCACACAACTCATCGGGGTCAGCGGCCAGATCAAAAAGTTCCGGCGCATACCCCGGATAACAGTTGTACTTCCATTGATCTTTTCGCCACATGAACATCCCCACCGGCGAGCCACCGTCGTGGTATTCCGATAGAACCCCCCGATCTGTGCCGGCGCCGCCAATGAGTGAGCGCAGGGAAAGACCCGGGCGATCAATGTCATCATCTGCGGCATCCACCGCCTGCAGCACCGTGGGATAAATATCCACCAGAGACGCCAAAGTCTCGATGGTTTTCGCCTTGGGAATGTCGGGGCCTTGGATCAGCATGGGTATCCGCGCTGACTCATCATAAAGGGACATCTTGGTCCACATGCGCCGGTCGCCGTTGTGATCACCGTGATCGCTGGTGTAGATGACCAACGTGCTGTCGGTCTGTCCCGTTTGCTCAAGGACATTCATCACCGCACCTATCTGCGCATCCAGAAAACTACAGAGGCCATAGTAAGAGGCTCTTGCGATCTGGCGCGTTTGATCATCAAAGCAGTCGTC
>DDZY01000037.1 GCA_002346525.1 Proteobacteria bacterium UBA2996
TAGCCGACTCGGCTGGTTTGTTTGGGGCAACCTTGACCGCAGGGTCGGCCTTTCGCGGTTTGCCCAGTAACGGAACACCGATGAAACGGCCGGGCCCACCTACGGTCCGAAATGAATACGGATGTTCGTAATCGACCCCCGGTCCGTATTGCTGCATGAGAGGGCCGCCAACGCTCAGTCTCTGGGCAAATGGGCCAAGATCGCGCTCAGTGCCGGGATCGATATAAAACCACTCCTTTCCGACCCGTAAGCCGAGGTACACATGGGTAGGGGTAACCCGACCTTCGGCGTTTTTGTAGTGCGCCGACGCAATACCAAAATCATCTAACGGCAGACCGACGATCCGGAAGATCTGAAACGCCAGATGCGCCTTGCTGAAACACGCCGCCCAGGCAAGTTTTCCGTTACGGTCCCAATAATTGGCGATTCGCTCGGCCCTGGGCCAACCATCTTTACCCATCAAGTCTCGATAACCCTGCTGTCCGGGTGCTATGCTGCCATACAGCCAGTTCAATACGTTTCGGGTTGTTTCCCAGACTTCTTCGGGACTGGGATCAGGCGACAAGTTCATCCCAATCGCAGCCCGCATTCGTTGCACTGCCTGTGTCTCCACGATAGGCTGAATGCCGAAGTGCTCCAGACGACCTCGAAACCGGCGAATCTCCTGCTGTGTCTTCTGGTCGGCACGGACCAGCCCACCCGAGGCTGTGCGAGCATACGGCACCGCACCCTCATAAAAAGTTTGCTGCAAAATTGGTCCAGCTAAAGAGATGTCTGCAATTGGGACGGTCGCCAACATCACCGCCAGTGCCCTCATTAGATACCTTGTCCAGGAATGGATCATTGGTCTTCCTCGGCTTCAAAATGGTGTTGAGTTGGTGAGAAACCCCTAGATAACGCCATTCACTATCCCCACGGTCATGGTGGACGATACCGACCCACGGGAAAGGCCGTTTTTCGCTGAAGAGGGTCCCTACCGTACCATGCTACTCAACTCCTGACAGCAGCCAAGTGCCTAGGTTGCGCGAGACACAAAACCTGCTTTGAGCAAGATCAGGCAGCGGGATTCCCATGTTAACCGAATGAATCCAGGACTAGGAAAGCCCCCGTTTAGTCGACCATATGCGTCGTTCTCCCAGGAATTTGGGATGCGAGAGGGGCTAGGAGGAGTGCCAGAGCGACTCTGGCTATAGCAGTTAGCGCTTGGAGTACTGAGGCGCTTTGCGCGCTTTGTGCAGGCCGACTTTCTTGCGCTCGACTTTTCGCGAATCACGAGTCACGAAGCCGGCTTTGCGCAGGGGTGCGCGCAGAGTCTCGTCGTAGCTCATCAGGGCGCGGGTGATGCCGTGGCGAATCGCGCCAGCCTGGCCGGTACCGCCGCCACCGGTGACCCGGATAGTGATATCGAGCTTGTCGTTCAGTTCCGCAGTATCAAGCGGCTGACGCACAACCATTCTGGCCGTCTCGCGGCCAAAGTATTCATCGAGGGATCGACGATTTACTGTGATGTTGCCCGAGCCGCGGGTAAGGTAAACGCGGGCCACGGACGACTTGCGTCGACCTGTCCCGTAATGAATTTCGCCTGACTGTGCCAATGTACTTTCCTATTTCGCTTTAAGTTTTGCTTGACGGTCTTACTGATCCAGGGCAGCGCTAGATTTCAAGCACTTTGGGCTGTTGTGCCTGGTGCTGATGGTCGGGACCGGCATACACCCGGAGCTTTGCAAACATCGCCCGGCCGAGAGGGTTTTTGGGCAACATACCCTTCACTGCGCTTTCGATTACTCTGGTTGGGTGTTTTTGAAGCTGCTCGCCTAGAGCAACCTCTTTAATGCCGCCGGGGTATCCGGAGTGGCGATAGTAGCGCTTCGCCTCTGCCTTGTTGCCAGTAACCCGGATCTTTTCTGCGTTGACAATCACAATGTGGTCGCCCGTGTCGACGTGCGGGGTGTACTGGGCTTTGTGCTTCCCACGAAGCCGTGAAGCGACTTCGCTCGCTAGCCGCCCCAACACCTTGTCGGTGGCATCCACGACGAACCATTCTCTCTGGACGGTTTCAGGCTTGGCGCTGAACGTTTTCATCGGATTACTGAATTCTTGCGCAAAAATGAGGCGCGGATAGTACTAAATGGGCGTCTCCAAGGCAAGGTGTTGGGAAGAAATACAAATAAATTGCCTGGTATTTGCAAAAAATCTCGAGCTTGCAGCCAAATCAGGCGCCAATCCGGATCGCCCCGGCAACGGCCGGACTTAACCCGGCGGAGAAGGATCAATCAGTTCGATCCAGTGCCGCACCGGAGGATCACTCTTCGATGACAGGTGAGCAAGGCAGCCAATGTTGGCGGTTGCAATCAATTCGGGGGCACCTTGGGCGAGATCCGACAACTTACTATCCAGTAGTGAGCTTGAGAGCGCTGGCTGAAAGATTGAGTAAGTTCCCGCTGCGCCGCAACACAAATGGGCATTCCGCGTAGGGGTGAGTATTGCGCCCGCACTTTCCAGAATCCGCTCCACCCTCCCCGTGATGCCCTGGCCATGCTGCAGAGTACAGGGCGAATGAAATGCCACCCTCTTGCCGGAGCAGGATCCCAGCGCTCTCGCGTCCTCGGGGCTGATGTATTCACACAGATCAACGGTCATGGCGCTGACTCGCGCCGCTTTCTCAACATAGACTGGATCATCCTTCAACAGTTGTCCGTATTCCCGTACAGTTACCCCGCAACCGCTTGCGGTCATCACGATTGCATCGACGCCCTTCTCAATCCAAGGCCACCAGGCATCAATATTCCGCCGCATTGAATTCAGTGCCCGATCGTTATCGGCGAGATGCAGCGCCAATGCGCCGCAACACCCTGCTTCCTTGACAGTGATGGCCCCGACATCAAGTTTCGCAAGAGCCCGCCGCGCGGCTGCGTTGATCTGGGGTGCCATCGAAGGCTGCACGCAGCCTCCCAGCATCAGGACAGAACGGCCGCCCTGACTCTCAGGAAGTATGCCCACCGGTCTTTTTTCAAGAACATGTCGCGCCAGGGTTGCCGGCAAGGCCCAGCGCGTTGTCTGACCTAAACGAAACAGCACCCCAAACCAGGCGCTCAGCAAGAATCTCACCAGCAGCCACCGATGTAGACGTTCTAAAACCGGCCGTGGGGATAATTCTTCTGCCACCGGCCGAGCGAGTTCCACAAGGCGCCCGTAATTGACGCCCGATGGGCAAGTCGTCTCGCACGATCTGCAGGTAAGACACCGATCCAGGTGGAGTCTCGTGGTCTCGGAAGCCTCAGCGCTTTCAAGCAATTGCTTGACGAGATAGATGCGCCCGCGCGGTCCATCCAACTCGTCTCCAAGCAGCTGGTAGGTTGGACAGGTCGCCGTACAAAAACCGCAATGGACGCACTTGCCGAGTATCTCGCTTGCCTCCTTGCCAAACGCGGTGCCCTTGAATTCTTCAGCCAGTTCAACGTACATGATTACTCTTCGGCAAAGAGCCGGCCCGGGTTCAGAATTCCAGCGGGATCAAATGCCGCTTTCAGTCGTCGGTTCAGTTTCAGAACGGTGTCTTGCGGAACATCGGAGCGCGCGCCCTGATCGCTACCGCCAAAAACCGTTACGTAACCCCCGTAAGGCCTGACCAGTTCACTGAGCGCTTCGAATCCGGTATCCGACTTAACCCAATACTGCGCGCCTCCCCAGTCAATCAGCGTCTTGCCAGGGAAATGTATTACGTCGTTTCGAGGCTTTAGACTGATCCGCCAAAGCGGCGAGCTCTCAGCGAAAAAACCGAGGCGATGTTCTTTTAGCTGTGACCAGAAGGCATCTCCCTCTGACGCCAGTTCCCCGCCCAAAGCGCCTGCAGCAGTGTTGACGGCCGCCTCACTGCCCGACAGGCGCAGCCGCAACACCCCGTCGAGGTAGGCAGTTGCAGAAACCGGCAGGGAGCGACCCAGCAAACTGGTCATTAATTCGATTGCAGATTCTCCCGACATCTCGAAAGCGCGTGTTTGATTACACGAAGGCAAGGGGAGCACTTTCAGTGAGACTTCTGTGAGTATGCCGAGCGTGCCCATTGATCCCGCCATCAGGCGGGACACGTCATAGCCCGCGACATTTTTCATGACCTCACCGCCAAAACGAAGGGCATCCCCTTTGCCGTTGATACAGCGAACCCCCAATACAAAGTCACGGGCGGCTCCACGATAAGGGCGGCATGGTCCAGACAGTCCGCATGCGATGGTACCGCCGATCGTGGCACCCTCTCCAAACGCCGGCGGCTCAAAAGGAAGCATCTGCCCTGATTGGGCAAGTGTGCTCTCAAGCTCAGTGAGGCGGGTTCCCGCACGGACAGTCACGACCAGTTCTGTGGGCTCATAGTGCACTACTCCTTGGACAGTGCGGACAGAACACGGGGTGCCGCGGGACACTCGGCCGAGAAAACTTTTGGTGCCGCCTCCCGTGATAGCCAGAGCTTCGCCATCCTGAGCTGCCTTTCTCACACGCTCCTGAAGTGCTGCGACAGCGCTGTCGGCGTCTTCAGACATTTCAGAACCTCGGCAGCTCCGGATGCGGCAGCTCACCGTGATGGACATGCATTGCATTGAACTCGGCACACCGTGAAAGCGTCGGGACGGCCTTGCCCGGGTTCAGCAAACCTTCGGGGTCGAAGACGGCCTTCAAGGCATGAAACTGTTCGAGTTCAGCCTTACCGAACTGCACACACATCTGATCGATTTTCTCGAGTCCAACGCCATGCTCGCCCGTGATCGTGCCGCCGACCCGAACGCACAACTGCAGAATCTCGGCGCCCAGTGCCTCGGTGCGCTCAAACTCGCCGGGTTTTCCCGAGTCATACAAAATGAGCGGGTGCAGGTTGCCATCCCCGGCATGAAAAACATTAGCCACCCGCAGCCCGGCACGGGCGGCGAGTTCGGAGATGCCTAAGAGCACTTCGCCCAGTGCCCGGCGGGGGATTGTCCCGTCGATACAGTAATAGTCGGGCGAGATGCGCCCGACTGCAGGAAAGGCATTTTTTCTCCCAGACCAAAAGCGCTGTCGTTCGCTCTCATCGCAAGCGACATCCACTGAACGGGCTCCGCACTCAAAGAGAAGCGACGACACAGACTCGATCTCGGTCTGCACTTCAGCGTCTGTCCCGTCCAGTTCACAAAGCAGAATTGCGGCCGCGTCGCGGGGATATCCTGCCTGCACAAAGTCTTCCGCCGCGATGATGGCCGGGGTATCCATCATCTCAAGCCCTGCGGGAATGATGCCCGCTGCAATGATGGAAGCCACCGCTGAGGCAGCTTGCTCAACATCCCCAAAAGCCGCCATCAGCGCCCTGGCGGTCGGTGGGACCGGCAACAGCCGCACGGTAATTTCCGTCACCACGCCCAGCATCCCTTCAGAACCAATAAAGGCAGCCATGAGATCATATCCGGGCTGATCCGGCGCCTCGGAGCCGATCTCAATCACCTCTCCTCCCATCAGGACTACTTCAGCCGCCAGAACGTTGTGCACCGTGAGACCGTACTTGAGGCAGTGCACTCCCCCTGCGTTCTCAGCCACGTTACCGCCGATCGTACAGGCAATCTGCGATGAAGGATCCGGCGCGTAGTAAAGACCCCGCTCTGCTACCGCCTCACTAATGGCAAGATTCCTCACACCCGGCTGAACACGAGCCGTACAGGCAACCGGATCAACCGACACAATCCGGTTGAACCTGGCCATACTGAGCAGCACGCCTTCAGGATGGGGCGTTGCGCCACCGGAAAGCCCTGTCCCGGCGCCCCTTGCAACTACCGGAACCGAATGCGTCTGGCACAACTGCATGATCGACCGAACCTGCTCGAGGGTGTCCGGCAAAACCACCACCCCGGGCAGCGCCTTGTATCCTGAAAGCCCATCACACTCATAAGGTCGCCGTTCGTCGGGCGACCGTAAAACCGCTGCCTCAGGCAGAGCGCTGAGCAATTCTTTCAGGAAGGATGTATTAAGCAATTCGGTCAAGGATCCTCCAAAGCGGTCCGTGATCCCTCCTCTCAGTATGTCACAGCACTTGATTGGGCTTAAGACAAAAAGAGCGCTGGTCTGACCTCGCTCTGGAAGGAAAACAGGGCTTTCGCTATGCTGTCAGCTCTCAAGTATCCAAGAGTTGTACCAGCGACCCACATGACCGATCCTGCATCTCTTATTACGTCCCTCAACATGACCCCGCACCCGGAAGGCGGTCACTTTGCCGAGACGTTTCGCGCGGACGATGGCTCTGCCAGCTTGATCTTCTATCTTCTACAACAGGACGAAAGATCACACTGGCATCGGCTGACCAAAAATGAAATGATTCACTTCTATGATGGAGACCCGCTGAAACTGTTGTTGTCACCAGACGGGGTGTCGATCGAGGAAAAAACGTTGGGGCGCGAGGCAGTCAATAACGAGTTCTACCATCGAGTCGTTCCGAAGGATACCTGGTTTTCGATGCACTCAACCGGAGACTGGTCACTGATCGGATGCACCGTCTCTCCGGCTTTTTCGTTCGACGATTTTGAACTGGCTCCGAGGGACTGGATGCCCGGTCACGGACAACCCTAACTTACAGCCCGAAAGAAGTTATCGTAAAGCAGCCGGGCGTTGTCTTTAAATTTCGACATATGTTTAAGGGCGTCGGTTTCCATCACCTTAAGTGCCCCGGGTCCTTTGACGGCATCAAGCGCTGCGGCATACGCCGGCACCTCGTTCCAATCGCTGATAGTGCTGTCCTCAAGTTCTACATGAAACTGAATGCCCCAGGCGTACTTGCCGACGCGCATTGCCTGCCAGGTACATTCGGGAGAGCTGGCCAGCAACTCCGCGCCAAAAGGTGGTTGAGTAACCGCAACAGAGTGCCATTGCAGGCACTTCAGCTGCGCCGGGAGTCCCTGCATCAGAGGATCCGCTTGGGCAGCTTCCGTCAGGCGGACATCAAGGATGCCGATCTCCGGTGTCGCCTGGACATCGCATTTGCCGTCCAGTGCATCCGCCAGCAATTGGTGTCCCAGGCAAAGACCCAGATAGGGCTTTTTCAGATCCTGAACCCAGGTGCGGATGGCAGCTTTTTCGGGCACAAGCCAGGGACACGTATCGGTATCCCAGACATCCATCGGACCCCCCATCACCCATAGGGCGTCAAAACGATCCAGGTCGGGGATCGGTTCCCCGGCATCCAGTTCCACTGCATGCCATTCAATCCCCGTTTCGCTAAAAAATCGGCGAAATATCCCCGGGTGCTCGCAGGCGATGTGCTGGAAGACCAAGACCTTCATGGTTTAACCCAGGTCAATACCTACCCTAGCAATCCAGCGTATGGTCGCGCTCCCATTGACTGATAGCAGCGCTGTAACTGCGCCAATCCTGATGCTTCAGCTTGGCATAACTGTCTACCAGATCGTCTCCAAGTCCTGTGCGCAGTATCTTGCTCTTCTCAAAAACGCGAATCGCGTCAAGCAGGTTGGACGGCAGCCGTCGCGCATTCTTTACCTTGTGACCTTCCGTGTACATATTGATATCAAGGGGCTTGCCCGGGTCACGCTTGTTTGCAATGCCGTCGAGGCCTGCCGCCAGAACCCCGGCCTGAAGGAGATACGGGTTGGCGGCTCCGTCCATCAGACGCAGTTCAAAGCGTCCGGCATCAGGTACCCGAACCATGTGGGTTCTGTTATTGCCACCATAGGTGATGGCATTGGGTGACCAGGTTGCACCTGATGTCGTCACCTGCGCGTCAATTCGCTTGTAACTGTTTACAGTCGGGTTGAACACCGCGGTAAGCGCATCGGCGTTATGCAGCACCCCGCCCAGAAATTGGTACGCCGTCTTGGAAAGACCCATTTCGTCACGCGCGTTGTGGAAAAGGTTCTTCTTGCCGGCCTTGTCCCAAACCGATACGTGAGCGTGGCAGCCATTTCCGGTCAGATTTGAGAAGGGTTTGGGCATGAACGTGGCACGCAGTCCGTGTTTTTCCGCTATCGCCTTGACCATGTATTTGAAGAACACATGGCGGTCCGCCGTGACCAGGGCATCGTCGAAATCCCAGTTCATCTCGAACTGCCCGTTGGCATCCTCATGATCATTCTGATAGGGACCCCAACCGAGTGAGATCATGCAGTCACAGATCTCGCTGATGACGTCATAGCGCCGCATCAGTGCCGACTGGTCATAGCAGGGTTTTTCCTGCGTATCATTGGGATCCGACAGTGATAGGCCGTCACCGCTGACGAGAAAATACTCACACTCGACCCCTGTTTTCATCCGGTAGCCCTGCTTTGCCGCCTTGGCAATCTGCGCCTTCAAGGCCACACGTGGAGAGGCCTCAACGGGCTTTCCATCCATAACCAGATCCCCGGCCAGCCAGCCGACTTCCGGCTTCCAGGGCAATTGAATCAGGCTCGCCGGATCCGGCACCGAGAACATATCGGGATGTGCCGGCGTCATATCCAGCCATGCGGCAAAGCCGGCGAAGCCGGCACCATCTTTTTGCATATCGCCAATGGCTCGCGCCGGCACCAGTTTAGAGCGCAACACGCCAAAAAGATCGACGAAACTGATCAGGAAATACTTGATCTTTTTCTGCTTGGCGACGGTCGCCAGATTTATTGCCATGATAGCTATCCTCCTTTCAGGATTTTTGAAGAATCTGTGCTGTGGAATTCAATACCGTAGATGATCTCACGAGCCCGGACTGGGCTCAACGATGAACGAGAGAAACCGAATCGGCAGTTGTTTCAGTTCCTCCGGGCCATGCGGCGCATCAGCATCGAAGTAAAGTGAATCTCCCGGACTCATCGCGTAGACATGCGAACCATGCCGATAGACCATTTCTCCCTCCAGGATGTAAATGAACTCGACTCCATCATGCTGAAACAAAGGAAAGACGTCCGAGGGCTCCGAGATCACGATCAGGTAGGGTTCGGCTCGGGTAGCCCGGTCACCGACAGAATGGCCTAGCAGGTGGTACTGATGGCCCGCACGAGTGCCGCGGCGGTCGATGACGAGGCCCTTACCCGCCTTGACGAAGGACGCCTCGCGATCCTGCTCGTACTGGCGGAAAAGAGCGGTTACCGGCACATTAAGCGCAGCTGCAAGGGACTGCAGCGTTGTCAAAGATGGCGATGTCTGGCCATTCTCGATCTTGGACAGCATCCCGGGAGACAAATCCGCCTGGCGCGCCAGATTGGCAATGGTCATGCTGAGCTGCGTCCGGTACACCCGAACCTGCCTGCCGATGGCGTCTTCAAGCCGATGGCTACGCTCAGAGACCGGACCCGCCAAATTCTGGTCCACGACCTCGAGGGGATGCCCTGAGGATCTTGGGCTCATGGCGTGCCGTGTCGCCCGGTAACGTTATGACCCGGCACAGGCACCCGGACGGTGGAACTGGTTGTCAGTGTCACACTCCGCAGGTCTTCCGGCTCAAGATTATGAAGTCGTGTCTTGCCCGTACAGCGTGCCATCATCGATGCCTCGCCTGCATTGGCATTCAGAATTGCTTTTAAACCCTCCACACGTTCTTCAGGCGTCCTGTCGGATTGCCAACGGATTCCCCCATCATGAATCTCACCACCCATCGCGATCGCCGAAGTCACGCCGTAAGTCAAAACGCTGGCGCCCATGGCGATAAGACGTGCCGCGTCCGTACCTGACCGCACTCCACCTGCAAAGATAAGCGTCAGAAACTCCTCTCTTTTCCGTTGTCGCAAGGCCACAACGACTTCAGACAGCAACTCAAAACGCGGCTGAGAAGCCAACTCGTTGCGCCACGAGCCCTGACCGCCCGTACTGTCGAGCATCAGAAAGTCGTAATCATGGGCCAGTGCGTAGTCCACGACCTCGTCGATGTCTTCGACGTTGGCAAAACTGATGCCTTTGAGTCGATGGCTCTCTTGAAGCGGGTCTTCCTTGGCCAACGACTTGTACCATTGTTGCACAACACCGGCGGCTCGGGCATGACCCGATTCGCCAGGCTCGAGAATCTGAAGCCAATGAACGCTGCCATTGGGCGCAGATTTACTGACGACTCCCGCACCGTTTTCTTCTGCTGCTCGCCACGCCACTTGCCTGATCTCCTCAGGCGCATCATCCAGACCACTGACCAGAAATGGCTGCTTCAAGTTGAGATCCGGGCCAAGGTCAATATCGATTCTGCAGGCTTCACGATAAGGATCAATGACCAGGCGTGAAAGATTTGCCGGCAGAAAAACCAGGTCGTCCAAAGAGGCGGGGCGTTCAGCGGGGTAAGGATTATCCCGAGGGCTAAGCCGCCTTTGCAGCATAGCCTGATGCTTATCAACATCTTTTGGGTGCGTTCGAGCCATCGAAAAAAGATCTTCCCGATGATGAACCGAGTAATCGGTCGACCCGGTTTCGGCGTCGCATCGATAGCATCGGGCGGCTTCCCGCATCGCGGCGGTCTCATCGTAGGTGTCCTCAATCTCCGGAAAACTTGCGGGCTCCTCACCGACACCGTGAAATACCGGCTCTTCAAGAGCGAATTGCTCCCATTTGAGATCTTGGGCCACCGGCACACGCCGGGTGCGGTATGGCGTGCGATATGGAATCGGTGAATCGATATTCTCCAGCGCAGCACGAACATAGTAAGCAGCCCGCTGACCATGCTGCATCGCCATCACGATCGTAGAGCCGCCGAAGGCGCCATCACCCGCGGCAAAGACTTTCGGATCCGCGGTGCGCATCGTCGTGAAATCAGTACGAACCCGGTCGACATCCATCAGGCCGGCAGCATCCAATGCCTGGTTGGCTCCTTTTTGCCCCACGGCAGCGATCACCATTCCACACGAAATCTCAAAGGCACTCCCTTCAACAACCACGGGGGAGCGACGTCCATCCTCATCAGGCGGTCCCGCTTCCGTACGCACACACTGCAGCGCAAGACTGCCGCCCAGGTCCGAAATGCCCGTCTGCATGGTGTTGTAGACAAATTCAATACCTTCTTTTTGCGCATGATGTAACTCGATCTTGCGCGCCGGTATCTCCTCCGGGCCGCGCCGGTACACTACTTTGACGGTCTTGCAGCCCGGCAGACGCAAAGCCGCTCTACACGCGTCCATCGCAACGTCGCCTCCGCCTACGACAACAACGGTTTCTGGCATCTGAGGACGCTCACCGGCGTTGATCCGCCTGAGGAAACTCACACCGTCCTCCACGTTGGGATGATCTTCTCCGGGAATTCCCATCGGTTTTCCCCACCATGAGCCGATCGTCAACAAAACTGAGTCGTGCCGCTCTTTCAACTCATCAAGAGACACCTCACGACCAAGCGCTGTGCTGAGATGAACGGTAAGTCCGGGACACTGATGCTGAAGACGCTGAATATCCTCTTCAATAATTCCCGAGGGCAGTCGAAACTGAGGGATACCCCAGACCATGGTACCGCCCAATCGGTCAGTCATTTCATAGACCGACACCGAAAACCCCGCTTTACACAGCTCAAAGGCAGCGGTCAGTCCAGCGGGACCCGACCCCACAATGCCGACGGTCTCCTTGCGGGATACCTCAAACCGGGTTTTGGGCAGATCCGTACCCAACTTATCCATGACAAAACGTTTGAGATTGCGGATCTGTACCGCACCGTCGCTGCTTTCACGGCGACAGGCAGGCTCACAGGGGGCATCACATACCCGTCCACAGATCGAACTGAACGGATTGGTCGCGGTAATTGCCTCGAATGCCTCGGGGTACTGTTTTTCCCAGATGTAACCGATATAAGACGGCGCATCTGTTCCTATTGGGCAGGCAACCTGGCATGGGGCAGGCACATAGTGCGGATCGGAGGTGTCGTCTGAAAACCCAGGTGGCGACATCGGCACGCTGATTCGCTCAAGACCGTAAACACTCATGACAGCGCCCCCATGGGCTCCCGCGAAGCCGCCGCCATCGAAGGTTCGTACGGCAAGCCCGTGATATCGGCTGCCTCAGGGGTTAAAGCGACCAGGTCATCTCTATTGAGACCCGTCACATCATCATAGCCAAGTGCCTGGGTGATTGCTGCAATCTGCCAGCGGACGCTTTCCAGGAATCGATGAATGTTGCTGGCTTCGACCTCGGGCTGGTAACGCTTTTCGTGCTCAGGATCCTGCGTCGCAATACCGGTGACACATTGCCCAATGTGGCACTGCATGCATGAGATACACCCGCCCGCCACAATAACAGATGTCCCGAACGCCACGGCGTCCGCACCTAAGCACAGAGCCTTCACTGCGTCGACTCCGTCGCGAAGTCCTCCCATCAGGACCAACTGGATTTTGTCCCGGGCGTCAATCTCTTCAAGCGCCTCGATCGCCTCAATAATCGCGGGCAGCGTGGGAATACCGACGTTGTCGATCACCTCCGCGCTGCCTGCGCCAGTCGACCCCTGCATGCCGTCCAGTTCGACGAAATCGAATCCGTCCTTGGAGGCGATCTTGATATCGTCACGGATTCTTCCGGCACCCAACTTCACACTGACCGGCACCTCATACCCAGTCGCTTCACGAAACTCCTCGACCTTGATGACAAGATCATCCGCCCCAAGAATATCGGGGTGGCGTGAAGGCGAACGCAAATCAATGCCGGAGGGAATGCCTCGGATTTCGGCGAGCTCCGGAGTCACTTTTTTGGCCATTAACTGTCCGCCGAGGCCCGGCTTTGCACCTTGGGAAATATAAATTTCCAGTGCATCAGCCCGGCGCATGTCATGGATGTTCCAGCCCAATCGTCCGCCAAGGCACTGGAAAATCAATTGACCGGCAGCATCACGCTGCGCATCGCTCATCCCGCCCTCGCCCGTGTTTTCTGCAATACCGGACATGGCCGATCCCATCGCAATGGCGTACTTCGTCGAGCGGCTTAACGCCCCGTAACTCATCGGAGCAATCATCACAGGCATACTGAGCTTTAGGGGTCGTGCTCCATTGATTCCACCGATCTCGGTTGCCATGCGGACCTTTGATACCACATCGCGGTCGGCTCCGGCTTGTGTCAAGTCCTTGCGAAACCCGATGTCACTGAGGTGCGGCAAGGGCCGGGCCCCGCCGTAGCCACGAATTCGATAACGACCGCTCTGCGCTTTGACCGTTATGTCCTCCTGCACCTTTGGATTCCAATACGCAGAATCCCCCGAGAAAGTGTTAAAGGGAATGCTACGCATCGGTGTTTCGGGAGTACCGTAGCGCAGTTTCTTGCCCGCGTTGACGATCTTGGAAAAGCCTTTGGGCGCCTTGATGCCGTAGCGATCAAGAAATTCGTGCACGCTCTGGATCTCTTTGGAGTCAACATCAGTCAGCATCGCATCTGAGCCGAGATCCTGAACGTTGCCCGCCACAAAGATCTCGCCACTCGACATATCCTCCCCAACCCTTTCACCCGAATCACCCAGGATGATGATCCGGCCGCCGTACATCATGTAGCCGGCCATGAAGTTCGCATTCCCAGCACAGCACAACGTGCCGGCTTTCATCACCTGCCCTGCTCTTGACCCCATATTGCCCTTAATCACAATCTCGGCACCACGGATCGCAACTCCGGGGATCGCGCCAGCGTTTCCGCCCACTACTACCGAACCGCTATACATGTTGTCGCCGACCCCCCAGCCCACGTTGTGGGAAACATAAAAGCACGCCTGGTCGGTGAGCCCGGCGCAGAAATAGCCGGCGGAGCCCTGGACGTTGACATTGATCGGAGCGGTCAGGCCTACACCGATATGATGGCGGGCATCGGGGTTCAGAATCTCGACTACTTCCCCGGCTTCACCCAATGTTCGAAGCTGAGCATTCGCCTCGCGAACGCTCAGTTCGGCTAAATCGATCGAGACCATGTAGCGTAGGTTCCTGGTGCGGGTTCACGTGTGTTCAGCGCTTTGCCCGGAAAAAGCCGGTTCAGCGATACCTCTTCAGAAGCAATGGCGACCAGATCATCATCCTCGTACATGATCATCGGCTTAGCCGCCAGTCGGTCCTTGGCATAGCCGATCTCATCGCCAGTCGAGACGAGAAAGGAAAACGTTCCGTCGAGATCATCGATCGAAGTCGACAACGCGTCCTGAAGCTTTATACCCTGTGCAAGCTTGTCAGCAAGATAGACCGCAATGAGTTCGCTGTCGTTATCCGTGGTGAATTCAAAACCGCGTTGCTCCAGCCGCCGGCGCATCTTCCAGTAGTTGGTAATCTGGCCGTTATGCACGATCGCCACATCGGCAAAGCCTGTTGCCCAGAAAGGATGGGAGGCCTCCGGCTTGACGTCGCTTTCTGTGGCGAGACGCACATGACCCAGACCATGCGTGCCATGAAACTGGTTTACGTGATAGCGGTCATCAACATCATGCGCACTGCCAACATCCTTCACAATCTCAAGGCTCGTGCCGATCGAGATGACCTTGGCGGCGTGCTCCATCTCGTAGGAAAGTTTCTGTACGTCTCCGTCATACAGAATGGTCACACGGTAATTGTCGCCGGCGCGGGCTTCTTCTTCGATTCCTGCGCCGAGATCCATGAGTCGCTGACGGATCGCGGCAATCGCTGCGCTATCGTCTGCGTCACTCTCCGGATCAATAAAAAAGCGCAACTTCAGCCGACCCGACGCTTCAGGCGCATACAGTGCAAATCCCGTTGAATCAGGACCCCGATGCTGGCAACCGTCCAGCATCCGGATCAACGCCTCCCCGGTGTCGAAGTCTTTATCGCTACCCCGATACATCACACCCGCAATACCACACATAAATACTCTTCCTTTAACAGACTTGTCTGGCAGCAGTCGAGCGTACGCCTTTGGTTGATTTAATTCAACTGGTGGAAACAATGTTTCCCGGCAGGAAACGACTGACTCAAAGAAAAGCCCGGATGAAGCCGGGCTATTCTTGTCTTTCAGATTTATCTCAACTGGACTTCAAGTACGCCTCCATGGAGTCGTCCATGGCTTTTAACCACGTTGTGTGATGTACAGGCTGTGGGGTGCCGGTCATCAGGGAAGGATAGGCATTGTCGCGGAAAGTCATGATGTTCTCGTGCTTGTGGTGCTCCCACTCCATGAAGGTCTTATTGACCGCTTCTACATCGAAACTCGGGTAGTCCGTTTCATCAATGAGATCCTGTACGTAGTCGCCCTGGAACCAGATCATCTGCTCGTCATCTTCAAGTTTTTCTTCCCGATCACGCCAGGTCTGGCTATGTTGGCGCATGGTCCCAAGATCAGGGAGTTCAATCCTGCCCATGATGTAGTCACGCGCATACCAGGCCTGTGCATCAAACATGTTGAAGGTGTAGAACTGATCCTGCATACCGAGGTACATCAGACGGGGGTTGTCCTCCCAGAACACGCCCTTGTAAAGATTAAGCGGCCACAGTCGATTATCCGTTTGGAGTCGCAACTCATCCGGCAAGAAGGGAAAATGATGCAGGTATCCGGTACACATGATGATCGCGTCGATCTCCTTGCTCGAGCCGTCTTTGAAGTGACAGGTATTCTTGTCCACCCGAGTCAACAATGGCACCTCTTCCCAGTTATCCGGCCAATGGAAGCTCATCGGTGCCGTACGGTGCGAAACCGTAATTGTCCGGGCTCCGTATTTGTAGCACTGTGACCCGATATCCTCGGCGGAGTAACTGGTGCCGATGATCAGAATATCCTTGCCTTTGAACTCAAGCGCATCGCGAAAATCATGCGCGTGCATGACCCGCCCGTTGAAAGTCTCAAGACCGTCAAACTTCGGCACGTTGGGCGTCGAGAAATGTCCCGTTGCCACCACCACGTTGTCGAAGTCTTCGGTATACATCCGGTCGTCGGTGAGGCTATGAACGGTCACTGAGAAATTCTGTTGGTCCTCGTTGTACTCAACGCGCCGGACGGCTGTTGAAAAGCGAATCTGGTCGCGCACTCCTGCTTTTTCGACACGCCCCTTGATGTAGTCCCAAAGGACCGCACGCGGCGGATAGGAAGCAATCGGTCGACCAAAGTGCTCTTCAAAGGTGTAGTCTGCGAACTCCAGGCACTCCTTTGGGCCGTTGGACCACAAGTAGCGATACATACTGCAGTGGACAGGCTCGCCATATTCGTCAGTACCGGTGCGCCACGTGTAATTCCATATCCCACCCCAGTCTGACTGGCGTTCAAAGCAGGCTACTTCGGGCACGTCAGCGCCTTTCTCTTTGGCCGACTGAAATGCCCGAAGTTGCGCCAGCCCGCTTGGACCCGCTCCGATTACTGCAACTCGTTTTGTCATAAAACTCTCTCCTTGAAAATCCTCATTTAATTTTTGCGCCTCGGGGCTTGGGCTTGTCCTCAGATCCTTGGCCTGTGCGATCCCGCTGTCTTTATTCCCGCAGCTCTTATTCCCGCAACTCTTCCCACAGCATCCATTTACACACTTAAACGACTTCTCTGCAGCCCGCAGTCGAACTATCCCATGATCATCGCATGGGTAATTGATCAAGATCAATGATGCATCGCGAGTGGATCAAGATATGATGAGATATCAATTTTGGGACTTCCCGAGCAGCCGTCGGGCGAATTTCCACCAACCCAATCGAGATGACATCCATGAGTAATGACAATACCGTTCCCTGGCAGGGTCCTCGGCGAATCGTCAATTTATACGACACGCCTTACGAACCTTACGATCTTGAGGGCGAGGTCCAGGACAATATTCACCTTCTGAATATCAGTTACGACCGAGACCATGCCACAGGCTGGTACGTCATCCGGATGGAGCCTGGAACCGCTTCCATCCCCCATGAACACGCCAAGCACGAGGAGTACTTGATCCTCGAGGGAGAACTGATCGAAAGCGACGGAACTGTCTTAAAAAAGGGCGATTTCATCAGTTACTCGCCCGGCAGTTTTCACAACTCACGAACCGAAACAGGCTGTCTACTTATTGGTCATGACCGCGATCCGTATGCAGATTAACTGACGGCGACACCTTGGGTCACGCTGTCAACGGAATCAGGCTAATCGCCGGCTCATCACCACAGCTTGAGATAGCGGCTGACTTCCCAGTCTCTAACGTGGGTGAGGTACTCATCCTGCTCAGTCCTCTTGAAGTCGGCATACGTCTTGGCCATGAGTTCGCCCATCACCTTGCGCCCCAGATCGTCGGTCTCGAATACATCAGCCGCCTGTGCGACAACCCTCTTTAAGATGTTTCGACTGTAGGGCTCAACGAACTTACCTTCGCACCAAAGATCGCTCGCAACCCAAGCGGTGTCTTTCCGCCACGGCAGCACAATGATACTGGTGGGATCAGAACGCGAGGAAACTTCTTCATCACTGACATCCGAAGGCACGTCATCGAGCGCCGGCCCTGTACAAAGGAAAGGCTGGAATTATTAATACAAAACCAAACATTACTCTATTAAAGTGAGATTCCTATTTATACCTATGTTAAAACTTATTTTTTGAGTTTGTATAAAAATGGTATTGAATAATTAGTCAGTTTTCTCTCATAAATAGTTAATTTATTTACAAATTTAAATTAATTATTCTATTTACCCAATTTTCTATAAAGAATACTATTTGGCCTATTTATGTTGTTTTTATAGTAAACTGATCGTCCATCTGGGCTGAAGTTTCGGCTCCGATGCACCTGGTCATCATGCCGGTGCGAACAATGTGGGAGGGCGCCTCAGGCCTCAGACTGACGTTTTGCACCAGGCTGTCGCCGAAGCGCTCTCCCTAAAACTCAATCAAAATGGGAGACATGCAATATGAGTCCTGAAGAACTGATGGCCGTGATCAATGTCGTCGCGGACACCGCCATGGAGGCGTACTACTGGTGGGCGACGGCAATAATGATTGCGATCCACGCCGGCTTCATGATGTACGAAATGGGAGCCTCAAGGGCGAAGAACGTCATGCACACGGGCGTCAAGAACATTCTTGCGTTCGCGTTCACGATCCCTGCGTTCTTCGTGGTCGGTTGGTGGGCCTACTGGGCATACCAGAGCGGCAACATCTTAATCCCCGACTGGAACCACGAGTTCGCGCAGTACTACGTACCCTGGAGTGAAGGGATGGGGCCAAACCATCAGGACGGCGCCTCAGGCATCTTCTGGGCAGCTTTCACACTCTTTGCGATGACAACCGCTTCGATCGTTTCGGGATCAGTGATCGAGCGAATCAAAATGAGTGGTTGGCTGATTCTGGTCACTATATTTGGCGGATTTATCTGGATCGTGGGTGCCGGTTGGGGCTGGTCAACTGGTGGCTGGCTCGTCGCCAATTGGGGCTTCCGTGATGTTTGTGCGGCAGGCGTGGTGCATATGGCTGCCGGTTTCTTCGCGCTGGGCGTACTGGTAAATCTCGGTCCCCGTGAGGGCCGGTTTAATGCCGATGGCTCTGCCAATGACGTAGCGGGGCATAGTGGCCCAATGGCGGCAGCAGGACTCATGGTCATCATCCTGGGCTTCTTCGGCTTCCTCGGTGCCTGCCTCATCTACCCGTCAGCGATGGCCGGAACTTCGGCTGACCTCGGGTGGATCAACATCTACGGCATCAAGTCCAATCTTTCCGCCTTTGCCTTCAATACCCTGATGGGCATGGCAGGCGGCATCATGGCGGCTTGGTTCGTGACACGAGATGCGTTCTGGATGATGGGCGGCGCCCTGAGCGGAATCATCAGTGTCGCTTCCGGAATTGATCTGTGGTATCCGGGAACCGCGTTCGCGGTTGGTGCAGTCGGCGGCCTGATCATGCCCTACTGTCATAAGATGCTGACGAACTGGGGAATCGACGATGCCGTTGGCGCCGTTTCGGTTCATGGTTTTGTTGGAATCTGGGGCGTGATGTCCGTCGGTATTCTGCTGGGAGGCTATCCTGCACCATCAGCAGATATCCCGGAAATCAGCTTTATCGGTCAGTTAGTCGGGGCGATCTCGTTCTTCCTGCTTGGCTTCGTTCCAGGTTATGTCCTTTCCTGGATTCTGAACAAGGCAGGGCTGCTTCGATACTCTGACGCCATCCTCAAGATGGGTGTCGATAGGACTGAAGGCTCGACGGCGGCCTATCCTGACTTTCAGAAATCTGCATAAGGAGCACACATCATGAATGTAATTAGGAAAATGAAGACTGCTGTTCTTTCAGTTGTCGCGCTAGTGCTCGGTATGACGGCCACAGCCCAGGCGGGCCTGATCAACACAAGCCCGATCGATACTTGGGAAGGTGCTGGAGCGGTACACAATAATGCCGGTGGTGGCGTCGTGCTCTGGTTCTTGATCCTGCTTGCTTTGATGCTGATCGTGATTATCTCGGCAGCCAAAGCGGAAAAAGATCACGAGCGCGAGCACGGCTAGGCGCAAAATAACGTCAAGTATTTACCAATTAATTTGTACTTTGCGGGGCGATCTGGCGGATAACGCCAGATCGCCTTTTTTGTCTTTTTTTGAACATGCGCTTTAAACTACCCACGATTGTCTTCAGGAGTTAGTGCAGTGTCCGCTCACCTTCGTCCCGAAAGTACACACCCACGTGAGCCAGGCCTGTGGCGCGCCGATCCTTATGTTGAGCGTTACGCCGTACCGCCCTGCGGTTCGGTGGTTTTTGAGTTGTCTGCGGGAGACCAAATCACGGTGACGGATCCCGAAGGTGCGCAGCCGGGAGAACTTATCGCCTTCTCACCTGACGGCCGCTGCGCCCCGGCAAGCCTGTGTGACACGGCTCCCCAAGACGCAGCAGGCTTTCAAAAAATTCTTACCTCGAATGAACCCAGCGCCCGGCAGGTTGCAGCTGGGCTGAAGCGACGGGGTATCAGTCCTACTGATGCCAGGGCGATCCCGCTGTTTGGTTTGGAGACCCATCCTGGATCGGCTCAACACTATACCGCCCGAGACGATATCCTCTGTGTTGTCTGCGCTCCCGGCAGTGCAATGACAGTCGATGCGCAATTCCCGCCCACTTCGCTGACAGTTCACGTAAACCGAAATTCAAATAGGGAGCTTCACGAGCCGGCTTTGCCCGAACCTTTGGCCGATCCCCGACTGGAACTTCGTATTGATAAATGCACCGCCGGCGAATATACGGTACACGCGGGTGAATACATCCAAATTATTGATGTCGCCGGCCGGGAGTGCTCCGACTTTCTTGCCTTCTGTGCCGCAGGCCTTAATCAAGGCAAAGAGCGCCATATTGACATGACCACTACCCGCACCCTGATGGGCAGCGGGTATCCCGGCCCCGGACTTTATTCAAAATATTATGACCGCGACATGCAGCCTCTTGTGGAAGTGGTTCAAGACACCTGCGGACGTCACGATACTTTCGGCCTGGCCTGTGCGGCCAAATATTACGAGGACCAGGGATACTTTGGTCATCCCAACTGCTCGGATAACCTGAACGCCGTTATGACGCCTTATGGCGTTAAGCCAAGACGCGGCTGGGAAGCCGTAAACTTTTTTTATAACACCGGGATCGACGACCACAACGTCCTTTTTTTGGATGAACCCTGGTCAAGGCCGGGCGATTATGTGCTTCTTAAAGCCATGACTGACCTGGTGTGCGCTTCGACAGCCTGCCCCGACGACACCAGCGCGGCCAACGGCTGGAACCCTACCGATATCCACGTTCGCATTTACACTCCGGAGAAAGCCTTTTCACGGGCTATTGCATACAGAATGACCCCAGACGCAGAAACCCAACTGACCCGCGAGACGGGGTTTCACCCCCGCACCTCACTGCACACCCGCAGCTTCACGGAATATCGTGGATATTGGTTACCCACCGCCTTCAACAACGCAGGCGCGATTGACGAATACTGGGCATGCCGCGAGCGTGCGGTAATGATGGACTTGTCTCCGCTACGCAAGTTCGAAGTGCTTGGCCCTGATGCCGAAACACTGCTTCAGACCACGCTGACACGCAACATCCGTCGACTTTCGGTGGGGCAAGTGGCCTATACCGCGATGTGTTATCCGCACGGCGGGATGATTGATGATGGCACCGCATTGCGCCTCGGCCCGGATAATTTCCGCTGGATTGGCGGGGACGACTACAGCGGAATCTGGCTTCGCGAACAGGCACAAAAACTGGGGCTGAAAGCTCTGGTCAAATCATCCACTGATCAAATTCACAACGTGGCCGTACAGGGACCAAAGAGCCGGGAAATCCTGAGCGAAATTATCTGGACGCCGCCCGCGCAGACTACTGTTGAGGAACTGGAGTGGTTCCGTTTTAGCGTAGGCCGCTTGGACGACCTGAACGGTTGTCCTGTGATGGTTTCTCGAACGGGGTACACGGGCGAGCTTGGCTATGAGATCTTCTGCCATCCCAATGATGCGTCGAAGATCTGGGACGCGGTCTGGCAGGCAGGTGAACCCCATGGCTTACTGCCGCTCGGTCTGGATGCCCTCGATATGGTGCGAATTGAAGCAGGTCTCATCTTTGCTGGTTATGAATTCTGTGACCAGACAGATCCGTTTGAGGCAGGTATCGGATTTACGGTTCCCCTGAAATCTAAAGAAGATGACTTCATCGGACGCCAGGCCCTGGAGCAACGAAAAGCGAATCCCCAGCGCAAACTGGTTGGGCTTGAACTTGAGGGCAATGAACCCGCAGCCCATGGGGACTGCGTGCGTGTTGGAAGAGCGCAAATCGGCGAGGTGACCAGCGCCATGCGCTCGCCCGTGCTGAAAAAGAACATTGCCCTTTGCCGAATCAACACGATCCACTCAGAGACCGGAACAGAAGTCGAGATCGGGAAACTCGACGGTCACCAAAAACGTATTCCCGCAGTAGTCGTTCCGTTTCCGTTCTATGACCCCGAAAAGAAACGGGTGAGGGGATAAACCCGAGTCCACTGTCGGTTTCTGGATGCGCCTCTGTTGCCTCCTGCGCTGTATCACCCTTATCGATCCGGTATCGCCATAAGATTGGCGGGAAATTAGGGCTTTTGGGTAATTTTTACCCGAAATCGGCTAATACGCCCAAAAGCAGATAATTGGTGTATTTTTGGTTGTGGGTCTGCAGATTCAAGTGTCCTACACTTGTTCGTGTGGTCCGTTGTTTAACCATCCCTGAGGGTGTCTAATAGAGAGACCCAAATCAGTCTTCGGCATGACTGAAGGCGGTGATGCCGCAGTTTGAGTTGCGGCAGCATAGCTTAGGGTTAAACAAGGATGCATACAAAATAATCTTTTCAACGGAGGAGTATTATGAAGTTAATCAAGACGAGATCAATCCGGCAGTTGGTAGCAGGAGCACTCGTTGCCGGTCTGTCGTTCACCGGTGTCGCCCAGGCGGCCGACAGCACCAAACCGATCGTGATCCCGATCCACAACTGGTCAAGCCAAGTGGTCATGGCCTATGTGATCGGAGGTATCTTCGAATCGATGGGCAACAACGTCGAGTATGTGCCTGCCGATACGCAGGCTGTGTATGAATCCATTCGTAACGGCGACGTCACTATCTCGCACGAAGTATGGCAATCCACCTTCGGCAAGTCCTTCTACAATGCGATGGCTAAAGGCGGCGTAATCGACGCCGGAACCCATACAGCTTTAACGCTTGAAGAGGTCGGCGTACCGCAGTGGGTAATCGACAAAAATCTGTGTCCCGGACTGCCTGACTACAAGGCGCTCCTCAACTGCGCAGACGTCTTCTCTACTCCGGATTCCGGCGGCAAGGGCCGAATCCTGGAAGGACCGCAAAGCTGGCACGGCCAGGAATACCCGGACCGTGTTGAAGCCCTGCTAGGCGATAACTGGGTCGTCAAGTTCGCCGGTGGTGCAGATGCACTCTGGGCCGAACTCGCTGCTGCGAAAAAAGAGGGGCGGGGTACTATCATCTTTAACTGGACCCCGAACTTTACCGATGCCGATGGCTTTGTCTTTATCGAGTGGCCACCGTACTACCCGGGTTGTCGTAAGCAAGATGGTGGTGACAGCAAGTGCGGATCACCGAAAGGCTGGCTGAAGAAAGCAGCCTATTACAAGTTCCCCAAGACCCATCCGGCAGCCTACATGGCCTTCTCCCAGATGTCTTTCAATGCCGGTCAGATCGGTTCTATGGCTGCACTGGTGGACATCGACGGCATGGATCACAAGGACGCTGCCAAGAAATGGCTTGCTGACAACGAAGATGTCTGGAAGCCCTTCACTCAGGCTGGCATGTAAGAGCGCTACGTAGCTCGAACTACCTCAAAACCCCTCCCTCGCCGTTGGTTGCAAGGGAGGGGTTTTTTTTCAATATAATGGGTTGCAGAGCCATCAGCTTCAGCGGCTCAACCGAAAGAACTTACCGGAAAGTTGTGATGCCTGAGGACGCCACCGCCAACCATCCCTCGGAATCGGTCATCCGATGCGAATCTGTCTACAAGATCTTTGGGGATAACGCCAAGAAGCTGTTGGAGGCCTCCGACGGACAGGTCACCGACCCAAAGGCTTTCCAGGAAGCCGGCTGTATCGTCGGCGTCAACAACGCCTGCTTTGAAGTCGCCGAAGGCGAAAAACTGGTCATCATGGGCCTGTCGGGCTCAGGCAAGTCGACCCTGCTGCGCTGCATCTCCCGCTTGACGGATGCGACGGCCGGACGCATCTTTGTAGACGGAGAGGATCTGCTGGCGATGAACAGTAAACAGTTGATCGAGCTTCGTCGCGAGAAGATGGGTATGGTGTTTCAGAGTTTTGCCCTTTTACCGCACAAAACCGTTCTGGAAAATATTGCTTTCCCGCTTCAGGTGAAGGGTATAAGCACAAAGTCCAGCATCGAAAAGGCCATCGACATGGTTAGACTTGTCGGATTGGACAGTCGGGAGAATTATTTTCCCCGGGAACTCTCAGGCGGACAGCAGCAACGCGTGGGTATCGCGCGGTCACTCGCGGTCGAACCAGATATCTGGTTTCTCGATGAACCCTTCTCGGCGCTCGATCCTTTGATCCGAAAGGAAATGCAGGATGAGTTCCTGAGACTGCAGAGTGTGCTGAACAAAACGATTCTTTTTGTGACCCATGACTTTGACGAAGCCCTGAGACTTGCGGACCGAATCGCCATCATGAAGGATGGCGTTATCGAACAACTCGATACCCCTGCCAACATCGTGCTGGATCCCGCGACCGAGTATGTACGCAAGTTCACACAGGATGTCCCCCGCGAGAAAGTGCTGAAGATTGAATCGGTGATGGACCCCATCGAGCCGGGCACTCAAATGAGCGATCTCAAAGTGTCCAAAGATGCGATCATCGAAACGGTTGCCGAGGCAGTTCTAAGTGAGCCGAGGCCCGTGCCGGTCATTAACGACCAGAATGATGTCGTCGGCTGCGTAAAACCCTCTCACGTGATCCATACACTTTTCGGCAGTCGTCACTAGATCCTCGCCGATTCTCCCTTTGCCCGTGGGTCATACTAACTTTCATCTATCTCCCAAGGTTCTGCAGTTTCTGGGCCTATTGGCTGCGTTCTGGGCACTTTGTGTCTTCATTGAGCCCGATGAGGAAAACTGGCTCTGGAGGCTACCGTCGCTGATTGCCGGCCTCCCGTTATTAATCAATAACTCGGTCGACTACTTGATGTACGAGTGGATGCCAATATCGGTATGGGATCCCGAGATCGAGGAGTACGAAGACAAACCTCTATTCAAGGAAATTACCCGATCCATTTCAGCGGGTCTGCTGTTCCTGATTCACCTCGTCCGCGAGGTATTTCTGGGCGGTACCAAAACCATTGTTGCCTTCACCAGTTGGGACTTTGTCACTGAAAACCCCTGGGCTCAGGTCCCCGCTCTGCCGTGGACAGTGGTGACTGCAGGAGCAATCCTGCTGGGCTACAAACTCAAAGGAGCCGGGCTTGCAACGATGACCGGAGCCGGCCTCATCTATATAGCCTTGTTCGGACAGTGGGAGCCTTCGATGGAGACGCTCTCATTCGTTCTGATCGCCGCGCCGATATCGGTCGTACTCGGCCTGGCCTTTGGAATCTGGGCGTACAAGAGTCCTGCCGTCGAAACTACCCTTCAACCGCTCCTCAACGTTGCACAGATCGTTCCGCACTTTTCCTACCTTGTTCCGGTGATGGTGTTTTTCGGCATCGGCGACCACGCTGGCGCGATTGCCACAATCATCTTTGCTACCCCACCGATGGTACGGCTGACGGTTCTGGGATTGAAAAACGTTTCCCCCGAGGTCCTGGAGTCGGGGATGATGAGCGGATGCAGCAGCTTCCAGCTGCTCTTCAAGGTGCTCATACCGACGGCTCGGCGGGATATTCTGATCGGTGTAAACCAGGTCATCATGCAGTGCCTTGCCATGGCGGTGATCGCCTCGTTCATCGGCGCAAAGGGCCTGGGATACAACCTGCTTCTGGCGCTGAATGGCCTGAGGATCGGCAAAGCCCTCGAGCAGGGAATCTGTATCGTGCTGATTGCGGTAGTTCTGGATCGGCTGTCACTCGCCTGGGCGAACAAGCAGACGGATTACTTTGCTGACTTGAACTTCATGCGCCGGTACAAATACTCGCTGCTCTTTGGGCTGGTATTTCTGGTTGGGGTTGTCCTGGCTTATCTCGGTACTTTCTGCTTCCGGGATGGGTTCAACTACTTGTACATGATCCCGCACAACAAGGGATTCACCACCGAACAATTCTGGCAGGCCGGTGTGGACTGGATCTGGGACACGTTCTTTTTCAGCCTTAAGGCGTTCAACGTGTTCCTGATCACACAGATTCTGATGCCCATGAAGAGCGCATATCTCAGTATGCCTGTCGCAGCAACACTGCTTCTGGTGGTGGGGACCGCGTACATCGTCACCGGGCTCCGCTCAGCGATCTTCGTTGCCGGATTTGTGCTCTTTATTGCGCTCACCGAGTGGTGGGATCGGGCGTTGATCACAACCTACATCATGAGTGCTTCTGTGATTATCTCAGGCATCATCGGTATCACCGTAGGTACTTTGGCGGCCCAACATCCGGTCGCTGCGAGGTCCATGCTCCTGATCTGTGACACCTTCCAGACTTTCCCGTCGTTTATTTACCTGATCCCTGTCATCATGCTGTTCGGGGTAACCGATACGTCAGTGCTGATTGCTGTCGTGGTTTACGCCACCATCCCGGCCACGCGGTACACAATTGCCGGCCTGCAGAGCGTCCCACCCTCTCTCCACGACGCGGGATCAATGTCGGGTGTGAACCGGATTCAGCGCTGGCTGAAAATTGAACTGCCCATGTCCTTTCCGCACATCGCGCTCGGTATTAATCAGACCGTGGTTTTTGCACTATCCATGGTGATCATCGGTGCCATGATCGGCACCGATGATCTTGGGCAGTTCATTCTGAAGGCACTGTCAGATAAGAACGGCACTGGTAATGGGCTGGTGCTAGGGCTGTGCGTGGCGTTTATCGGACTCGCGATTGACCAGGTCCTGCGCACTTGGGCAAACGAGCGCAAGAAAGCGCTGGGGTTAGCCTAGTCTGATAACAACAACTGTTAGGCGAGTTGCGGCCATCACCCGGCCGCACCCCGTCAGAACAGCCCTTCTATCTCGCCCTCATCATTGACGAAAATGCTGTTGGCTGCCGGCACTCTAGGCAGTCCTGGCATGGTCATGATCTCGCCACAGATCGCGACCACAAATTCCGCGCCCGCAGAAAGTCGCAGTTCGCGGATGGGGACCGCATGTCCACTGGGTGCACCCAGCAGGTTCGGATCCGTTGAGAAGCTGTACTGCGTTTTCGCCATGCAGACGGGGAAGTGGCTGTAGCGCTCCTCAAAGTCTTCAAACTGACTCAGGACTTTTTTGTCAGCAATAATGTCTTCAGCGCCATAGATGGATCTCGCCACGGTTCGTACCTTTTCCCATAACGACAGCTGATCGTCATAGAGTGGTCGGAACTGTGAGTTGGAGGAATCGGCCAGGGCGGCGACGTGCTCTGCGAGTTGCTCCGTCCCGGCGCCGCCATCTGCCCAATGACTGCATTCGAACACCTCGGCACCAAACTCCTTGCAGTAGGCACGAATCGCATCAATCTCAGCCGGGGTGTCCGATACAAACTTGTTGATCGCCACTACAGCCGGAACCCCGAACTGCTCAATGTTACGAAGGTGGCGGCCAAGATTCTCAAGACCATCTACCAGCGCGGTAACGTTCTCGGTATTGAGATCGGCCTTGGCCACCCCGCCGTGCATCTTTAAGGCCCGAGCTGTTGCTACCAGCACCACGGCATCCGGCGTGAGGCCCGCTTTTCGGCATTTGATATTGAAGAATTTCTCCGCGCCGAGATCCGCTCCGAAACCCGCCTCAGTCACAACGTAGTCGGAGAGTTTGAGCGCCGTCTTGGTTGCGCGCACCGAGTTGCAGCCGTGAGCAATATTGGCAAATGGCCCGCCATGAATAATGGCCGGGTTATTCTCCAAAGTCTGAACTAGATTTGGCATAAAAGCATCGCGCAGCAATGCTGTCATCGGGCCCTCAGCCTTAAGATCCCGGGCATGAATCGGCTCGCGCGTCCGCGTATACCCCACAATAATGTTGCCCAGACGGCGTTGCAGGTCGGAAAGATCCTCAGCCAGACAGAAGATCGCCATGATCTCCGAAGCAACAGTGATATCAAAGCCACCTTCACGGGGAAACCCATTCGCCACGCCGCCAAGCGCCACTGTGATCTGGCGAAGCGCGCGGTCATTCATATCCACTACACGGCGCCAGGTCACCCTGCGTTGATCGATGCCGAGCTCATTACTCCAGTAGATATGATTTTCGACCAAGGCAGACAGTAAGTTGTGCGCCGCACCGATAGCATGGAAATCTCCCGTAAAGTGAAGGTTGATATCCTCCATTGGAACCACCTGCGCATAACCCCCTCCGGCAGCGCCCCCTTTCATTCCAAAACACGGCCCAAGCGATGGCTCACGAAGGCAGATCAGCGCTTTTTTACCGATGCGGTTTAACCCATCGCCGAGCCCAACAGTCGTGGTCGTCTTGCCCTCCCCTGCTGGCGTCGGCGAGATCGCCGTCACCAGGATCAACTTACCATCGGCACGGTCAGACAGCGATTCGATGAACTGATTGCTGATCTTGGCCTTGGTGGGGCCATAGGGCAGTAGTGAGTCGGAGGGTATATCGAGCTTATCTCCAATCTCTCCGATGGGCTGGGTTGCCGCTACGCGCGCAATCTCAATATCACTGGGTACGGTTTTCATGACTCTCCTTTGGCTCATCTGATTTATTAATGATTCTTGAATTGGTCCGAATACGATGCCTGCAGCCGACGCGCTGCAACAACCGTGTTGCGCATCAGCACAGCCACCGTCACAGGGCCCACCCCCCCAGGGACCGGTGTGATCCATCCGGCGACTTCTTTACAGGTCTCATAGTCACAATCCCCCACAACGTGACTATGGCCGCTTTCGGACTCAACCTGGTTGATACCGATATCTACCACGACGGCTCCGGGTTTGAGCATGTCGCCCTTCAAAAGCCCCGGCTGGCCTACCGCAACGAACACGGCATCGGCCCGACGGGTATGAATCGCTACCTCCCGGGTCATATGGTGACACACGGTAACGGTAGCACCTTCGGCCATTAGCAAAAAGGCAATCGGCTTTCCAACAATCTCCGAATGCCCTATCACGGTGACTTCAAGACCCTGTAGCGAGACGCCTGTTTCCTTGAGTAATTCAACTGCTGCCATTGCCGTGCAGGGCCCCAACTCGATGTTTCGGTAAACAATATTCCCAATGGAGGCGGGATGCATCCCTTCGACGTCTTTTAGCGGGGCGATTGTAGACTGAAGCTGTTGGATAGGCAGATGCTCAGGAACGGGTCGCTGCAGGATAATGCCTGTTACGCCAGGGTCAACATTGAGATTCATGATCGCCGCGCGGACTTCGACTTCCGAAATATCTGCAGGGAAATTGCGCCTTCCAAAACCAATTCCTACTTTCTGTGCCGCCCGTTCCTGATTGCGGATGTACAGATCTGCCGATGGGTGCTCTCCAATCCGGATAGAAACCAGGCGGGGCTGCCAGCCCCCCTCCTGAAGATTCCCAACATCCACAGATACCTGAGACAGCATCGCAGACGCGACCGCTTTCCCGTTTATCTCGCGGTAATCCGCTCTCGTCTGCCGATTCAGATTTGCACTCATTCTTGGGCTACCGTCCTAATGACGTTCGGTCAAACCGGCAACTGGCGTACAATCTTATTTTGCAGCCGAGCGCGTGCTTTTCCTCAAGCGTCCCGAACTTAGCAGTCTAGGCCAAGCAGCAGCCCGATCGTCGAGAGCCTGCCTATGCGGTGATAACCTGGTATAAACAACCGGCGCGGAGCAGACCGGAGGTTCGGATTCCGAAATACCACTTTTACTCCCTGCTGGCCGCGCTAATCCCTCCCGGGCGAGCAACTCAGAACTTTGCGTAAGCTTTCCTGAGATCCACCATCGGATGCTTGGGCGACATCTGGAACTTGATCAGAAGCTCCCGAGCAATCATATCCCGATCCTGCTGGTTGTCAGGCAAATCAATCTCTTCTGGAATCGTGACCCAACCATTGATGTTTCTGTCAAATACAGCCGGTCGGCTTTCCTCGTAACCCATATGGACATCTTCGAGCCAGTTGAGGTCAGTCCAACCCATCGTCTCAATGTAGTTTTTGAGAAACGGAGTCAGCCGTTCGTAGTCGGGCACCAGATTGACGTCGTAGCGATATCCGATGTGCTGACCAATGGTCTGCTCCCGCTCCGAGTCCAGGCCATCGCCTTTGATGAAATGATTGATATCTTTTTCGTATGCCATGTGCTTATCCTCAGAAACGCGTCATGTCAGGACGACCGACGGTGTGCTGTGAGCCGGCCAGGGGCACCTGCGCCAGTGCTGACGCTTCCATCGTCAGCGCCGCAAGATCCTCAGGCTCCAGAGAATGGACATTGGTTTTGCCGCAGGCCCGGGCCAGCATCTGACACTCGATTGCGAGCGTGTGCAGGAAGTTATAGACCCGTTCCGCTGCGGCGTCCGGATCGAGCCGCTTGCGCAACTCGGGATCCTGTGTGGCTACGCCCACAGGGCAACGTCCAGTGTGGCAGTGATAGCACTGGCCCGCTTCAACACCCATCTCTTTTTCAAAGTCTGCTTCAGGGATATCCTTGTTGCAGTTAAGGGCCATCATCGCGGAATGTCCGATTGCCACAGCGTCAGCACCCAGGGCCAGTGCTTTGGCGACATCGCCTCCATTTCGGATTCCTCCGGCATACACCAATGAAATATCCCCGGACTTGCCGACGTCTTCCAGCGCCCTGCGGGCCTGACGAATGGCAGCAATTCCTGGTACGCCCGTTTCCTCGGTGGCGAGGTGGGGTCCGGCACCAGTGCCGCCTTCCATTCCATCAATGTAGATTGAGTCCGGATCCGTCTTGGCTGCCATCCGCACGTCGTCATAGACCCGAGCGGCACCCAGCTTGAGCTGAATCGGAATCTCCCAATTGGTGGCTTCACGAATCTCCTGAATCTTGAGCGCAAGATCGTCGGGACCGAGCCAATCGGGATGACGTGCTGGTGAACGCTGATCGATGCCGGCCGGCAAAGAACGCATCTCGGCAACCTGATCGGTCACCTTCTGTCCCATCAGGTGGCCGCCCAAGCCGACCTTGCAGCCTTGGCCGATAAAGAACTCACAGCCATCTGCCAAACGGAGATGATGCGGGTTAAAGCCGTAGCGGGACTGGATACACTGATAGAACCATTTTTCCGAATAACGACGTTCGTCAGGAATCATGCCGCCTTCGCCCGAGCAAGTCGCGGTGCCGGCCATGGTGGCGCCACGAGCGAGAGCCGTCTTGGCTTCATACGAAAGGGCGCCAAAACTCATTCCGGTGATATAGATCGGAATATCAAGCTCCAAGGGCCGTTTTGCCCGGGGACCAATGACGGTCTTGGTTAAACATTTTTCCCGATACCCCTCGATGACGAACCGCGTCAGGGTACCGGGAAGAAAAGTCAGGTCATCCCAACTTGGGATCTTCTTAAAGAGAGAGAATCCGCGCATCCGATAGCGGCCCAGTTCCGCCTTGACGTGGATATCGTCAATGACCTCCGGCGGAAACATGAAACTGCTGCCGATAACGTCGGTATTTCTTTTCGTTGCCATGATATTTCTTCCTTTATCGAATATCGAGCTGATTTAGAGCACCAGTTTCTTTTCGGTGGGCTCAAGATTGTCGTAGTTCCAAAGCTGTTTGCCGGAGACAATCTTGGTCATGTTTTCGACGCCGTTGGGCGCTTCCAACCCGTACTGAGCGAGTTTGCGGGTGAGCCACTCACGATCAAGATCCGTCATCTCCCCTTCCACTGCGTCAACCCCCAGGTCGGCGATGCTACCTCCCACATAGATCGTGCCGTCGTACATCGAGTCACCGAGGTTTTTGCCGGCATCGCCGAGAATCACCATACGGCCTCGCTGCATCATGAATCCGGAAAAGGCGCCGGCACGGCCGCCAACGATAATGGTGCCGCCTTTCTGGTCGATACCGGTTCTACTGCCGACGTCGCCTTTGCAGACGAGATCGCCGCCACGGATTGCGGCGCCGAAAGTCGAACCGCCGTTCTTTTCGATCAGCACGGTCCCGGCCATCATGTTCTCACCGCAGGACCAGCCAACACGTCCACTCACCGTCACGTTAGGACCGTCAAGCAGGCCGCAACCAAAATAGCCCAGGCTGCCGTCAAAATGAAGATTCAGCCGACTCAGAATGCCCACGCCAAGAGAGTGCTTGGCTCCGGGGTTCCGCACAGTAATCGTGCCAATTCCCTCGGACATCAATCGTCGGATTTCGGCATTCACTTCCTGCTGATTAAGAGATTCGGCGTCGATCTCGCCGCTTTTCTCAAAGTCCACGACTGGCGCCCACGGGTAAACCAGATTGCCTGACTCTTCTGCTGAAAAAAAGACTTGCTGAGTTCTGCCGCTCAACTGCTCAGTGTGCATGCCCAGTTCATAGGACTCATGGGCCTGGTCTAGCTCTGCCATACCATCACCTCTCCTTCATAAGGATCGTAAGTATCAATTTCATGCGGGAAGACGCTGCGGATGGCTACTTCTTCTGATGCCAACGCAACAAAGTCGTCGCTTTCATAAAGCACCATCGGCTTGGCGGCCATCACATCCTTGGCCATACCCAGCTTGTCTGACGTCGCCACGACGTACGTGAACACCCCATCCAGTTCGTCCACAGATCGGTGCATCGCTTCCTCAAGGTCTTCCCCGCGCTCCATCCGGTCTGCCAGATAGACGGCGATCAGTTCAGAGTCGCAGTTGGACATGAAGCGATGACCGCGACGCTCCATTTCACGACGAAACCCCCAATAGTTGGTCAACTGGCCGTTGTGCACGACCGAGATGTCGTTGAAAGGGTAAGCCCAATACGGGTGTGCCGAACGGATATCCACATCGGACTCGGTCGCCATTCGGGTATGTCCGATGGCGTGGGTACCACCGAACTCCCCGAGGCCATATTGGCTCGAGACCACGGTCGCATCTCCCAGATCCTTGACCAATTCAAGTGCATTGCCGATAGAAAGAATCTCGGCTCCCTCTATGTCTTCGACGTAGTCCGCGAGTTTTTTCATATCCCCGTCATAGGAGATCCAATAACGGTACGCATACTCAGTAGCCTCTTCTTCGCTGACGCGGCGCGCGCCCAGTTCATCAAGACGTCGATCAACCTCTGCTCTGCGCTCGCGAACCTGATCGTGAATCTGGAAACCGTGACGCATATCTTCCTGTTCTGCGACCTTGAACCGCAGTACGTGCTCTCCAGACTTGGGGTTGCCGTAGAGCGCGAAGCCCGTGGAATCCGGGCCTCGATGCTTAAGCGACTGCAGCATGTCCGTCAACTCTCGGCCGACGTTGCTGCTTTTACCCCGGTGAATCAAACCGGCTATCCCGCACATAGGGCCTTAACCTCCGTATAAGTCATTGTTGAGATACAAGATTCGGGTCCCCAACGCGACGGCGCGGTTGCGCCGGCGCGTTGCGGATCGTTCGTTTAGGGCAGGCAATCCAGATAGGTTTCCATGTCCCATTCGGTGGTGGTATGCATAAAGCGCTCCCACTCATCGTTTTTGTACCAGTGAAAGATCTTGTACATATCGTCTGGCATAGCCGACTTAATAACGTCGTCATCAGCCAACCGGTCAAGCGCCTCGCCCAGAGACATCGGCAACTTTTTGACCTGCTTTCCGGCCTCCATGGCTTGATAAATATTGCGGTTCTCCGGCTGGCCCGGATCAATATCGTTGTCGATACCGTCTTCAAAAGTCTTGAGCAGTGCGCTACCCATCAGGTACGGATTCACCATGGAGTCGACCGCGCGATATTCAAAGCGTCCTGGAGCCGATACGCGCAGACCCGTAGTACGGTTCTGGTAACCCCAATCCGCAAAAACCGGCGCCCAGAATCCCGTATCCCAAAGACGGCGGTACGAGTTCACAGTGGAGCAGCCGATCGCGGTCAGTGCACCCAGATGATTTACGATACCGCCGACACACTGCAGGCCGACCTTGCCCGGCATCTGCAGATCATCCGTATCCGGCATAAAAAGATTCTCGCCGCCACTGCGATAGGTAAACACGGCATCCATACCCGGCAGCGTGTCGTTATGCAGCCGGTTGATACTTTCTTCACCGCCTCGCCAAAGAGAGATATTCGTGTGACAGCCGTTCGCTGACACCCCCATGAATGGTTTCGTCATGAAACAAGCAATGAGATTGTTTTCCCTCGCAACCTGCGCGCAAATTTGCCGATAAGTCGCAAGCCGATCGGCATTTCGTGTGACGTCATCAAATGTCCAATTCAATTCCAGTTGACCGGGCGCATCCTCGTGATCGCCCTGAATCATATCCATCCCCATCGCATAACAGTATTCGATGACTTGCATAAATACAGGTCTCAGCGACTCAAACTGATCGATGTGGTAGCAATACGGATTAGAGAATCCACCGTCCGGCTTGCCGTCCTCTCCTCGTTTCAGCCACATCATTTCCGGTTCTGTCCCGACCCGGAAATCCATGTCGTACTTTTCCTTGAACTGGGAGTGGAAACGCTTGAGATTGCCTCGACAATCGGAGGTCAGGGCCATGCCCGGGTTTTCACGTTCTTCTCGGTTCCGGAAACATACGCAGAAGACTCGAGCCACCCGTTTGTCCCAGGGCAACTGACAAAACGTGTCTGGATCAGGAATGCCGACTAGTTCCATCGACTCGGGACCATACCCGATGTAATCTCCATGCCGGTCGACAAAAAGATTCGCCGTCGAGCCGTACACCAACTGGAATCCACGCTCGGCCGTACGTTCCCAGTGATCTGCGGGGATACCCTTTCCGACGATTCGGCCAGTCACTGAAATGAATTGATAATAAATGTAGCTGATACCCAGCTCATTGATTTTCTCGCGGACCTGCTTTACGAGATCATCCCGTCCCGGCTGCGCAACATAGGCTTCAAGATCTGTCATTTTTATTCCTCTCCTTATTTAGGTTTTCGAATTAGGTTTTCGATCAGTTTCGTTTTTTCAGTCGTTACCGCTTTTTCATCGTTTTCCGTTTGTTGTTTGTGTGGAATCCTTATCAACTCCAAGGGAACGGACTATTGGATACCGGGTGCAAATTACCCTGCGCGTACCTTGAGAACCTGAAAGGTTCGAGCAACGCGCTTGTGGTTCCGGCGATCTCTTCTGCAACGAGCTTGCCTACCCCCAGCATCTTGTACCCGTGGTTGGAGTCTGCAATCACATAGCAGTTCTCACAAAACACATCAAATACCGGAAAGCTATCCGGGGTGAACGCACCGATACCGCCAGACGGCTCATCCTTGTACTTTGGGGTCTGCCCTTCAAAACGTTTCTGGCAGTGAGCGAGTGCTGAGCACCACATGTGCGCAAACTCGGCCCCCACAACAAAATCGGGCGAGTCCGGTCCGTACGGATCCACCGCCACCTTGTCCGGCTCGGTCGGCACCTTAAAGGGCGCGGCTCCTCCTTGAATTCCGTTAAAGTGGAAATCCGGTTTGTAGTAGATGCCCCACATCTTGTCTGTAATGACCGACCCGTCGACATCCGAGATCAGCGGCGCATCAGAGTCGACATGGATCACGGGCGGCATCTCACCGTCGTTAGTGCGCTGAATTTTGGGATCCACTCCCAAGGTACCTTCCTGCAGTGACCAAAAAATCCACATCGGAATGTCATGATGCATCTCACCGTCCGATCCCTTGATGCTCACCGCGCGAGGCAACTCAAGCATTTCCCACAGACTCTTCACCCAGGGACCTGCCGCGAGCACAACGTAGTCACATTCAATTGTTCCCCGGTCCGTAACAACTGCGGTGACGGCGCCGCTGCCATTACCGCGCTCGAATCCCTGGACAGTCGCACCCGTCAGAATTCGAACACCCTCCCCTTCAGCCTTGCCGGCCAGGCCATACATGGCACGGGTATTGTTCGAATAGCCACCTGGCTTTTCATGCAGTACCGACGTGATGCCCTGGGCCTGCCAGTCGTCAAAGAGGTCCCGCATGTACTCAGCGGACTCTTTGGCGCCCTCAATGAAAACCGACTCGTAACCGATATCCTTTTGTTGTTCGGCGATGGTCGAGACGTCCTCACGCATGACCTCCGGGCTGATCTGCATGTAACCGACCGGATGGTAACTATAGGCTTCGGGATCGCTCTCCCAAACCTTTACGCTATGCGCCATCAGTTCGCGCATGGCCGGCTGGTAATAGTTGTTGCGCACAACGCCACAGGCAATGCCTGATGCGCCAGCAGCGATAGCGGTTTTGTCGACGACGAGGATGTCCGACCCATCGCCTTCGCCTTTTCTTTTGAGCTGCAGGGCAAGGTGATACGCGGTACTC
>DDZY01000231.1:0-1037 GCA_002346525.1 Proteobacteria bacterium UBA2996
TCGCCAATCAGCGGGGTTTAGCGCTCGATTTTCATGCAGATGAAAACCTCAATCCTGAGTCCCACTGTCTTCGTGCCATTGCGCATGCCGTACGGCGGAACCGCTTTGAGGGATCCGTGCTCGTGGGTCATTGCTGTGCGCTCTCTGTCCAGGCGCCGGACGATGTGGCACGGACACTGGACCTCGTTGCCGAGGCGGGTATTGGTATCGTGGCGCTCCCGTTGTGTAACGCTTACCTTATGGACCGGCAGAGCGGAAAAACCCCAAGATCTCGCGGCGTGGCACCCGTGCATGAAGCAAGGAGCAGAGGTATCGACGTTGCCCTCGCGTCCGATAACACGCGTGACGCCTACTATGCTTACGGCGACCTTGATCTCGCGGACCTCTTCCGGGATGCAGTCCGTATGATGCAGTTGGATCATCCCGTTGGTGACTGGCCGGCCAGCGTCACGACGACCGCGGCCAAGTTGATGGGATACGCTGAGTTGGGATCAATCCGGGAAAACGGGCCTGCTGATCTTGTGATCTTCGAGTCGCGTAACTGGAGCGAGTTTGTCGCGCGCCCGCAATCAAATCGGACTGTCCTTCGTGCTGGTCAACCTATCGACACGACGCCGCCCGATTTCTCTGAACTGGACTGTCTTCAGGAATTTTCGATATGACCCGCATAGCAGAACTCGTCCGCAAGATTCCCGATATCGCGGTCAACACTGCCGAGAAAGCAGTACGCACGAAAAGCCGTGATTACTTTTTCTGGTCGCCGATACTCAAAGCACAATTGGATCACGTCACGGCCGATGCTGTGGTCTCCCCCAAGAACGAGTCCGAAGTCATGCGCACGTTGGCTGCGTGCTGGGAACTTGATATCCCGGTGACACCCCGCGGAGGGGGTACGGGCAACTATGGCCAGGCGATGCCGCTGGCAGGCGGAGTCGTTCTCGACATGATGAGTCTCAGCCAGGTCCGGTCCATTGATGCCGGCACAGTAGTGGTCGAACCCGGCGCGCGGCTGAGCGCGATCGAGGACCTCACCCGCC
>DDZY01000231.1:1402-2893 GCA_002346525.1 Proteobacteria bacterium UBA2996
GGCGGGTTCATCGCTGGCGGCTCCGGCGGAGTGGGCTCCATCCGCTGGGGCATGCTCCGTGAACCGGGCAACATCCTCCATCTGCGAGTCGTCACCATGGAGGAGACTCCTCGCTGTGTTGATCTCACTGGTGACGCGATTGACGCGGCAGCGCACGCCTTTGGCGCTAACGGCGTGATTACCGAGGTAACGCTGCCGCTTGCGCCAACCTACGACTGGGTCGAGATGCTGGTCAGCTACCCTACATGGGGTCAAGCGCTTGAAGCAGGCTGGACGGTCACGCATCATGAGGGTCTGTGGCTCAAGGAACTGTCGGCAGTTGAGGCGCCCGCGCCGTATCAGTACTTTGCCCGCTACCGAAAATATCTTGAAAGCGGCGATCACGTGCTTTGTATCTTGGCTGCACCCAATGCCGTTGAGCCCCTATCAGATAAACTCAAACGACTGGGTGGGCGGATTGCCTATCAATCTGATCAACTGAGCGATACCGATCGCAAAGGTCTGACCCGGCTTCACCACCTCACCTGGAATCACACTACCCTTCAGGCGCGAAGAGTCGACCCCGAGATTACGTATCTTCAAGTCGGCATTCCGGTTGATCGGCCGCTTGAAACACTCGACGCCATCTCCAGGCAGTTTCCCGGCGAACTTATCGGCCATGTCGAGTTTGTCCGGGCCTCGGGACGGGTCTACGCTTCTTCACTGCCGTTGCTTCACTACCAGAATGCTGAGCGCCTGCTTGAGATCTCGCTATGGCTCGAAGCAGCGGGCTGTACCTGCTACAACCCTCACTCTTACCGGCTGGAGGAAGGCATGCACAGCGACGTCGATCCCGTACAACTCCAGATGAAAAAAGACCATGATCCAAAGGGTCTGCTTAACCCGGGCAAGATGATTGCCTGGGAAGATGCAGAATACAGATTTGATCCTGCCGTCCACCGGCCCTTTCCGGGGCTTCAGAAGGCCAAGTCATGAAATCACTGAATCCGCAATCCATTCACCCCCCTTTTGCGAACTACTCCCATGGTGTCGAGGCGCAAGCAGGCCGGATCGTTGTGACTTCGGGCCAACTCGGCATCCACGCCGACGGCACTATCCCGCCGGGGGTTGAGGCACAAACGGATCTATGTTTGAAAAATATTGAAGCAATCCTGTCCGAGGCTCAACTCTCCCGGGATGCTATCGTGCGGCTGAATGCCTATGTCGTGGATCGGCAGCATATGGCGGGCTACATGCGTGCACGCGATCGGTTTACTGACTCACTCAACTGCAAGCCCGCATCCACACTGATGATCGTCAGTGGCTTTACCCGGCCGGAATTTCTGGTAGAAGTAGAAGCCATTGCCATAGAGAGGAACTGACATGCTCCCGTCCCGCTTTTGGTATGAAATGCCCACCACCCACTTCGCCGGCGATACCAGCGAATGGATCGCCATTCTGCCGATTGCGGCGGTGGAACAGCATGGGCCTCACCTCCCGGTAGGCGTCGAC
>DDZY01000192.1:0-19497 GCA_002346525.1 Proteobacteria bacterium UBA2996
AGTCGAACTCGGTGTTGTGATTGGCAAAAGGGCCCACTACATCACGCCCGATCAGGCGCTGGATGCGGTGGCCGGATTTTGTCTGATAAATGATCTGTCAGAACGCGAGTGGCAGATCGAACGCGGCGGGAACTGGTCAAAAGGCAAGTCGGCAGATGGCTATGGGCCGGTTGGTCCCTGGCTCGTTACGCCGGATGAGGTCGCCGACCCTCAGTCATTGGATCTGTGGCTGGAGCGCAATGGCGAAACCATGCAAAAGGGCAGTACGGTAGACATGATCTTTCCGGTGACAGAACTGATCTCGTATCTAAGCCAATGCATGAGTCTTAATGTTGGCGATATCATTGCGACCGGCACCCCAGCCGGCGTTGGGATGGGTAGAAAACCCCCCGCATTTCTTGAAGATGGAGATGCATTGCGGCTGGGGATCACGGGCTTGGGAGAGCAGTCTTACCGGGTGTTTGCAGATAACGGTTCGTAAGGTGCGGGGCAGAACCCCTGCCGGGAACCGATACCCAAAGTCCGGTAAGAATTTTTAAGGGAGAGTGATATGAGCGCAAAGTTGAACAAGGTGAGTTCCAGAATCACCCAGCCTCGTTCGCAGGGCGCATCACAGGCCATGCTCTATGCCACGGGGCTAACCCGCGAGGACATGGACAAAGCCCAGGTGGGGATCGCCAGCATGTGGTGGCAGGGCAATCCATGCAACATGCACCTGAATGATCTGGCTGATCAGATCGCGACGGGCGTTCGCGAGTCAGACCTTATCCCAATGCGCTTTAACACGATCGGGGTCAGTGACGGCATCTCCATGGGGACAGAGGGCATGAGTTATTCCCTGCAGTCCCGCGACCTGATTGCCGACTCTATCGAAACCGTCATGGGGGGGCAGTGGTACGACGCGTTGGTGACCGTGCCCGGATGTGACAAGAATATGCCTGGCTGCCTGATGGCCATGGGCCGCGTCAATCGACCTGCATTGATGTTATACGGTGGTACGATCAGGCCGGGCCATGCTGGATCACAGGTAGTCGATATCGTGTCTGCATTTCAGAGTTATGGTCAGTATATTGCCAAGGCCATTACTGACGAGGAGCGCCAGGAGATCGTCGATAACGCCTGCCCCGGCGCCGGCGCCTGCGGCGGAATGTATACCGCCAACACGATGGCGAGTGCAATCGAGGCAATGGGGATGTCGCTCCCGTACAGTTCGTCTGCGCCCGCCACTACCGAGCAGAAAAAAAATGAGTGCCTTGATGTCGGCGCTGCCGTGCGGAAGCTGTTGGAACAGGATCTTCGCCCGCGCGACATCATGACCCGTGAAGCCTTTGAGAATGCGATGGTCATGGTTTCTGCACTGGGCGGCTCCACGAACGCGGTCCTGCACCTCATTGCGATGGCGCGCGCTGTCGACGTGCCGCTAGGGATTGATGACTTTCAGGCGGTCAGCGATCGTGTCCCGTTTCTCGCAGATCTCAAGCCCAGCGGCCAATACGTTATGGAAGATTTACACAATGTGGGTGGTGTCCCGGCAGTCATGCGTTACCTGCTCTCGGAAGGCATGCTGAACGGGGACTGTATGACAGTGACGGGTCATACCATTGCCGAAAATCTTGAGAAGCTGCCGGATCTGTCGGATGGGCAGCAGGTCTTTCACAGCATGGCAGACCCCATCAAGGAGACCGGCCACATCCGGATCCTGAAAGGCAATTTCGCCCCCGGCGGCGCGGTAGCCAAGATCACGGGCAAGGAAGGTCGGCAGTTCAGCGGACCCGCCCGGGTGTTCGACGGTGAGGAGGCCATGCTCAAGGCCCTGGAAGAGGACGGAATTCACAAGGGAGACGTCATCATCATCCGCTACGAGGGACCTAAAGGAGGCCCCGGGATGCCCGAGATGCTGACCCCCACCTCTGCCATTATGGGCGCGGGCCTGGGATCCGATGTCGCGCTAATTACCGACGGCCGATTTTCAGGCGGTTCTCATGGCTTCATCATCGGGCACGTTGTGCCCGAGGCTCAGGAAGGCGGTCCGATTGGCCTCGTGTGTGATGGAGACATGATCCACCTCGATGCCGATGCCAATACGATTGACGTAGACCTCAGTGAGGAGGAGCTGAAATCGAGGCGCGATAACTGGACGATGCCGCCATATAAAACGAGTCGAGGCACCCTTTACAAGTACATCAAGAATGTGAAGACGGCCAGCGAAGGCTGTGTGACTGACGAATAACAGACTTAATCAGTTAAGGCTGATCCGAAGCGCGGCGCCTGCGGCAAGCGGGGCGAGCGTCAGCGCCAGGATCATCATGGCCCCCAGAATGTAAAAGTGTCCGACAGTCGGCAGTCCCGATCCTGCTGCGAGCACGACACTTGCGCCGAAAATGAGGACGGGCACATAAAGCGGCAACACCAGTAAAGTCAGCAGCAGCCCGCTTCTGCGGATCCCTACCGTCAGGGCCGTGCCGACTGCACCGATCAGACTCAACGTCGGTGTACCGAGCGCCAGGGCGGCGAGCAGCGTCAATTGGACCTCGCCGGCCATACCAAGAAGTCCTCCCAGCAACGGAGTCACGATCAAGAGCGGCAGGCCCGTCGCACACCAGTGAACAAACACCTTCCCCAGCACCAGAACGGTGAGGGGATGCCCGCTGAGCGCCATCTGCTCGAGGGTCCCGTCATCAAAGTCGGAGCGGAACAGCGCATCCAGGCTCAACAGCGTTGCGAGTAATGCCCCCACCCAGATGATACCCGGGCCGATGGTCCGCAGCAGCAGCGGATCCGAGCCGACGCCGAAGGGGAACAGCGCGACCACAATTACGAAGAACATCACAGGGTGAATGACCTCGCTGGGATGGCGTACGACAAGACGCATATCTCGGCGGACCAGGGCAATCAGAGCGGTGGACAGACCCGGCACGGCTAGTTATCCAGCTGCACAGCGCGGATGGCGGCGTGCTGAAGGTGCAGCGGTTGGTGGGTTGTCAAAATCGCCATCCCACCTTGGTCAAGATGCGTCCCGATTGCGTTTTCAATCCCCTGTACGCCTGCGGCATCGATTGCCCCCAAAGGTTCGTCGAGCACCCAAAGTGGAGCGCGGCTTAAGTACAGGCGGGCGATGGCAACCCTGCGCCGCTGTCCTGCGGAGAGTACTCGGCACAACAGATGCTGCGATCCGCTCAGACCGACTCGGTCAAGCGCCTCATCAATCGAGACATCCGGGATACTGGATTGCAGGGTGAGAGCGAAGGTGAGATTTTCCTTTGGCGTCAGATCCAGTTTTATCCCGTTACTGTGCCCGATGTAGACAAGATCAGACTGAAACTTTCCCGGATCCTCATGAATCAACGCCTCATTCCAGAGAACCTCACCGCTTTCAGGAAGGCTCAGGCCGCAGAGGATACGTAAGAGAGTCGTTTTCCCAACGCCATTGCCGCCTTGGATCTGACAAACTTCACCGGGGTGTACTTCCAGATTCAGATCCTGAAACAGGAGGCGGTCGCCCCGGACGCAGGTGATCGACTGGGCCCTTAGCATCGGCCAACCGCGAAATATCGAGAGGTGATCTTCACAGGTTTAATTATGCGGGCAAAAGCGCCGTAATGCCGCGACCCGGATCAGAATTGGTGACAGTTCCGCATCTATACTTGTAAGGCATCCTGTCCTTGGGGGAGGTTGGGACATGCTCTGGGGATGGCTTTGCATGTGACGCATCCGGGCTATTTTCTGGTTCAGACAGACGCGATGATCTCATCTGAACAGACTATCATTGCAAGGCAAACATACCGCTAGAATTTAGCGCACCAGTTAATCTATCTTCAGAAAATGAAAAATTCTGGCCAGAAAAGAATTCGGCGAAAAGGCGCGGGCAAGGGTCGTGCGGTGGATCCGGCCGCCCAGGCTGAGGTCACCGCCGCCATCGACGGCATAGCACTGCAGCGCGACCACCTCATTGAGTGTCTGCACCGGATTCAGGACAGGTACAAACATCTTTCCGCGCTCCATCTTACGGCGCTTGCGGATCTGTTGCAGTTGGCGCCGACTGAGGTCTATGAGGTGGCAACCTTTTACCACCATTTTGATGTTGTGCGGGAAGGAGAGAACGCACCGCCGAATCTGACCGTCCGGGTTTGTGATTCGGTCAGTTGTTCCCTGTTTGGCGCCGACCCGTTGATCAGTGAACTCGAGTCCCAGTATGGCGAGGGAGTGCGCATCCAGCGTGTGCCTTGCGTAGGGCGTTGCGACGTGGCACCGGTAGCGGTGGTTGGACAAAACGCGATCGGCCATGCCGATGCCGCCAAAGTAGCGGCCGCTGTCAAGAAGGGTGATGAGTCGGCAGAAGTGCCGGTCGACTGGATACGGTACAAGGCTTACTGTGCCGATGGCGGTTATACCCTCGCAAGACAGTGCGTGGATGATCCGACAGTCGCGGAATCGATTATTGAGACGCTTGAATCGTCAGGCCTGCGAGGACTGGGCGGCGCCGGGTTCCCGGCGGGACGCAAGTGGCGGATTCTCAAGGAACAGCCTGCTCCGCGACTGATGGCCGTCAATATCGATGAGGGAGAACCGGGCACGTTCAAGGATCGTTACTACCTGGAGCGCGATCCCCACCGCTTTCTGGAAGGGGTATTGATTGCGGCGCAGGTCGTAGGTATCGAGAGCTGCTATCTCTACGTTCGGGACGAGTATCCTGCCGTGATTGAAATCCTGAACGCAGCGATTGAAGAACTCAGAGCAGCGCATTCAAAGCCATTGCCTGAGTTGATCGTTCGGCGTGGTGCAGGGGCGTATATCTGTGGCGAAGAATCCGCGATGATTGAATCTATCGAGGGTAAGCGTGGACTGCCGAGATTGCGTCCGCCCTATGTGGCTGAGGTTGGACTCTTCGGACGACCCACGCTCGAACATAACTGCGAAACACTTTATTGGGTAAGAGACATTGTCGACAACGGCGCTGACTGGTTTGCCAATCAGGGACGGCGTGACAGAAAGGGCCTGCGCTCGTTCTCCGTCAGTGGCCGGGTCAAGCAGCCGGGCGTCCACCTTGCGCCGGCGGGGATCAGTCTTCGCGAACTCATCGATGAGTATTGCGGCGGCATGCTGGATGGGCACTCGCTCTACGCCTATTTCCCTGGTGGTGCCTCCGGCGGAATTCTGCCCGCCGCGCTCGCTGATGAGCCGCTTGATTTCGACACCTTGCAGCCGCACGGCTGTTTTATTGGCTCCGCTGCCGTTATGGTACTGTCTGACCAGGATAAGGTGCGCGACGCAGCTTTGAATACGCTCAAGTTCTTCGCTCACGAGTCATGCGGACAATGTACACCCTGTCGTGTCGGGTGTGATCGGGCCACCGAATTGATGCGGGACGCGGTGTGGGACCAGACATTGCTTGAGGAGTTGGCTACGGTGATGGAAGACGCGTCCATCTGCGGTCTGGGACAGGCGGCACCCAACCCGATCCGTTGCACCATCAAATATTTTCCCGACGAGGTTGAAAATCAGTGACCACGGCTACCGATACTTCTGATCAGGTCAGTTTTACGTTAAACGATCAGCCGATGACGGCGACGTCCGGCGAAACCATTTTGCAGGCGGCAAGACGCAACGGCGTTGATATCCCGCATCTATGTTATGCCGACGGCCTGGCAACCGCCGGTAACTGCCGGGCCTGCGTGGTGGAGATCGATGGAGAGCGGGTACTCGCACCCTCATGTTGTCGGGCACCTACGGAGGGGATGCAAGTTTCCAGCAACAATGCCCGGGCCCGTCGATCCCAATCGTTGGTGTTGGAGCTGCTGCGCGGCGAAGTCGGAGAGGTCAGTCACTCGAACGAGTCAGAATTGGACCATTGGTGTGATCAGTACGACCTGGCGCAAAGCCGGTTTGGGGGACGCCACCAGCCCAAAGGGGATCTCTCGCATCCGGCGATCGCGGTCAATATGGAGAGTTGTATCCAGTGCACCCGCTGTGTCCGGGCCTGTCGCGAGGAGCAGAATAACGACGTGATTGGTCTGGCGTTTCGCGGCGCGCATGCCCAGATCGTGTTTGATCTGGGTGATGATATGGGGGCCAGTTCCTGTGTCGGGTGTGGAGAGTGTGTCCAGGCCTGTCCGACCGGCGCGCTGATGCCTGCGGGAGATGTCGGCCTCAAACAAATCGATAAAAAAGTCGATTCGGTCTGCCCGTATTGTGGTGTGGGCTGCCTGCTGACTTATCACGTTAAAGACAACGAGATCCAGTACGTCACCGGTCGTAATGGACCTGCCAACAAGGGGCGACTTTGTGTCAAGGGGCGCTATGGCTTTGATTACGTCAGCCATCCCGACCGTTTGACTCAACCCATGATCCGCAAAGAGGGTGTCCCGAAAGGACTGAACGACTTTTTTGATCCGACGGATCCTTCAAAAATGTTCCGCCCCGCCACGTGGGACGAAGCGCTTGATCATGCGGCCCAGGGCCTTAAAGCAATTAAAGACGGTTCCGGTCCGAAGGGGCTGGCAGGATTCGGTTCCGCCAAGGGCAGTAACGAAGAGGCTTACCTCTTTCAGAAGTTGGTCCGAACCGGGTTCGGCACCAACAACGTCGATCATTGCACAAGGCTCTGTCATGCGTCATCGGTGGCAGCGCTTCTTGAGGGAATCGGATCAGGGGCGGTATCGAACCAGGTTGAAGACGCCGCGCATGCCGAAGTGATTGTGGTAATCGGCGCCAACCCGACGGGCAACCACCCCGTCGCGGCGACTTTTATCAAGAACGCTGCCCGCAGGGGCGCGACGCTCATTGTGATGGACCCGCGCCGCACTGAACTGGCTCGGCATGCCAAGCACTTCCTTCAGTTCAAGGCAGATACCGATGTCGCGTTACTGAACGCGATGATCCACACCATCATCGATGAGAACCTGGTCGACGGGGAATTCATCGCTTCCAGGACCAACAACTTTGAAGAGCTCAAGGAGCGGGTAAAGGAGTTTAGCCCCGAGGAGATGGCACCGATATGCGGTATCGAGGCGGATGTGATCCGAGTCTGTGCCCGGGCCTACGCCACCTCAAAGGCGTCGATCATCTTCTGGGGGATGGGGATTTCCCAGCACGTACATGGGACGGACAATGCCCGGTGCCTGATTGCACTCTCCTTGATGACAGGTCAGATCGGTCGCCCCGGAACGGGATTGCATCCGTTGCGTGGGCAGAACAACGTGCAGGGTGCATCCGACGCCGGCCTGATTCCGATGATGTTCCCGGACTATCGCCGGGTCGACAACACCGAGGCGTCAGAGTTCTTCTCCAAGTACTGGCATACGGAACTGGATCCGAATCCGGGCCTGACGGTCGTTGAGATAATGGATAAAGCCTACGAAGGCGAGATCCGCGGCATGTACATCATGGGTGAAAACCCGGCTATGTCGGACCCTGATCTCAATCACTCGCGTGCGGGCCTTGCGGCACTCGACCATATGGTGCTGCAGGATATTTTCCTGACAGAAACCGCCGCGTTCGCGGACGTCCTGCTGCCGGCATCGGCCTTTCCTGAAAAAACCGGGACGTTTTCGAATACAGACAGGCGTGTGCAGGTTGGTCGCCAGGCGCTGGACTGCCCCGGTGAGGCCAGGCAGGATCTTTGGATCATTCAGGAATTGGCCAAACGCCTCGGTCTGGATTGGAATTATCCGGAGGTGAAAGATGTCTTTGAGGAGATGCGCGGCGCGATGCCCAGTATCGCCGGCATGAGCTGGGAAAGGCTTGAGACAGAGCACAGCATTACCTACCCCTGCGAAGGTGACAGTGATCCGGGCCAGGGGGTTGTTTTTATTGACGACTTCCCAACGGCAGACGGGCGGGGCAAATTTGTCCCGGCCAGTCTTGAGAGCGCCGATGAGCTTCCTGATAGAGAGTATCCCTTTGTCCTTATCACAGGCCGCCAGCTTGAGCACTGGCATACGGGCTCCATGACGCGCCGCTCGCAGGTGCTGAACGCGATTGAACCGGAGCCGGTGGTCAGCGCGCATCCGGATGATCTCGACAAGATGGGGGTAGTCGAGGGCGGCACGATCAAGGTGGCGTCCAGAAGAGGGGAGGTGGTCGCGCTCGCCAGAGCAGACCGGGGCATGCGCCCAGGTGAGGTCTTTATTCCGTTCTGCTATCACGAAGCTGCTGCGAATCTGTTGACCAACGCCGCGCTCGACCCCGTAGGCAAAATTGCGGAAGTTAAATACTGTGCCGTACGGGTTAATGCGGCCTAATCCTAGGAGCCATCATGGCAAAAAGAATTGACGGTAAGGCTTTTGCACAGAGCCTGCGAGAGCGTGTGGGTGAGGTAGTGAGCCGCCTGCAGCACGATCATGGGCTCACCCCCGGCCTGGCTGTTGTGCTGGTAGGGGAGGATCCGGCGAGTCAGGTCTATGTGCGCAACAAGGGTAAGCAGACCGTCGAGGCCGGCATGAAATCCCTTGAGCATAAGCTTCCGGACACCACGAGCGAAACCGAGCTGTTGGGCCTGATCGATCAATTGAACGCGGATCCTGATGTTCACGGTATCCTGGTGCAGTTGCCGCTGCCGGATCAGATTGATTCCCACGCCGTCATCAACGCCATCAATCCTGATAAAGACGTGGACGGCTTCCATCTCATCAACGTGGGTCGGTTATCTACCGGTGCCTCGGGTCTGGTGCCGTGCACTCCGTTGGGCTGTCTGATGCTTCTGAAAGACGAGTTGGGAGATCTCTCCGGAAAGAATGCGGTTGTGGTGGGACGGTCGAATATTGTCGGCAAGCCGATGGCCGCTTTGATGCTTGCAGAAAGCTGTACGGTGACGATTGCCCACTCGCGGACCCAAGATCTGGCGGAAGTCTGTCTTGAGGCCGATATCCTGGTTGCAGCGGTTGGCCGTCCGGAAATGATTCCGGGAGACTGGGTCAAGCCTGGCGCGACGGTGATTGATGTCGGAATCAACCGGATCGAAGGAGAGGAAGGCAAGACCCGACTGGTAGGAGACGTGGACTATGCATCTGCAGAAGCTGTCGCGGGCGCGATCACCCCGGTGCCGGGCGGTGTTGGTCCGATGACGATTGCGTGTCTGCTGCGCAATACCGTTCAGGCAGCCTGTGCAGCCAACGGGATTACGTTTGACCTCGACTAGGCCACGATCCAGCTAAAAGGGCTTGGGCACCGATCCGGTGCTCAATGAAAATCCCGACTCCGGATCGTAGGGCGGCCCAGCATGGCTGTGTAATCTTTCAGATGATGGGCAATCACATGGATCACCTGACCCTCTCGCTGAACCCGACCCTGTACGCCGAGCAACTGTGAACCCACGAGCGCCTGGTGCTGTTGTTCTGCCAGACGCTGCCAGACCACTAGGTTGATATTGCCGGTTTCATCCTCGAGTGTCACAAAGGTCACATTGTTGGCGCTCGAAGGTCTTTGCCGTGCTGTAACAATGCCGGCAGTGTGTATGTAATATCCGTGCTGCGACCGGCCTACATCCGCGCTGGTGATGACGCCGAGGGTCTTTAACTGCTGGCGCAAAAGTGCCAAGGGATGCGGACCCAGTGTCAGACCGGTACTGGCGTAATCGGCACAGACCGATTCGCCCGCGTGTGGCGCACGCAGCATGGGTACCGCCTCTTGGATTCGGGGTGAGGGGAAAACGGGGGATGGCTTCTCAATTCCTCCGGCCGCCCATGCCGCCTGACGGCGGTGGCTATGGATCAGAGCGGATAAAGCATCTGCGTCAGCCAGGGCCTGAAGGTCTCCTTTGTCCAACCTGGCGCGGTGGGCAAGATCTTCAAGGTCGGTAAAAGGCCGATGCGCCCGGGCATCTGTCAGGCGCAGGGCACCAGCCCGGCTGAGATGCTTCACTCGGTTGAATCCAAGACGCAAGGCCAGGCTTTTGTCGGTCGATTCGATAGTACAGTCCCATTCGCTTTTTGTGACATCCACCGGTCGGATACTGACGCCGTGGCGGCGTGCATCCTGTACCAGTTGTGAGGGTGAATAAAAGCCCATGGGCTGACTATTCAAAAGTGCGCAGGTGAATATTGCGGGTTCATGGCATTTGAACCAGGCAGATACATATACCATCAACGCAAAACTGGCCGCATGGGATTCAGGAAAACCGTATTCACCAAATCCCAGAATCTGCTGATAGATGCGTTTTGCAAAATCTTCAGCGTAACCCCGTTCACGCATGCCCTGTATCAGCCGTTCCTCATAATGACCGAGTCCGCCGTGACGCTTCCAGGCTGCCATATCCCGCCGTAAGCCATCCGCCTCACCGGGCGTGAATCCGGCTGCCACCATAGCGAGTTTGATGACCTGCTCCTGAAAGATCGGGACCCCCAGGGTTCTTTCCAGCACCTCCTGGACCGCCTGGCTGGGATAGGAAACAGCCTCTTCGCCGTTACGTCTCCTGAGATAAGGATGCACCATGTCTCCCTGGATCGGCCCCGGTCGGACAATAGCCACCTCAATGACCAGATCATAAAAGCAGCGCGGCCGCAGACGGGGCAGCATGGCCATCTGCGCACGTGATTCGATCTGAAAGACGCCTACCGTATCGGCATTGCTGATCATCCGGTAAACCTGAGGGTCTTCTGCTGGCACGGTCGCCATAGTCATCGGAATGCCCCGATGCTTTTGCAGGAGATCAAACGCGCGGTGAATCGCACTCAGCATGCCCAGCGCCAGACAGTCGACTTTAAGCAGCCCAAGAATGTCGATATCGGTTTTATCCCACTGGATGACGGTGCGCTCCGCCATGGCAGCATTTTCGATAGGCACCAGGTCGCACAGAGGTTCCTGAGAAATCACAAATCCTCCGGAATGCTGTGACAGATGGCGGGGAAAGCCGATCAGTTGCTGTACAAGTTCCAGCACTCGAAAAAGGAGCGGGGCTTTGGGGTCAAGACCGATCTCCCGTACCCGCTCGGGAATGACCTGATTGTTCTGCCACCAGATACGGTTTCCAGCGAGGCGTTCAATCTGGTCCTGTGACAATCCCAGCGCCCGCCCCACGTCGCGCACCGCACTGCGTGAGCGATAGGTAATTACCGCACTGGTCAGTGCGGCTCGGTGCCGCCCGTAACGGCGATAGACATACTGCATGACTTCCTCGCGCCGTTCGTGCTCAAAGTCCACATCAATATCCGGCGGCTCGTTACGTTCGCGCGAGACAAAGCGCTCGAACAGGATCTCCATATGTGCCGGATCGACTTCAGTAATCCCAAGCGCAAAGCACACTGCTGAGTTGGCTGCTGACCCCCGACCCTGGCAGAGAATGCCGCGGGACTTTGCAAAGCAGACGATATCGTAGACCGTCAGGAAATAGCCCTCATAACCCAGTTCAGCAATCAGACTGAGTTCATGTGAGATCTGGCGGGTGACTTTTTCAATCGGTCCGTCTGGCCAGCGCCTGCGGATACCTGAATCGACCAATTGGCGAAGATACTGTGTGGGACTGAGATCATCCGGAGCCTGTTCGCAGGGATAGTGATAACGCAGCTCATCCAGCGAGAAGCGGCATTGATCCGCAATCCTGATGCTTTCATCCAGAAGAGGGCGCCGATAAATGTGCTCCAGGATGGATTGGGTTCTGAGATGGCGCTCCGCATTGGGTGCAAGTGTATGCCGGATATCTGCAACGGACTGCTGGCACCGGATTGCACATAGCGTGTCCTGCAGGGGCTGGCGCGCCCGGATGTGCATGTGGACATTTCCGGCAGCAACCAGGGGCACACCGGTTTGTTGCGAAACGGCCAGCAGGGATTGTGAATGAATATGGTCAGTGCCGTATTCAGGCTGCTCAAGTGTGATCCAGACGCGACCGGGCATCAGTTTCTGTATGCGCTGGGTGTGCTGCAAAACTGCCTGATACTTTAAGGATAGTGCGTTGCTGGGTGCTGGAGTAGGGTCACTTGCAATCAGCGCAAGGCAGTTCTGCAGGTGGTCCGCACAAAGATCGTCGGCATTAAGCTGGTAACAGCCCTTTTCAGAATGTCGGCGGGCAGCCGTAATCAGTCGAGTCAGTTCACGATAGCCCTGCCGGTTTATGACCAGTAGGACCAACTTGTCGCCATTGTGCAGGGTGAACTCACTGCCGATGATGAGATGCAGGCCAAGTTCGCGGGCGGCAGTATGGGCCTGGACAACTCCGGCAACACTACATTCGTCGGTCAGAGCAAGTGCGCGATACCCAAGCTCAGAAGCTCTTTGCACCAGTTCACCGGGGTGGGAAGCCCCTCTTAAAAAGGTGAAATTGGACAGGCAGTGCAATTCGGCATAGCCGAACATCTTGAGATTCCAGTATACTGTATAAATATACAGTATACTGGAATCACTTTAAGAGGAGTATCGAGTCATATTCCTTAAGCATTGGGTTTTGTTAGCCCAATAAAACTCACCCCCAAAACCGAGAGCAACGCGGCGAATCCGAAACTGGCCACCAGATTGAAGTCTCCGATTAGCCCCGCAAGGACCGCGCCCAGAGCGCCGACCCCATCAAGGACGACAAAAACAAAACCCATTGAAGTAGCCTCATGCTTGCTTGAATAATCCACCGCCATCGCAAGCACGATCGAGCGGATGGCAACGAGTATCGCCATAGCGCCTGTGAGTGAACCGATTGTGGCGAGCGGAGTGTTAAGAAAAAGGACAGAGGCAGATAGCGCTGCAGCCAGCACCGACGAAACCGCAAAAATCCCGAATCGGCCACGGCGATCCGATAGCTGTCCGACCAGGGGTTGGCCAATCGACCCCAGCAGCATGGCAAGGGCAAACGCAATACCAGTCTCGGCGGAGCTTAAACCGAACGCACGCTGGGAATAAAACGGCATCATCGTCATCAGGGCAATCAGGGCCATGTTGTAGGTCGCAATTCCCCCCACCAGAAGCAGACCCGTGCGGCTTCGCCACTGAGAAATAAACGCAACCAAATCACCTTTTGTGAGTGCGGTGCTGACGTGTCTGGAAGGGATCCGGCGAAACAAAAAGAAAAAGGCGGTACCCATCAATACCGCCGGCAGCACAGATAACTGAAGAACCTGCTGCCAGTCGAGCACCGCAAGCAAAAAACCCACCATCAGGGGTGAAAACACTTCAGCCAGTGTTCCCCCGATAGCGTGGATGCCGAGCGCCTGACCCCGCTTATCGGGCATCTGGCGAACCAGCATGCCGGTGGCGATCGGGTGCCACGCGGCATCGCCCATACCGCCAATGGCAATCAGGATGGCGAGCGACCAGAAACCGGGCGCGCCTGATGCCAGCAGGTAACCCAGGGTGACCCACCAGAAAGTCCCGAGGAGCAGCGCCCCCTGAGAGCGGACCCGGTCGGCCAGAATGCCTGCAGGGAAGTAGGCGAGCGATGCACCAATCGAATGGATGGTGAGCAAAAGCCCAATCTCGGAGGGTTTCAGCCCCAGTGCCAGACCGATCGCCGGCGCCAGCAGCCACATGGCTCCCGCCGCCCAGTCGTTCGCGAGATGCCCAAGAACACACACGCCCTGCAGTGTCTTCAGACCCAGCAGCTTTTGCGATGAATGCTGTGTTTCGCTTTGGGGATTTATGGCAGTCATTGTGTCAGAATCACGCCCACCCAATGCAACCGAATCTCAACTCCGCCATGGATGCTGCTGTGCGCTCTTATACCCGCCTTCCCGTTTATGAAACCCCGGAGCAGGTGGTGGCCGATCTGCAACCGAGCTATCCGGTTTTCTGCGTTCGTCGCCACCATATCAGCGCAGTGGCGGAGGAGTTTTTGGAAGGGTTTCCGGGAGATGTTCTCTACGCGGTGAAGTGTAACCCCGAACCGCATATGCTCGAGACTCTTTTTAAGGCGGGAATTCGCCATTTTGATACAGCCTCGCTTGCTGAGGTGGCATTGGTGGCAGAACAGTTGCCCGAGGCCAAAAGTTATTTTATGCATCCCGTGAAAAGCCGGGCGGCGATCCGCTCTGCGCATGAGGTTTACGGCGTGCGCCACTATGTTGTGGACCATGAGACAGAGCTCAACAAGATTGCCGAGATTATCCCTCCGGGCCCCGAGACGGTAATCGTGGTGCGGGTCGCCATTCATTACGAAGGCGCGGTGTATGAGCTTTCCAGTAAATTCGGCGCGCCGGTTTCTGACGCCATTGCGCTCGGCCGGGCCGCACTGGAAAAAGGTTATCGTTATGGCGTGGCCTTTCATGTCGGCTCGCAATGTCTGGACGGCGAAGGGTTCGAGCAGGGCCTGCAGTTGGCAGACGAAGTGATTCGCGGAGTGGGCGCAGAGCCCGTGTGCGTGGACGTGGGGGGGGGATTCCCGGGTGAATACCTCAATTCCATGGGTCAGCAGATGGGGAGTTATTTTTCCAGCATCAAAAAAGGACTTTCCGGACTGTCTTTGCCCGACGACTGCCGCATAATGTGTGAACCCGGCAGGGCATTGTGCGTCGACGGGGAGTCGTTGATTACTCAGGTCCATCTGCGAAAGGATGAAGCGCTCTACCTTAATGATGGCATGTACGGCAGTTTTATCGAGGAGAAATACAATCTGCATCTGCCGATACGGCCGGTAGCGACGCGGGAGTTTGCCACGGAGTGCCAGGACTACACCTTGTATGGACCGACCTGTGATTCGCTGGATATTTTTCCGCGCACAGTCAGTCTTCCGGTCGACTTTCAGGAGGGAGACTGGATTGAGTTCGACCGAATCGGCGCCTATGGCGCAGCATGCCGCACTCACTTCAACGGCTTCTTCGCCGACACCTTTGTCGAAGTGACCGGTAACTTCGGGGATTGAAGATCGGCTTGATCAGCCGCTTAGCGGTATAAAATCCCAGCCCTCGAGCAGCGCCTTACATGCGAGCGCTGACACCATCAGGAATATTATGAATCACGTTATCAGAATCAGCCAGACTGGTGGTCCTGAGGTCATGCAGTGGGAGGCCCAGGACGTCGCGAGTCCTGGCCCGTCAGAGATCCTGTTGAGACAGACCGCAGTCGGACTCAACTATATCGATGTGTACTTTCGGAGCGGGGTCTATCCCGCACCCCAACTGCCGTTTACGCCGGGACTTGAAGGCGCAGGTGTGGTCGAAGCTGTGGGGGAGGAGGTTACAGGACTTGCTCCAGGTGACCGCGTAGGTTACGCGGCCCCACCGCTCGGCGCATATTCACAATCGCGTTTGATGCCGGCAGATCGGGTGGTGCGCTTGCCGGAGGGGATCGATGACCGGGTGGCGGCCGCCATGATGCTGAAGGGTATGACCGTACAGTACCTCCTGCGAAGTACTGTTGCCCTGAACGTAGGGGACACAATTCTGTTCCATGCGGCAGCTGGTGGAGTGGGATTGATCGCCTGCCAGTGGGCGAAGCATCTGGGCGTGACCATGATCGGGACTGTTGGATCAGAAGAAAAAGCGGCGCTGGCTCGGGCGCATGGGTGCGCCCACACGATCCTCTACAACGAAGAGAACTTTGTCGAGCGTGTGCAGGAACTTACCGGCGGCAGGGGAGTGGATGCGGTCTATGACTCGGTCGGTCGGGATACTTTTCATCAGAGCCTAGACTGTCTGAGGATGCGCGGAACTCTCGTGTTATTCGGGCAAAGTTCCGGCAAGGTGGAGCCTTTTGATCCGGCAATCCTGTCGGGCAAGGGTTCGCTTTTTCTTACACGACCCACACTCTTTAACTACACCGCGAGCCGAGAAGATCTGCTTCATTGTGCGACAGACCTTTTTGACGTTCTACAAAGCGGCGCCGTGAAGGCGGATATTAATCAGGAGTATCCGTTGAGCCAGGCGCAGCAGGCGCATAAGGACCTTGAGGCCAGAAAGACAACAGGCGCGACGCTGTTGTTGCCGTAGGCAATCGTTTTCGTGGTGTAAAGTTCAGGTATGAATCTGCCAGACGCAATCCGAAAGGTTTCTCGCGGCGAAGATCTTGCCCGCGAAGAGATGGGCCAAGTAATGCATATCATCATGAGCGGTGATGCCACCCCCGCTCAGATCGGCGCTGTATTGACAGCCCTGCATATCAAGGGCGAAACGGTTGAAGAATTGACCGGCGCAGCGATGGTGATGCGTGAATTTGCCGCCAACGTCAGTGTCCAGGCGGATCAGGTTGCTGATTCTGTTGGCACGGGAGGTGATGGGGCGAGTCTTTTTAACGTATCCACAGCATCAGCCCTGGTGGCTTGTGCCGCCGGAGCCGTTATGGCCAAACACGGCAACCGGGCCGCGACCGGAAAATCAGGAAGCGCTGATGTACTGGAGGCGGCCGGCGTCAACATTACACTTACCCCGGAGCAGGTCGCTCAGACTATCGATGCCGTGGGAATCGGGTTTATGTTTGCGCCAACACACCACGGCGCAACCCGACATGCCGTTGGGCCGCGACGGGAAATCGGGGTTCGAACATTGTTCAACCTTCTTGGCCCTTTGACCAATCCGGCGGGCGCCCGCTGGCAGTTGGTCGGGGTCTTTGAACGAGCTTGGGTGCATCCTCTGGCCCAGGCGTTCTTAAGCCTGGGAAGTGTTCACACGCTGGTGGTGTGTTCGGACGACGGGCTGGATGAAATCAGCATCGCATCCGATACGTATGTTTCTGAGCTTCGTGAGGGTGAGATTACGAATTACACCATCACACCCGAGCAGTTTGATATCGAGCGCCAATCGCTTGCGCCCCTGGCGGTCGGCAACGCCGAGGAGAGTTTCGAGATGATTCAGGGAGTGCTGAACGGCGAATCCGGACCGGCGAGTGACATGGTTGCCTTGAACGCAGGCGCGACGATTTATGCAGCGGATCTTGCAGAGTCGCTTGCCGACGGCGTGGAGCGGGCGAGAGAGATTCTCACCAGCCAAGCCGGGGCGGCCAAGCTTGAGGAACTGGCCTCCTATACCCAGCAGTTTTCCGACCCAGACTGATCAGGGACCCTAAGCGATGCAGACGATTTTTGTACAGGTAAAGTGTGAGTTAGGGCAGGCATATCAGGTGGCGCAGTCACTCGTCGATGTCGAAGGGGTATCCGAAGTATTCTCGATTTCGGGACCCTATGATCTGCTGGCCAAGTGTTATGTTGAGGATGGCGAGGACGTGGGTCACTTCGTCAATCAGCGGGTTCAGGCGCTGGCCGGTATCCGGGATACGCAAACGATTATTGCCTTCAACGCCTTCAGCTGATTTTTTCGATCCAAAGAACAACAAAAAGGCCGGCTTAGCCGGCCTTTTTGTTTGAACTCCGAAGAAAGCTTACTGAGACTGCGCCACCATGTGGTCGACGGCCGCTTTGACCTCGTCATCAGAGAGCGACATATTGCCGCCCTTTGCAGGCATGACACCTGCTTGGCCCTGCAGACCCTGAATCGCGTTGGTATAAAGCGTCTCGTTACCCTGCGCGATGCGCTCAGCCCAGACCGTAGCGTCGCCCACACGCGGGGCGCCGGCAATGCCTGCCGCATGGCACGCCATGCAGGCGTTCTGGTAAACGCCCGCACCGTCGATCGCGACAGCGGCCAACTGGACGGTTTCGGCTTGCGCCATTTCGTCACCAGCGACACTGATCTGCCCTACAGGCTGAAGCGAATTATTGTTGCCCGCTTCGGCCATCGCATTGCGTCCATCACGGACTTGGTCGGTAATCGTACCCGCATTGAGATTTCCAAGAAAAATCAGGAAGAGAGTCAGAACGACGCCCAGCACAAGGAAGATAGAAAAACTCTTGATAAACTTTTGATCACTCATACTGCTTGCCATGCAGGGATCCTCCGTAAAGCAATTCAGAAAAGGGGAAGGCGAATCGAAAAATTTGCTGGCCGGATTATACTGAAATTTGATCCCAAAAGCGGATCGATTGCCCGGATCGGACGGATCTTTGTGTGACAAGGCGTGTGCCGAACTCAATCAAAACCATGACGCTAGGAAAAGGTAAATCAGTACTTCATTTGCCGGCAGTCCTCGCTCGGCTGCATCGTGAGATGACCGTCGGGGAGGAGAGGACAGTCTGCCTCGCCCCCACTCCTTCGCGGTCGTGGACGCAGGAGCGGGCTCGAGATCTGATCGTCGGTGGGGGATTTGAACTGACCGGGTCTTGTAACTTGAGCCAAGGGGCTGCAGTGGTACGAATCAGGCGTATCCAGAGCCTGCCGGATTCGGTTGGACCCGGGATGGGGGTGCTCATTGTGGGTCTGAACCCGAGTCCCTATTCAGCGGACTCGGGCATTCCCTATGGCCGGCCGGGAAACCGGTTCTGGCCTGCCGCGCTGGGGGCAGGGCTCGTGAGTCTGGATCGGGATGTGGATCATGCGCTTGCCTCCCATAAAGTAGGCTTCACTGACTTTGTGAGACGAACGACCCGCCGGGCGGAAGAGGTGACCACGATGGAGTACAGGACAGGTTTCGAGCGGATCTGCCGACTTGCAGGCTGGCTAAGGCCCAAGGCGGCATGCTTTGTCGGGCTTAGCGCCTGGCGCCTGGTGGCGGATAAAAAGGCCGGCCCCGGTTGGCAGGAGCAACCCATTGGGCCCTCGCGGGTTTATGTGATGCCGCATACTAGCGGTCTTAATGCGCATTCGCGGCTTGAGGATCTGACAAAACACCTTGCCAGCGTGAAGCAGTTTTGCGGGGACTAAATCTCGTTTGTCTTTCGGATAAAGGACACAACCTGTGGTGATCGGAATCAAAACCTATAAAGCTTCACTGAAAGTAACGATCAGAACATCCACGGGGGAAGTGTTCGATGAGAGCGTCGATATTGTGCTGGATGCGGACAGCAAGGAAGAGGCAAAAGCGCGGCTTGAGAATCTTCAGGCATCGGTGGAAGTGGACGATATTCGAATCACTTCAGTGCATCATGTGGGGCGGGGAGTCAAACCGGCTTAGCCTCTTGCTGGCCGGCAACGAATAAAAAGCCAGGCGGAGAAAAAATTATGCCAATAATGACCAACGCGCTTGGCGCACTATTGCTCGCCGTGGCAGTTCTTATGTCAGGTTGCGCTAAGCCCAAGCCCTGTGCCTGCGAAGTGCCGCGTGCGTGCTGCCGGGGATTGGTGCCGCAGTGCGCTGCCTGTGAGGAGGGTCTGACGCTCGAGGAGTGGTTCAAGAAGACCTGCCCTGATGGCGAGACAGACGCGCACTATGGCGGTTGGGATGAGGCCGCCCAGAAAGCGCTCTGGGTCTGTGAAGAGGAAGACCGACAATCAATTCAGATCTCGGAGTAGGGTCGGCCCTCGAGCTGGCTGTGTACAATAACAGCGTCACGCGCAGTACCCATGCGCCCGTAGCTCAGCTGGATAGAGCGCTGCCCTCCGGAGGCAGAGGTCGGGGATTCGAATTCCTCCGGGCGCGCCAAAACCCCCTTTAAATCAGGCATCAACTCCACGCAACATTTCCTGATTAGCCCTGAGTGGCCAGAAGTCAGCACAGTTTCAGCACACTAAGTTGAGTCATTCCCAAGACAGCGGTATTCTTAAGTCATAAATTAAGGAGAACTGAACGTCTCACTTTAATTCCTTCCGTAACGCT
>DDZY01000192.1:19813-25203 GCA_002346525.1 Proteobacteria bacterium UBA2996
TCCTTGAAGATGATGACCTTCAAGAGGCGGTTATCTCCATCGTCAATACCGCAACTGCCAATGTTTCAGGTCTGGGTGATGGCATTGCAACTCTTGCCAAGAACCACGGATATACCATCACCTCAGAAGAGGTCTATGCTCATGCTGACTTCTTGGGTCAGGATGGCGACCTCACGGACTTTGAACTGGAGTTGATTAGTGGGGGTCAGGATCGCGCGCATGGATCTTAACCCATCCACCCCAGCCTCTTAACCAAATCCTTCGCGCTAAGATGCGTATAGCGCATCAGCATCCTTGTATCTTTATGCCCTGTAATAATGGCGACTTCTAAAGGATTTAACCCTTTCCCAAAGAATCTTGATGTGGCTTCGTGACGTAAGTCATGAAAGTGTAGGCTCTCTATTTTGTGCTTTCTACAGAGTCTTGAAAGGCTCCTGATGACCCTCTAGCCGTATAGCAGAAGAGGGTGGTTTCCTCTATGAAATGACATTCTGAAAGCCCCTCAGTTGGTTTCTGAGCATCTCCAAAGCCCTTAATGCGACTTGAACTCGAGTGCCCGGGCGGCATTGGGTGTAATCACTCCAAAATTGGTCACTGGGCTATGAGTCGATGCGGCAAAGGAGGTTTTTTCGCAAGCATAAAAAACATCGCACCAAATATCGCGGTGATCGCGAGTGTGGTAAATCCTGACTCATAACTTCCACTGCGGTCGGCCAGATAACCAGCGTAAACCGGGCCAACGGCCATTCCGATCATAACAATGAGGGAAGACCAGCCCATGATCGATCCAAAATGCGTCACCCCAAAATAGTCGGCCCGAATCGCCTGCATAAGTGGGCCTCGAATTCCCCACGCAACTCCATGCAGTGTGGCGAACCCGACGACCATCCAGATATTCTCGGCGAAGGCCAAAAGCAGCAGTCCGGCAGCATGAAAAAACATGCATACGCTGACAATGATACGTTTATCCAATCGGTCGCCAACTATCCCCGCGCTGATAAGGCCGACGATCTGCATAGCAGTCATCAAGGAAACAATTAGGCCTGCGATGGTCAACGAATAGCCAAGCTGTCCATTAACATGCAGCACCAAGTGCACCATTACTGCCCCGACGATCAAAAGCGACGTGCCATGGCCAAGCGCGATGAACCAGAAAGCTTTTGTCTTTATGGCCTCACGGGCGGTGAAGTCCGTTCTACGAAAACTTTCTGGTCCTTTACGTTTCTGACCGACCGCCGCCTGCGCGGTTTCGTTTCGAGATATTCCGTCGGGTGTTTCACCGACGTCCTCGGGACGGTGAGTGATAGTTCGGGTCAGGGGCCAGGTTACCAGCAGAACGATAATGCCGGAACCCACCGCAGTCGCTCTCCAGCCGTAGACTTGCAGGGCGTATATCGTAATCGGGACCAGGATACCGCCGAAGGAAAAGCCGAACTGCGATAAAGCCAGAGCCTTCGCCCGGTGACGCGTGAACCAATTGACCAGCGCTACGGTGGTTGATAAGAATCCGCCCAGACTAGTGCCCAGCGCGATGAAAAAGAAATAGATATAAAACTCGAGGATCGAGTCCATTTGGCTGAAGCCGATCAGGGCAAGCCCGAAGATCACGAGTCCCCAACGAATGACTGCTCGAGGCCCGAAGCGGTCTACCATCCAGCCCTGTACCGGGCCCAACAGGCCGCTCTCAACCCGAGCCAGTGCAAAGGCGCCAGCCAACAGTGCTTTGCTCCAGCCAAACTCCGCCTCGATAAGCAGAACATAGGTGCTAAAAACCTGAAGGAAAAGGATTGCGCTGGTGAACTGAACGAGACTGCCCGCACCAACAATCCACCACCCTTGAAACACATAACCCTGTGGTTTGACGGTCGCCTGGATGGCGTTGGCCAGATGTTTCAAAATTGCTCGGCCATCCGTCTGAATGGGAATTCTCTCCAGTGGTGGGCGGGTCCAGCCGTATAGCAATCAACCCTGAAGATCGGATTCAGGTTAATAAGGAATACCCTAGAAAATACATGTTTTCTCCCCAACATAGCTTTGCCAGGGTATTTCGTTGCGTAATACGGAATCTTACCCTAGCTTGAGGGATATTTTTTGCTTGGCCCGTGCGGTCTGTAACTTAGAGGGATTCTCGGTGTAACATAAACTATCAGTCAAATCTAATGGATACGGGAGTTGTAGGATGAGGAGTTACTTTTCCACGACATATTCAGACGCCCGCGCTCAGTTTCTGTCTGCCTGCCTAGAGACTAACTCGAGTGTTAAGAGTTATAAGAATCCAGAAAGTGGGCCGGCCGGTGAATCGTTGTTCACGGACACCACCTGGATTGGCGCGGATAACGCATCAGACGTGGTCGTTGTGACCTCTTCAACACATGGTGTAGAGGGATTCGCTGGGTCAGCAATCCAGATTGGGCTGCTCATAGATCCGGATGCGCCCAAGCCCAGTGGAGATGTGGCTCTTTTGCTGGTACACGCAATCAATCCCTATGGTTTTGCCTGGCTTCGACGGGAAAATGAAGACAACGTCGACCTCAACAGAAATTTTGTCGATCACGAAAACAAGAATTACCCAGAGAATGATCTATTCGAGGAAATTGTCGATTACCTGATTCCTGTCGAATGGAACGACGCTGCCTACCAGAACTACCTTGCGGCTATTCAGTCCCTCAACGAGAAATATGGCGAGGTACCGATCCGCAAAGCAATGCACAAAGGTCAGTACAAGCATCCTGACAGCATTCACTATGGAGGAGTTGCGGCCACTTGGTCCAATAAAACGCTCAGGTTGATCTGCAACGACTACCTAAAAACGAGCAAACGAGCTGCGATGATCGATATTCATACTGGCCTTGGGCCTTATGGATACGGAGAGCTGATGACACCCAGCAAGCCGGGTGAAGCGATATATGATTTCTTCTTTAATTGGTATGGTCACGAGGTTCACAGCACCACCGCCGGTGCATCACTTTACGCAGGCTCTAAAGGCAGCATTCTTGCTGGTTTCCAGCCGTTATCCGACTCTCTGGAATGGGCGGCCGTCGGACTCGAGTATGGTACGCGTGAAAGAGAGACTGTACGCAAGGCGATGCTTGCCAATTCATGGCTCCATCTGCATGGAGAGTTGGACAGTGATCTAGGCAGGAAGATTAAGCAAGAAGTAAAGGATGCTTCGTACCCGGATGAGGATGAGTGGAAATCCCTGGTCTGGGAACGAGGTAAAGAGGTAATTGGGATTGCGCTGAAGCAGTTTCCTAATAGTTAGTCGTTTGTTCTTAAGTTGGAGTAGGCAGTCATATTTGTTTTGGTATTACCACTGAAGGGAGAACTTCGAATGAACCGTTTCAAAAAGGTCCTTGTTGGCGTCGCACTATCTAGTACCCTGTCGAGCCCAATATGGGCGGCAGACCTAACAATAGCAGTTGCAACAGAACCGAGATCACTCCACCCGCTGGCTCAAGCGCTGAACTCAAACCATGAGCTGGCCAAACACGTGTTTAATTCACTAATTGAACCGGATGAAAAAATCAGACCTACACCAGCTCTGGCAGAATCCTGGCAGCCTACAGACGATCCATTGGTTTGGGAATTCAAACTCCGCAAAGGAGTAAAATTCCACAACGGTACCCCGTTCACAGCCAAAGACGTCGCCTTTACCTATGAACTGGTACCAAACGTCCCTAACTCGCCATCAACATATAAGCGTCGAACAAAAAAAGTAGCGAAAGTGGTCGTAGTTGACGATCACACGGTTCATATTCACACAAAGACACCGTATCCGCTCCTGCCAAGGTCTCTGTCTGCTGTGCCTATCGTCAGCCACACGGTTGGTTTGGAGACCGATCCCAGTGAATTTAACAATGGGAAGATGCTTTACGGCACCGGTCCCTATAAATTTGTTGAATTCGTTGCCGGTGATCACATCACCTATACAGCGAACAAGGACTACTGGGGCGGCACGCCGAAGTGGGATAACGTCACCATTCGGTGGATTACCAGTGGCCCTGCCCGGGTGGCAGCATTACTGAGTGGCGATGTGGACATGATCGCCTCGGTGCCGACGACCGATGTAGCCAATCTGGATGAGAATCCGGATATCAACGTCAGCTGTGATCAGACCTCTCGGATAATGTACTGGTCTCTCGATGTCTCGAGAGAGTACGCCGATCACATCACTGCTAAAGACGGTAGCCAGATTAAGACCCCCCTGCGGGACCTGCGGGTCAGACAGGCTTTTAATCTGGCGATCGACCGAGATGCCATCGTTGATGAAGTCATGACGGGTCTGGCGGTGCCAGCCAACCAGATAGCAGGCGAAGGTTTTGGGGGACACAACCCGGACATTCCGATGCCTGAGCACGATATCGGGAAGGCCAAAGCGCTGATGGCAGAGGCGGGCTACGGAGATGGATTTAAATTGACGATCCATGCCACCAACGATCGATATATCAATGACGACAAACAGGCTCAGGCCATCGGCCAAATGCTGAGCCGGATCGGTGTGGATGTAGAGGTGGTGACCCAGCCTGTTTCAGGGTACTACGGGAAGCTGCGGAAACATGAGATGACTATGGCCCTGATTGGTTGGGGTATGTCGACTGGAGAGGCGTCTGCCGTTATCGGACCTGCTCTACGAAAGGGTGTCAGAAACAACTATGGCCGTTGGGAGCATCCCGAATTCAATCGGCTGATCGAGGGCGCTCTGAGTACTGTCGACATTGAGAAGTATGACCGGTTGCTTCAGGAATCTGTCGCAGTCGCTATGGCAGATGTGCCAATCATTCCGACCCATTATCAGGTGGCCTGTTGGGCCGCCCGTAAGGGGTTGGAATTCACGCCTCGAGCTGATGAATCAACTCTTGCTGAGTACGCGAACAAAAAATAGATCATTACCATAACTCCCAGCCTGGGCGGTGCGACACATCGCCCAGGCTCATTCTTTGTCAGTTTCGACCGCGTTGTACAGTGTCCACTAGTTCATGACCCTGTATATCTTCAGACGGCTCTTGCAGAGCATAGGCGTGATCTTCATTGTCACTGCCCTGGTGTTCGTCGGTATCTATGTGATCGGCAACCCAGTCGATATCCTCGTTTCAACGGAAGCGGATCAGGACCAGTTTGACCGGATGGTAAAGATCCTGGGTCTTGATAAGCCGCTCTGGGAACAGTTTCTCGTATACCTCTCCAAGCTCGTCCAGGGTGACCTGGGGCGATCATTCGCATTCAGTGAACCCGCGCTCAAGCTCGTTTTGCAACGGATGCCAGCCACGATCGAACTGGTGACCGTGGCCATGCTGATGGCCTTGATTCTTGGGATTCCACTGGGAATGTACGCTGGACTTCATCCGGAAAAAACCATATCTAAAACTATCATGGGGGCTTCTATCGTCGGC
>DDZY01000122.1 GCA_002346525.1 Proteobacteria bacterium UBA2996
CCCAGCGTTTTCATCATGTCCAAAATGCCGTTGACCGAGCGGTGGTTAAACACCATGACACTCACCCCTGCACGAATCAGTTCCTGAGCGATATCAGCCTGCAGATCTGAAAAACCCAAAACCAGATCGGGTGACAACGCAAGAATCCGGTCGATGCGCGCGCTGGTAAACGCGCTGACCCGGGGTTTTTCCTTGCGCGCCTGTGGCGGCCTGACCGTAAACCCCGAGATGCCGACAATTCGATCGGCCTCACCGATCCGGTAAAGCGTCTCGGTGGTCTCCTCGGTCAGGCAGATAATCCGGCTCGGCAAACGGGCTTCCATAGTACTGGATCATAGCGGCTTTGGGTTGGGCAAGGCATTCCGTTCGGGCGGAAAAACGCCGCTGTCGCCGGCACGTTGTTAATCGGTTATGGTAGCCCCTAAAGGCCAACGGAAAAGTGCTATGGCAAAGCAAGCAGGCGGTAATATCAGCGTGACCGCTCTGGCGCAGGTACGAATCCTGGCGACCCTATCAGAAGAGGCGCTGGCCAAGCTCGCAGAGAAATGCACCTGGTCGCGCCACGACAGCGGCAGTGAAGTCCTTGCTGAGGCTGAGCCCTCTAACGAGGTGTACCTCATCTGCAGCGGACGTGTCAGCGCTAAGACCTTCTCGGATGCGGGTAAGGAGATCACGTTTGCCGAGTTGGTCCAGGGTGACATCTTTGGTGAACTCTCTGCACTTGATGGCCAGCCACGATCCAGTTTTGTGGTGACCCTGGAGGAGAGTCTGTTGGCCTCACTGTCGGCCACTGCCTTTAATGAGGTAATCGACTCACATCCCGACGTGATGCGGGCACTGATGATTGAACTCGCCGCAAGGTTGCGTCGGGCAGACGAGAAGGTTTTCGAGTTCAGTACGCTCAACACCAGCAATCGGATTCACGCCGAACTGCTGCGGCTGGCCCGTATGCATCCCGCAAAAGACGGGGTCGTGGAAATTACGCCGCCGCCTACCCATGCGGATCTCGCGAGCCGCACCAACACCACTCGAGAAAGCGTCACTCGCACGCTTAATCAATTGAAACAGGGTGGCCTCATCGAAGCCACCCGCCAGTGCTTGACAATCTTTGATCCGGACACCCTGACCCGACTGATTCGCGATTCAGAATCCGATTGAGTCGGCACTGTGCTGCAACGCTTCACAGGATAAAGCCGGTGCGGTGCTAAAATCTATAAAACATACGGGTACTTGGACGGGCTGTGCGCCGTCGATCAAGGCCAGTCTGATTCACCGGGCGTTTTGCCCCAAATCAGGCAGGAGCCCCCTCATCGCACGTTAAGCTATCAGTCCCGAAGATGAGCAAGCCTTCCTCCCGCCGACAGTTCCTGGGCGCACTGACACTCGTTGGCGCCGGCGTAGGCATCAATGCGCTCGCGATGCGGGGTCTGCGGATGCCGATCATGGCAGAACCGCGGCACGTGAAACATGAGGCCCGTCATCCTGAAGGTGATTTTCCGGTCTTTGCAGATGGGGCCTTCCTCATCGGGACTGAAGGCCCGTCTCTTGCCTGGCGTGCATTCACCCCGGAACCGGTGCTTCGGACCCAGGGCGTATTCCATGTGACGATCGATAACGTCCATCCGCTGGCAGTACTGAGGCATGACGGCGGTGGACAAATTCACGATGAAGCCATAGACGGACTTAAGCGAACCGTGCAGGGTGAAGTCAACTCCGGTAGCGAACTCACGCTGCGCTGGGAAGTGCCGTTTGCCGATAGTTACCGGTTCGCCGCCATCGGAGATACCGGTGGCGACCGTGAACTCGAATGGTCCTTGCAGCGGACCCATCAACTCGGAGCACAGTTTCTGCTCTTGCTGGGCGATCTCTACTACCAGCCGGGCGACGATCTCAGTGTCATTCGTCACCTCGCCAACAGTCCGGTGCCCGTTTATTCGGCACTCGGCAATCACGACATTGTCCGGGGCTTCGATCAGAACCTGCTGCACTGGTTTGAGCACGGCGTTGGACCGCGCAACGCCACGTTCCGTCTTGGCGGCATCCAGTTCATCAATCTCGACACCGCGGCCGACACCATTCCCTGGTCGGGGGGAATGCGCGGGACGCTACTCCGTCAGCTACCGGCGCTTCGCGATAACCCCGGCATCCGTGAATACGTCGTCTTCAGCCATCGCCCGATTACCGACCTGCGACCGATTGAAGCACAGCCCTCTGATCACAGTATCGAGAACTTTGGCGAAGGAGAGTGGCTGCGTGAACAACTGCTGCGTATCGGTGCCCGGACCATTCTCAATGGGCATATCCACAACACGATTGAACGCGATGACCGGGGTCTGTATACCTACATCGCGGGAGAAGGCCTTGCCCATCTGGACGTTGTCAAAAGCCAGGGGCGCGTTGACTGGTTTGAACATACTGCCGAAAAAAGCGCGCGTATCCTGATCGGTGAAGTTGAACCTTTTGAGCCGGTCAGGTATCGCTGGGATCTGCTCAATATGCCGCTCGAAGCGCACTGCAGCGGGCGGCTGCATGCCGACATGGCTAAGGAGCCCGGTCACTTCGACACGCTGCTGGATCATCTCCAAACGGTATGCACGCACGGCTCATGATCTGCCCGGACGCGGCTCAGAAAAAACCGGTGCTAGACTGCGTTTTGGACCGCTCGCTAAAAGAAGCCAAACCACGCCCTGGAAGAAAATGCTGATGCCAAAGCGGTATTATTCCCAATGGACTCCTGCCCACCGTCCCAGCTATGTTTGAACAAGTCGATCATCACCATCGCCATCCGTCACGACGATCTGCGGTATACGCCGGCCAAATGGTCAGCACCTCACAACCACTCGCCGCCCAGGCAGGACTTGAGATGCTCCGACACGGCGGCAACGCCGTAGACGCAGCCGTAGCCACGGCAATCTGCCTGACCGTGGTTGAGCCGACCATGAACAGCATCGGCGGCGACGCCTTTGCCATCATCGCCAATGACTCAGGTCTTCATGGCTTTAACGGTTGCGGCCGATCGCCAGCGGGTTGGACACCGGAGTACTTTGCCGGCCGCGACGGGATTCCCGAGCATGGCTGGGACAGCGTAACGGTTCCGGGGGCGGTCGACACCTGGATCCAACTCTGGAAACGATTTGGCTCGCTGCCGCTTGAACAACTCTTTGGCAACGCCGTCCGTTACGCACGCGACGGTTATCTTGTTTCACCCGTGCTGGCCCAGGCATGGGGACGGGTGATCGACCGATTCGTCCAGAATGAAGGCTTCTACGACACCTTCACCCTCGATGGGCGGGGCCCCAAAGAAGGGGAGCTGTTCCGTTGCCCGGCGATGGCAGACACGCTTGAGGAGATCTGTGCCTCACAGGGTGAGAGTTTTTACCGAGGCGACCTGGCGCAAAAAATCGCAGCAGACTGCGCCCGCCACCAAGGGGTGATGACACCCGATGACCTGGCAAACCACGAAGGCTTCTGGACCGACTGCATTGCGCTGGACTATGCAGACCTCACCGTCCATGAGATTCCGCCGAGCGGGCAAGGCATCGTTACCTTGATCGCATTGGGTATCCTGCAGCACCTGGAGATTGAGCGCTATGAGGCCCTGTCGGCGGATCGTGTTCACCTGCAAATCGAAGCGATCAAGACCGGATTCTTTCTGGCGCATCGCCATGTCTCTGACCTCGACACCATGCAGGTCTCAACTGATCAGTTGCTCGACGAGGCTTTCCTGGCCCGTTGCGCCGGACATATCAGCCTCGACCGAGCCAGCACACCCGATGTCGAGATCCAACCCGACAAAGGAACCGTTTACCTCGCGACAGCTGATGCCAGCGGCATGATGGTCTCGATGATTCAGTCACATTACGACAATTTCGGTGCCGGCATGGTGGTCCCTCATACCGGGATCTCGATGCAGAATCGGGGAAAAGGTTTCGTGACCGAACCCGGGCACCCCAATCAGGTCGCGGGCCGCAAGCGGCCTTATCACACCATCATCCCGGCCTTTGCTACCCGGGACCGCAATCCGTACATGGCCTTTGGGGTGATGGGCGGACACCACCAACCGCAGGGTCAAGTGCAGGTACTGAATGCCATCCTGCACGACAACTGCTCACCGCAGCAGGCCCTGGATGCGCCCCGGTGGCATGTGCACGAAGACTTTTCCATCACGATCGAAAGCGGCCTGAATCATCTCGTTGAGGAGCTCAAGCGCCGAGGTCACCACCTTGTCCCCCCGCCCAAGCCCGGACTCTTCGGCAGCGGTCAGGTCATCATGCGAACCGGGCACGGCTATACGGGCGGATCGGACCCTCGAAAAGACAGCCAGACCGTCGGCTTCTGAAGCGGCCGAGATGAGTTATCAGGAACGCCGCGATCGCCTCGCCGAGTGCCTGCGGCTTGGGGGCGGCGGGGAAATCCGTCTGGGCAAGACAACCTCCAACCTGTTTCGGGATCGCGGAATCCAAGGCGATACGCTCGACGTAAATGACTTCCAGCATGTGCTGTCGGTCGATCCGCAGACCCGCGTGATCGAAACCGAGGGGATGGTGACCTACGAAGCCCTGGCGGATGCTGCCCTGACACACGGGCTGATGCCCGCAGTAGTACCCCAGTTGAAATCGATCACTATCGGCGGCGCCATAGGCGGCATCGGGATTGAATCCTCCTCTTTCCGATATGGCCTGCCGCACGAGACGGTGCTGGAAATGGATGTGCTGCTGGGCAACGGCGACATTATCTGCTGCACGCCTGATAACGAGCACCGCGATCTTTTCTTCGGGCTTGCCAACTCCTATGGCTCGTTGGGATACATCCTGCGCCTTAGGATTGAAGGGATTCCCGTGAAGCCCTATGTCCGGCTGACCCACCTGCACTTGCGGGACCCGGAAGAATTTTTCGCGAGGCTCGAAGCGGCCACCCGCGAGTCTTATGATTTTGTGGACGGGGTCGTTTTCTCGCCGGGTGAGCACTACCTGGTATTGGGTGAATTCTGCGACGAAGCGCCTTATACCAGCGACTACACCTATCTGAATATTTTCTACCGGTCAATCCGCCAGCGCAGTGAGGACTACCTCACGGTTCGCGACTACCTGTGGCGTTGGGATACCGACTGGTTCTGGTGTTCCAAGAACCTCTATGTGCAGAACCCGCTGATGCGGCGCCTGCTGGGGCGCGGGCGGCTCAACTCGATTACCTACCAGAAGGTGATGCGCTGGAACACGCGGGTCGGCCTGACCCGGCGACTGAACACGATGACGGGGATTCATCGCGAATCTGTGATTCAGGATGTCGACATCCCTTTGGAACATGCGCCGGCCTTTCTTGAGTTCTTTGAACGCGAGATCGGTATTCGCCCGGTCTGGATCTGCCCCGCCCGGCACGACCGGACCCGAGGTGAGTACCCGCTTTTCCCCATGCGGGATGACACCCTGTATATCAACTTCGGTTTTTGGGACGGGGTCCGCAGTCGGCAAAACTATCCGCGCGGGCATTTCAACCGGCTAATCGAGGACGAAGTCACTAAACTCGGCGGGATCAAATCCCTGTATTCAGAAAGTTTCTACAGTCAGGACGCGTTCGACCGACAATACGGCGGG
>DDZY01000225.1 GCA_002346525.1 Proteobacteria bacterium UBA2996
TTGTCGCGGTCGAGCAGGGTGGCGAGGAAGGCGAAGGGGCCGTCGGTGTCGAGGCCGGGGGGCGGCACGTGGTCGACGATCAGCTTGAACAGCGGCTGGAGATCGCCTTCGCGCGCGTTCTCGTCCTCGCTCGCATAGCCGTCGCGGCCCGAGGCCCACAGGCTGGGGAATTCGAGCTGCTCGTCGTTCGCGTCGAGATTGGCGAACAGGTCGAACACCTCGTCGAGCACTTCCTGCGGACGCGCATCGGGACGGTCGATCTTGTTGACCACGACGATCGGGCGCAGGCCCAGCGCGAGCGCCTTGCCGAGGACGAACTTGGTCTGCGGCATCGGGCCTTCCGAGGAATCGACCAGAACGATCGCGCCATCCACCATCGACAGGATACGCTCGACCTCGCCGCCGAAGTCGGCGTGGCCAGGGGTGTCGACGATGTTGATGCGGACGCCTTTCCAGATCACCGAGGTCGCCTTGGCGAGAATGGTGATGCCGCGTTCCTTTTCCAGATCGTTGGAATCCATCATGCGTTCGGCGGTCTTTTCGTTCTCGCGGAACGTGCCGGATTGTTTCAGCAATTCATCGACGAGCGTGGTCTTGCCGTGGTCAACGTGGGCGATGATTGCCACGTTTCTCAAGTTTTCTATAGAGGGATGCATCCCAGAGGATCCTGAATCAGTGAGTTGGACAGCGCGCGGCGGCGCATTATACCGACAGCGGCAATTCAGCGAAGCGTCGCTTCGGCTGCCGTGTCCTGACCCTGAACCCGCTCGCGATAGAAAAGATAGATACCCGCACCCACAATGAGCACCATGCCTGTCGCCTCAAAGGCAGACGGGATATCTCCGAAGACCAGAAAGGCAAGAATCATTACCGCTGCCAAACCGCTGTACTCATAGGGCGAAATGACTGCTGGATCTGCTATTCGATAGGCGCTGTGGAGCAACAGGAAACCCGAAGTGCCGATGAGCGTGATCAACAACAACGGTAGAGTGACGTCGAGGCTATCTAAGCGCCAGGGATGGGTAAGAAATTCAATTCCGTTGATCCCCAGGGCTGAAAGGGAACCATCACCAAAAAAGAGCCCCATTAATCCGGAGAGCACTGTCGTGACCAAATACATCACGATGATCTGCTGATAAACGGTATCGCGCTCAGCGGTTTTCTTGGCGATCATCATCGAAGTGGCGTAAAGCACCGCCACCGTGACCGGCAGCAGGTATATCCAGTTGAACGCGCCGGCTTCAGGCCTTGCAACAAAGATCACCCCCGAAAATCCCACCAGCATGGCGGTCCAGCGGCGTACTCCCACTGAACTACCAAAAACAAATATGGACATGATGGTGATAAAAAAGGGGCTGATGAGAAAAAGCACCGTGGCATTCGCAATCGGCACTTTTGACTGAGTGAAATAAAACGCAGCGTAGCCAAAGAAAAAAGCGATTCCCCGATATAGGGACAAACCGGGGTATGCGGTCCACAGCTTAATGGGCTCACCGATGACCTTCTGGAAACCCAAAATCAGCAGTATCCCGATAAGAGATCGAAAGAAAAGGATCTGATACAACGAAACATCATCGGAGAGCAGCTTGATGATGACGTCCTGGACAGAAAAGATCGTCATCGCACTAATGACGAGCAGGATTCCTCGTCCGTTCTGCTGCTGACCCTTTATCATTGATTTTTTCAAGCCGTATCGTCTTCGGACGGCATTCTAGGGATTTCCCTATCCCTTCGGTTAACAATGTCGCGATAGTGGAAACCAAGGTCGTCCCAGACTGATAGGAGAACGAGTGGCCCCAAACCGACGATCAACGCTTTGCTGCAAAGAAAAGCATTATCGAGCTCAAGCTCCTGTGATATCGTCCGCTTCCCCGAATCGGGTACCTGATCGACAGTCAGGCCGCCTTCCGCTAAACACACTTCAGCCGGTCTTTAGTACCCAGAGCCTGATCACTTGTGAAAAAGTCTCTCGCCGCCTATCGACAACTCTTCGTCATCAACGGTCGTCTCGTGGTCTTCAGTTTCCTGATGACCTTCTACTCAAGTTTTGGCCAGACTTACTTCATCGGGGTGTTCGGACCACAAATTCAGGCCGAGTTCGACCTGAGCCATACGCTCTGGGGCAGCATCTACCTTGCCGGCACACTGGGAAGTGCGCTCTTGATGCCGTTCACCGGAGCCCTGATTGATCGATTCTCGCTCTCAGGCTATTCGATCGCGGTCGCGTTCGGCCTGCTCGCAGCCTGCGCCTGTATTTCTCTGGCATCGGGTCCGATCATGCTCGTGGTCGCCATATTTCTTTTGCGACAATCCGGACAGGGGTTGGCATCGCATGTCTCGATTACCAGCATGGCGCGGTATTTTGATCGGGAGCGCGGCCGCGCCATCGCGGTCGCCTCACTGGGATACAGCGTTGGTGAAGCGGTACTGCCCTTTTTGGCGGTGGTCCTCATCGCCGTCATCGGCTGGCGCTGGACATACGCCAGCGCCGCGATTCTGGTGGGAGTAACCTTGATTCCGGCAACGGTCTGGCTGCTGAGTAACCATCACCGCTTTCATCGTCGGTATCTCAGTCAGCTGTCTTCCCAGGGAGACTCTGCGGCCTCGAATGTGGTTTCGTGGACCAGGGGGCAAGTGCTCCGCGACGTCAGGTTCTATGTCATGGCCCCCGGCATACTGTCCTCACCCATGATCGTGACCGCTTTCTTTTTTCATCATCTAAATGTCGCCGAAGCCAAGGGCTGGTCCGGTGAATGGGTCACCGGGGCTTATATCTTTTATGCCCTGGCAGGAATCATTACTGTCCTCCTTGCAGGACCACTGATCGATCGCTTCCGTGCCCAGCGCGTGATTCAGATTATGTTGATTCCGCTGATTGGTGCGTGTTTCATGCTCGCAACAGCCGATCGGGCTTTCTGGGTGATTCCCTATATGATCATGATGGGCCTGCACACGGGGCTCATCCACACCTCAGCCTCGGCCCTGTGGGCGGAGCTTTATGGACCGCAACACCTTGGTGCCATCAAAAGCCTCTATCTGGCCCTGATGGTTTTCGCCTCAGCAGTGGGCCCGGTGTTCATGGGGATGCTGATGGACGCCGGACTTGGCATCCATCAGGTCTGCAGCCTCTTTGGCGGATTCATCGCGCTGGGCGCCGTACTGATCGTGCTGGCCCTGCGCATGAAGCCCGCCCCACCTCAAATTTTTACAGCTTGAAAACCATGACAGACACCGGCACCTCCGTGACAGCGTATGAAGGACTCGGGCCCGAAGCAGTGCTCTCCGCCGTCGACAACGAGGGATTTCAATGTGACGGGCGGTTGCTCGAGATGAATAGTTTTGAGAATCGCGTCTATCAGTTAGGTATCGAGGATGACGGCATGCTTATCGCCAAGTTTTACCGCCCCGACCGTTGGAGCGATGCCGCCATCTTGGAGGAGCACGCCTTTGCCCTGGACCTTGCCGCACAAGACATCGACCTGGTGCCGCCTCTTGCCGATAGCAGCGGCAGCACGCTGCGTGCGTTTGGGTCATACCGCTTTGCCCTCTTTGAGCGACGCGGGGGACGATCTCCTGATTTTGAAGATGCCGAGCAGCTTCGTCAGTTAGGCCGCTTCATCGGGCGTCTACACGCTATCGGCAATAAAGAACGCTATCAGCACCGGCCGACCCTCAACGTCACGACTTTTGGCAGCGACTGTGCCCGCTTTCTGCTTGAACATGATTTCATTCCCGCCGAACTGATTCCCGCCTATGAGTCGCTGACTCAGGACCTGATTCAGCGAGTGACCTGGTGCTATGAACGCTGCCCTGATCTCAAATTGATCCGCACCCACGGCGACTGCCATCGCGGCAACATTCTCTGGACGGATGAGGGCCCGCATATGGTGGATCTGGACGATTCACGCATGGCGCCGGCGGTGCAGGATCTGTGGATGTTTCTTTCGGGCGGGCGGGAAGACTGTGAACAGACCCTGCATGTTCTGCTTGAGGGGTACACGCTCTTTATGGACTTTGACCCCGCAGAGCTCAACCTCATTGAAGCGCTTCGTACGCTTCGCCTGATGCACTACTTTGCCTGGATAGCGAAACGCTGGAGCGATCCGGCCTTTCCCCGGGCGTTCCCATGGTTTAATACCTCCCGCAGTTGGGAGCAGCATATTCTCGACCTGCGTGAGCAGGCAGCGCTGATGGATGAGCCACCCCTCACCTGGCAAGCGTTAGGATAAACCCGCTTTTAATGAAGGCGACCCATCGGCCCCCTTGGTTGTTTCCTCTATCTAACATTATGGATCCGGTTCCGCCCTCAAATTCCCTCAGGACCTTCGCGACCCTGCTGCCTTTTCTGTGGCCACAAGGCCGGCCTGATCTTAAAGCGAGGGTGCTCCTTGCCCTTTTAAGCCTCGTACTGGCCAAAGCGGCGAACGTCATGGTGCCGCTCGTTCTGGGCGACGCTGTCGACCGACTGGATAATCTCGATAATGAAACCCACCTGTGGCTGGGTATCCCGCTCGCGGTGATCCTCGCCTATGGGGTCTTTCGGTTATCGTCTCTCGCGCTAAACGAGGTACGTGATGCGCTCTTTGCCCGGGTGGCCCAGCATGCCGTGCGGGCGCTGGCACTGAGAGTGTTCGAACACCTTCATTCGCTCTCGATCCGTTTTCATCTTTCCCGTAAAACCGGCGCACTCAACCGCTTTATCGATCGGGGCACGAACAGCGTCCATTTTCTGCTGTCGTTTGTCGCCTTCAATGTGGTTCCCACCGTCATCGAACTGCTGCTGATCGGTGGGATACTCTGGGCGCTTTTCGGCTTTGTCTACACGGTGATCACGATCGTCACTATCGCGCTGTATGTTTGGCTAACTTTTGTGATCACCACCTGGCGGATCCGCATCCGCCGCGATATGAATGACGCCGAAAATGACATCGGCAGTCGAACCGTGGATTCGCTACTCAACTTTGAGACGGTCCGCTACTTCAACAACGAATCTCACGAAATCGCCCGTCTGGATGAAGCGCTGGCGGATTACGAAAAGGCCGCCGTGCGCACGCGGGAAAGTCTTTCGCTGTTGAACGTGGCACAGGCGGGTGTCGTGACGCTCGGTGTGACACTGATGCTGGTGATTGCCGCCTTTGATATCCGCAACGGAGCCATGACCGTGGGTGATTTCGTCGTGGTCAATACCTACCTGCTGCAGGTCGCGATCCCGCTCAATATTCTGGGTACGGTGTACCGCGAAATTCGCCAGTCCATGGTGGATATGGAGAACCTCTTTGCGCTGATGGATGAAAAAACCGACGTGGCCGACGCACCCAACGCGGAAACCCTGCGTCATGAAGGCGGTGTCATCGAGTTTCAGGGCGTTAATTTCAGTTACGAAACTGACCGTACCATTCTGAAAGACATCAGCCTGGTGGTGGATGCGGGAACCACCACCGCCATTGTCGGCTACACGGGATCAGGCAAGTCCACCATCAGCCGGCTTTTGCTGCGCTTTTATGATCCGCAAGCCGGACGTATTCTGATTGACGGCCAGGACCTTCGAGAACTCACCCAGCATTCCCTTCGTGAAGCGATAGGGGTAGTTCCCCAGGACACCGTGCTCTTTAACGATACGATTTACTACAACATCGCCTACGGCAATCCCAAGGCGGATGAAGATCAAGTGTTGGCTGCGGCCAAAGCGGCACAACTCGATCGCTTTATCCAGCGCCTGCCAGAGCGTTATCAAACGCTCGTGGGTGAGCGTGGCCTTAAACTCTCAGGCGGAGAGAAACAACGGGTCGCTATCGCGAGGGCACTCTTGCGTGCTCCCGAGATTTTCTTTTTCGATGAAGCGACTTCCTCCCTCGACAGTACGACAGAACGTGAAATCCAGAGCAACTTTGCCCAAATCTCCAAAGGAAAAACCTCTCTGGTGATCGCGCATCGTCTGTCAACCATCGTCGATGCTGACCAGATCCTGGTTCTTGCGGACGGGACGATTATTGAGCGCGGCACTCACCCGACATTGCTCGCCGAGAATGGCCTCTACGCAACGCTTTGGCGCGAGCAGCAAAAAGAAGAGCGCGAGATGCCCAGTCAGCCCTTCCCAGCGCCTTTGTCGCCTGATCTCGCATGAGTAGCCACTCGGATCTTAATATCAGTCGTCTGCAGCGGTATCTGTCGCAGACCGTTCCGGATATCGGCACTATTCAATCAGCAGAAAAGTTCGCTGGCGGCCAGTCCAATCCCACCTACCGGCTGGACTGCGAAGGTCAGGACTATGTGCTGCGCAGCAAGCCGCCCGGCAAACTCCTGAAGTCAGCGCATGCCGTGGAGAGGGAATTCCGCGTTATGGGCGCACTTGCAGGCTCGCAGGTCCCAGTACCTGCGGTGTTCCATCTATGCGAAGACCTCGACGTGATCGGTTCCATTTTCTTCATAATGAGTTATGAGAATGGTTCGATCTTCTGGGACCCTGCCCTGCCCGAATTGAAAACTTGTGAGCGGGTCTCGCTATATGAAGATGAAATTCGTGTGTTGGCCGCGCTGCACTCGATCGATCCTGCCCGTATCGGGCTTGCGGACTTCGGCCGGCCGGGCAACTACTTCGAACGCCAGATTAAGCGTTGGACAGATCAGTATCGTGCCAGCGAAACCGGATCTATCGACGCGATGGAGTCATTGATGCAGTGGCTCAGTCAGGAAATGCCGGACGACGACGGGCAAAGCGCGCTGATTCACGGCGACTACCGGCTGGACAACCTCATCATGATGCCCGACAGCACCCGGATCCAGGCCGTGATCGATTGGGAACTTTCGACTCTCGGTCACCCGCTCGCGGATCTGGCTTACTTCTGCATGTGTCTGCGCATGCCTCACCATGAACAGATCCGGGGGCTCGCGGGAGTCGATCGGTCAACTCTGGGCATCCCGCCGGAGGCCGACCTGGTCCGTCAGTACTGCACTCTTCGGGGCATCCAGCCGATCAGCCAATGGCCATTTTATCTTGCCTTCAGTTTTTTCAGACTGGCAGCGATCTGCCAAGGCGTCCTCAAGCGGGCACTGGACGGTAATGCTTCCAGCGAACAGGCACATAAGGTCGGCGCGTTGACTCCGTTGCTGGCTGAACTCGGATTGGATATCGCAATGAACGGAGAGGAGTAATCTGTGGAAGCTATTGTCTGTAGCGAATTTGGACCGGTCGAAAATCTTTCGATACAGGAACTGCCTGACCCTGCGCCCGATGCCGGGGAGGTCCTGATTCACGTTAATGCCGTCGGGGTAAACTTTCCCGACGCCCTGTTGGTCCGCGGCTTGTACCAGGTCAAGCCCGCGCTGCCCTTTACCCCGGGGATTGAATGTGCCGGCACGATTGCTGCCCTGGGCGAAGGTGTTGAGGGATTTTCGGTGGGGGATCGGGTGGCCGCCATGAGTCCGCACTTTGGCACCTATTCAGGAGCTGTTACGGTGCCAGCCAGTCATACCTATGCAATACCCGACGCACTGGATTTCGATCACGCTGGAGCCCTGCTCTGCGCCCATGGCACCGCCTATCATGCCCTCGTCCAACGGGCAGTGCTTCGTCCCGGGGAAACCCTGCTGGTGACCGGGGCTGCTGGCGGCACCGGTCTTGCTGCGGTTCAGATCGGTCATGCCCTCGGCGCGCACGTCATTGCGGCCTGTTCCAGTGAGGACAAAATGCATATCGCGAAACAGCACGGCGCCGACATCGCCATCCATACCGGCGAAGATGATGTCCGCGAAGCGGTTAAATCCCTGACCGGCGGTGCAGGCGCGGACGTTATCTTTGATCCGGTGGGTGGTGATCTCGCGCAATCCCTCGCCCGCTCAACGGCGTGGAATGGGCGTTGGCTGGTGATCGGGTTTGCCGAAGGGGTGATCCCCAAGATTCCACTCAATCTTCCGCTCGTCAAGGGCTACAGCATCGTCGGTGTCTTCTGGGGCAGTTTCTGCGACCGCGATCCCGCACAAGCCCGGGCAAATCATCGGGAACTTTTCGACATGGCGGCGAACGGCGGCGTGACGCCCCACCTGCACGCGGTGATGCCGCTAAAAGAGGCATCCGATGCGCTGTCGCAGATCGAACGGCGCGAAGTACGGGGAAAAATAGTGCTGAAGCCATGAAGAATCGGAGTCAGCAATCGACCCCTCAGGGCCGACTTTTTGAAAATTCCCTCACATCCCTGATAGCATCATTGCTGATACTCAGGAGCTAAGCGCTATGGAGTTTGCCTACACCGACAAGGTTGAGGGGTTGCGTGGTCAGATTCAGGACTTTATGGATGGGCATATCGTCCCGAGAATCCAGGACTGGCGCAGGGAAGTTCACGCCGGCATGTATCCGGTTTCCTTTATGGAAGAGCTTAAAACCACGGCCCGCCAGCAAGGGTTGTGGAATCTCTTCCTGCCGGGCCTCAAGCCTGAGGAGCCGGGAACCCCGCTGACCAATCTGGAGTACGCGCCGCTCGCAGAAATCATGGGACGGATCAGCTGGGCTTCAGAGGCTTTCAACTGCAGTGCTCCGGATACGGGCAACATGGAACTTCTGCACATGTTTGCCACGCCGGAACAGTACGAGCAATGGCTGGCACCGCTTCTGAACGGTGAGGTTCGATCTGCATTTGCCATGACCGAACCCGATACGGCTTCGTCTGACGCATCCAACATCCAGACCCGGATAGAGCGTGACGGCGACCATTATGTGATCAATGGCCGAAAGTGGTGGATCACCAATGCCGCACACCCCAACTGCCAACTGCTGATCCTGATGGGGAAAACCGACCCCAATGCCGACACCTATCATCAGCAAAGCATGGTACTGGTGCCGATGAACACGCCGGGGGTAACCGTGGTCAGAAACCTGACTGTCGTCAATCACCACCATCCTGAAGGGCACTGCGAGATTACCTTCGACAACGTGCGGGTGCCCGCAAGTTCCCTGCTCGGTGAAGAAGGTTCAGGTTTCGCCTTGGCCCAGGCCCGACTGGGTCCCGGCCGAATCCATCACTGCATGCGATCCATCGGAGCGGCCGAACTTGCACTTCAATTGATGACCGCAAGGGCGCAGGAACGCAAAACTTTCGGCCGCTACCTGCATGAACACGGCAGCGTTGCGGAGTGGATATCCCGCTCCCGCATCGAAATCGAGCAGGCTCGCTTACTCGTCCTGAAAACGGCCTGGCTGATTGATGAAAAAGGTGCTAAGGCCGCGCGCAAGGAAATCTCCATGATCAAGGCACTGGTACCCCTGCTGCACACTACGGTACTTGACCGGGCCATGCAGACTTTCGGGGCAATGGGTGTGAGCCCGGATACGCCGCTTGCAGATCACTGGACCTGGGGTCGTGCACTGCGCTACGCAGATGGCCCGGATGAGGTCCATCATCGTGCCGTTGCGCGGCTGGAGGTCAAGGAAAGCGGTGACTCTCTTTCTCTACTGGACGCCTATCTGACACCGCACGAGCCGAAATGAGCGGCTGGGTTAGTCTTCGGGATCACGGTCAAAAACCACCAAATGATCCACCGCGAGACGGACTGACACCTCGTCCCCGATCTCATAGTTGGCGTGGCTCGGAAAAAGGGCCAACAAGGTTATGCCTTCAACCGTACGCAGGGTATACATGATCTCAGCACCCTTGAAGGCCCGCCGACGCACCGTTGCACGAATCGACCCCTCTGGATCATGAACCACATCATCGGGCCGCAGTAGCACTTCAATCGGTGTATCCGCCGCTCTATCGAGTTCTTCATCACTCTCAAGCTCGCCTAACGCGGTCGCGACACGAGAAGATCCCGAGACGGTACCCGGCAGGAAGATACCGTTGCCAATGAAATCCGCCACAAAGTGCGTGCGCGGCTGATGATACAGGTTATAGGGCGTATCCCACTGAACGATCGCCCCATCAGCCATCACGCCAACACGATCCCCCAAGGCAAACGCATCGTTCTGATCATGCGTCACCATGACACAGGTAATGTCATTTTCTTTCAGCATGTCGGACACTTCCTGACCCATGTACTCCCTCAGTTCCTGGTCGAGACTGGAAAACGGTTCATCCATCAGGAGCAGCAGTGGCTTGGGTGCAAGCGCCCGGGCTAGCGCCACCCGCTGCTGCTGACCACCCGACAGTTCGTGCGGATACTTTTCTGCATGGCTTGAAATATCCATCCGGTCGAGCATGTCATCCACAGCAGTTTTCTGTTCTCCTGCAGAGAGCGAACGTAACCCCGATGCGACATTCTGGTGAACCGACATATGGGGAAACAAAGCATGATCCTGGAACACCATGCCCACCCGGCGCGCCTCTGGCGGTACCATTGCCCCTGGGGCCGATACCTGCTGATTATTAATAAAGATACCCCCAGCGAGCACCATGTGAAATCCGGCAATCGCGCGCAGGACGGTTGTCTTGCCGCAGCCGCTCGGCCCAAGCAGACAAACCTGCTCGCCGCGATACACAGTGAGACTGAGATCAAAAACGGCGGGCTCAAGGTCATAGTTGCACGAGATACTGCGTATCTCAAGCAACGGCCGCAGCGTCATCAAACCATCGTCTGTACTCACAGTAGACATCGAATTCATTAGGTTTGGGCGGCTGACTCACCCAGCGCTTGGCGCGTTCTTGAAATCATGCGGCTCAGCAACACGACCGGAATCAAACCAACGCCGACAATAGTCAGTGACCCCAGGGATGCTTCTCCGAGCATTTCATCAGAGGCAAATTCGTAAACGTGGGTCGCTAAGGTATCAAAATTAAACGGGCGCAAAAGCAAGGTAGCAGGGAGTTCCTTCATACAGTCCACGAACACGATCATTGCCGCCGTCAGCATGCCGCCTCGGATCAACGGTAGATGGTAACGCACTAGCGTCTGCCCCGCTCGATAACCAAGGGTGCGGGCGGCCATATCCATCGAAGGCGAGACCTTCTCCAGACTGGATTCGACCTGCCCCATGGCAATCGCCAAAAACCTCACGACGTAGGCGAACAAAACGGCGCCGACCGTGCCACTTAGCAACAGTCCCGACGAGATACCCAGGTATTGGCGCAAAAGCGCGTCGACGGCATTGTCAAACGCCGCAAACGGCACAAGTATGCCCACAGCCAAAACAGCGCCCGGCACTGCATAACCTAAAGTGGCAACCCGCGTGCCAAACGCCAGAATCTTTCCGCCGTGCAAGCGACGGCTATACGCCACAAACAGCGCGATTGCAAGCGCGATGATTGCAGCAGCAGCCGACAGCGCAACGCTATTAAACACATACACTTGAAACTCAGGAGTCCAGGCGCGGTCAAAATAGATCAGCGTGAGGCGCCCTAATACCGCCACAGGAATAAGAAACCCAGCCAACACAGGCAAAGCACACGCCGCAAAGGCAGCGGCCGCTTTCGCACCGCGCAATCGGTACGCCGGCAAAGGTTTATAGCGGCTGCTCGCCTGCTGATATAACTTTTGATGCCGACGACTCACTCTCTCCAGCATGATCAGCAACACAACAAAGACCAAAATGGTGGTCGCGATCTGGGCGCCTCCGGCGAGACTGCCCATACCCAACCAGACATCAACGAGACCAGCCGTCATCGTATAGACCGCAAAAAAATCCACGGTACCGTAGTCATTCAGGGTCTCCATGAGCGCGAGAGACACTCCGATAGCAATCGCTGGTCGCGCCGCGGGGAGAGACACCGTGCTAAACGTACGCCAGGGTCCACGTCCTAGTGTGCGGCTCGCCTCCAAAACGTTAACGGATTGCTCAAGGAACGCAGACCGGGCGAGGAGATAGACATAAGGGTAGAGAACGAGTCCCATCATCATAATGGCGCCGCCAAGGGAACGAATCTCGGGAAAGAGATAGTCCCGCGCAGATTGCCAACCAAAAACCGTGCGCAATAGCCCCTGTACAGGTCCCGCGTATTCCAGAAAATCCGTGTAAGCATAGGCAATCACGTAGGCGGGCATTGCCAGCGGCAGCAAAAGCAGCCACTCAAAAACTTTTCTCCCGGGAAAACGACACATCGTGACCACCCAGGCGGTCGAGACGCCGGTAACAAAAACGCTGACACCCACCCCCAGCATTAACCATAACGTCGTCTTGACATACCCGAAAAGTGAGGTCTTAACCAGGTGTTCCCAGATATCCCCGCTGTCGCCGAAAGCAAAAATTAGAACCGCAGCTACAGGCATCACGGCAAGTGCAGCCAGAATTATCGCGCCGCCGCTCCACCAATTCAGAGTGCGACGGGACTGCCTGAGATACTCGTGAGGGTGTGAACCCTCTGCGGGGGAGATTACAGAAGCCAATATGATGGAACGAGCGGAAGGTGGTGACTAAGTATCAGGATTATCTGAATTTAAAAAGCATCATACCCGATTGACTAAGGGACTTCGAATCAAGCCACGACTCTGATTTTATTTCAGATAAAAAAATCCCGGGGCGAACCCCGGGATTTAAGGTCAGGAGAATCGACAATCCTTATCAGTAATCCTTATCAGTAATCCTTATCAGTAATCCTTATCAGTTGTTATAGCCAACTTCATCCGCTAGTCGAATTGCTGCGGCACGGTTGTCAGCAACCACGGCGAGGCTCAGCGAATCTTCCTTAAACGGACCCCAGAAATTCTGCAGGGGACTGAGAGGAACCCCAGCCTTTACGGGATATTCGCCGTTTTTCTGCACGTACATTTCCTGTCCTTGGGCACTTGCAAGGAACTCCATCAGTTTGATTGCATTGGCCTTGTTCGGTGCGTGTTTGGTGAGGGCCATACCACTGACATTCATGTGGGCACCTCTGCCATCCTGATTTGGGAAAACCATATTCACGGAATTCGCCCAAGGCACCTGCTCTGGATCCTTGAGCATTTTCACCATGTAGTAGTGGTTTATTACCGCAAGATCACATACACCTTCCTTAATGGCTTTAACTTGAGCCCGATCATTGCCCTGGGGTTTGCGTGCCAAGTTACTCTTCAGCCCGGCCAACCATTTCTTGGCTTCTGCCTCACCATGATGGGCGATCATGCTCGCGGTCAGTGCAACCATGTAGACATGCTTCCCAGAGCGGGTGCAGATACGACCTTTCCATTTGGGGTCTGTTAATTGCTCGTAGGTTGTGATTTCACCGGGTTTGACACGGTCTTTCGACGTCACAATGATGCGGGTCCGAGTTGTCAGTCCAAACCAGTGACCTTTCGGCTCGCGATAGTGCTCGGGAATATTTCCCGCGAATCTTGCCGAATTAACCGACTGAGTCAATCCTGCGTTCTGGATGTCCGACAACCTACCGATATCTACGGTAAAGACCAGGTCTGCAGGGCTGTT
>DDZY01000067.1:0-957 GCA_002346525.1 Proteobacteria bacterium UBA2996
GACCACGTTGTAGAAGCCGAAGAACTCGGCGTTTTTCTCCTGCGGAATGAGGTGACTGAACATCGATCGGCTGAGTGCCTGAATCCCGCCCTGCACGAGACCGATTACCGCAGCAAGGATATACATCTGCAGCGCAGTCTCCATGAAAAAGGCAAATACCGTGACGCCGACATAGGCCCAGATGCAGATCCATATACCGCGCTGTGCGCCATAGCGCTCTCCCAGTCGGCCGAACACCAGGGCTGCCGGAAAGCCGATGAACTGCACCATGAGCAGGGCCGTGATCAGTTCTCGCTGGCCCAGTCCGATATTCAGGCCAAAATCCACTGCCATACGTACGATGGTGTCAACCCCATCGATGTATAGCCAGTAGGCAAGCAGGAACATCCACGCACCGCGGTACTGTGACAGACTGGTTGCGGTATCGCGTAACGCTGAGAAAGTGGCTTTGATATTGACACCGCGTCGACCACTGGCGGGTAGTGGCTCCTCTACACAAAGAAAAAGTGGTATCGAGAACACCGCCCACCATACTGCAACCGTGACGAACGACCAGCGAACGGCCTCCACGCCGTCAGCAAGCCCGAAGAGTTTGGGAAACAGGTACATAAGGACATTGACCAGAAATAGTAGGCCACCGCCAAGGTATCCGAGCGCGAAGCCAAGCGCCGAGACCCGATGACGCTGCTCTGAGGGTGAGACGATAATCAGCAGGGAATCGTAAAAGGTGTTCGCCCCTGAAAAACCCACCAACGCGATGGCATAGAGGAGGATCGCAAACGGCCACATGCCGACCTGCACCAGATAAAGAGCGCCTGTTGCGAGCACACCAAGACTGGCAAAGGCCGCGAGCATGCGTTTTCGCAATCCCCCGGTGTCGGCCATGGCGCCGAGAATGGGTGCCAGGATGACAATGATCAGGCTTGCGACAGAATTGCCCACCCCAAGATAGAAGGT
>DDZY01000067.1:1350-11757 GCA_002346525.1 Proteobacteria bacterium UBA2996
GTCGCAAAGGCCGAGTTGGCCCAGTCATACAGGGCCCAGGAGACGATGGGTTTGCGATCAGGGGTCTTCATGGTCCTCTCCGTGAGATCAGCATCTAGCGCCGGATTAGGCCGGCTTCGACTCTGACATTGTAATAAGATTTCATTAGCCTCACCGTTGGGCGACAGGTTTTTGTGAAGGTGCTGTAGAGTCTGAAAAATAACCGCAAACGACTCCAAGTACTGGCCCATTGATGCCCGAATGACTGCACCACCCCGCGATATCGACCGCTACCGGATTGCGTGGTTCGGTGCGACCATATTTTTCAGTTCCGCAATTCTGCTTGTTATCGAGATCACGGCTGGCCGGCTGATTGCGCCTTATGTCGGCGTTTCGATCTACAGTTGGACTTCCATCATCGGCGTGATTCTTGCGGGTTTATCGCTGGGTAACTGGTTCGGTGGGCGCTGGGCTGATCGGGGAGGGAATGAGAAGAGTGCCGGCATCGTGCTAGCCCTTGCCGGGGTCTTCTGTCTTTTCAGTCTCTTGGCGCTTTCGCTCGTCGCGCCCTTGCTTCAGAAGAGCCAGCTTGATCTGGTGAGCGCCAGCTTCTTGTACGTGCTGTCGATGTTTTTTGTGCCTTCGGTATTGATTGGAATCGTGACGCCCTTGCTCACCACGCTTGCATTGCGTCTGGATGATCGGGCGGGACACATCGTCGGCCGAATGCATGCTCTGGCAGCGCTCGGCAGCATTATCGGCACCTTTCTAACCGGGTATGTACTGATTCAGTACTTCGGGTCCAGAAACATCATCATGGCGTGCGCGCTCGCGCTCTTTGTCTTGGCAGTGCCATTCTTTCAGCGGATGCCGAAGATGCCTGTCATGCTGCTCGTGGGTACAGCGATGGGACTCGGCGCTTTGATCGAAGCGCGTGGTGGCTGGGTAAATCCGTGCGATCGGGAGAGCAATTATTTCTGCCTGCGGGTGGTGGACGCCTCGCAGGAGGCGCCTTTCGGCAAAGCCAAGGCGCTGATACTCGATCATCTGCTGCACAGCATCAACCATGAAAGCGAGCCCGCTATGCTGCTTTCGCCTTATGTACACCTCATGGATGAACTGGTGCTGGATCACTTTGGTGCCGATGCGGTCAATGAGCTGGACTACTTTTTTGCCGGGGGCGGTGCGTATACCCAGCCCCGGGCCGTCAAGGCGTTAAGCCCCGGCGCCAAAGTGACCGTAGCCGAGATTGACAGTGCGGTAACGCAGTTGGCGGTGGATGAGCTTTTCGTCTCGATCGACGACATGCGGGTTTTTCATCACGACGCCCGTACCGTGCTTGAGCGGCTCAAAGGCGCCCGCTTTGACGTTGTCGTGACCGACGCCTTTCATGATATCGCTGTGCCCTACCATCTGGTGACCCAGGAATTTGCGCAGCTCGTCAAGTCAAGGATGAGTGCGAGCGGGCTTTTTGTCACAAACGTGGTGGACGCATTTCCCGATCCGAAGATGGTCAAAAGTCTGGCCAAGACGCTTAAGGCGGAGTTTCATCACGTGGACATCTGGGTGGACGATATTCCACAGCGCCCGCGCCGGATGACCTATGTCGTCTCGGCAAGCAGCAGGGAGATTAGAGATGATGTGCTGGATGCGCGCCGGGGGTTTGAGCGGCGCTGGTACCGGGTCAATGTGCCGCTGATGTCAGTTGGCACCCCGATGGATGAATTGCCGATCTTTACAGATGATTTTGTGCCGGTTGAGCGGATGATTTCCAGCCTCCTGCTTACACCGGAAGGCTTGTAATCAACTTCAGGCAAGGCCGCAAAGCCCTAGGCCTTTAGCGCAAGCCCCTCATCTTTCCAACGCAGAATCCCGCCGGCGACACTGGCAATTTGTTCAAACCCTGCATTGCGCAGGATACCCGCCGCCATCGCCGAGCGCCGCCCGGAGCGGCAGATCGCCAGGACCGGTTTGTCTCTCGGGATTTCTGTCAGGCGGTCGTGCATTTGGCCGAGGGGAATACCCGCATCTGCCATGGTGGTCTCACCCGGAATGCATTCCTCTGGCTCGCGGACATCCAGCAGATAGACCTGTGCAAGGTGTTCGGCTGTCCAGGCAGGTTCGACTTCCATCACTCCAGCAAAAGTCAGGGTCACTGGCGTCCATGCCGGCTCGGCAGGCAGACCGCCATCTTCGGGTTTGCCACTGACCATATTGGCAGGCAGTGCGATATCGATGTGCTTGGGATGGGGGAGTTGCATCGCATCCATATAGCCGACAAAGTCTCCCTTGTTGGCGCCGCCACCAATTCGGGCGTTAAACGCCTTTTCCTCGGCAACAGAACTCACGGTCCGGCCGCTGTAGTCATGGCCCGGATAAATCAGGCACGAGTCAGGCAAGGACAGGATCTGCTCTCTGATGGAGTCGTAAAGCGTACTGGCATTGCCCTGTTGGAAATCAGCACGACCGCAACCCCGGATCAAAAGTGCGTCGCCGGTGAAGACCCGGGCCTGATCTTCTGTCACGTACGTCAGGCAGCCGTTTGTGTGCCCCGGAGTAGCCCGAACCTCGAACGAATGCCGCCCAAATGAAATGACATCGTGGTGCTCAAGTTCGACATCTACGTTGGCCGCGCCGATGACTTTGGCTGCACCGATCCTGCACCCCGTCTTTTGTTTCATCAGCCAGGCGCCGGTGACATGATCCGCGTGGCAGTGCGTATCGATAGCGTACAGAAGCTTGAGATCCAGTTCCCGAATGAGAGCGAGATCCCGAGCGCTTTGCTCGAAAACGGAATCGATAATGATGGCCTCGCGCGAACGCTCATCAGCAAGGAGGTACGTGTACGTCGAGGACGCGTTGTCGAAAAGCTGACGGAAGATCATTTCAAAAAGACTCCGGTGCGCAAGTGTTGCTGCAGGAAAAGCATGGGTTTTAGGCGGAGCGTTCAGAAGTGCTGTATGCGCCAATGTCGCCACAGTCACGGTGACCCATTTCAGACAGTTCCCGGGGCGCCATTTCACTACGCTGACCACTGCGGCAATACAGGAGCAGGGTCCGATCAAAATCCAGCCGTTCGAGCGCTGTCTCGATTTCGTCCAGGGGAAGATTAATGGCTCCGGGCAGCATACCTTCGGCGCACTCGGCGGCGCTGCGGACATCAATGAGTTTTGCGCCTTCCTGAATTGCGTGCGAAAGCTGGTCACAAGTTGTGTAAGTGTCTGAAAGCATTTGTTTTCTTCTCCAGTCCGGTCGAAGTTTAATGAGGAATTAATAATAAGTAAATTATTAAACACTAATATATTATATGAACCGATGTCTGTCAACGGCGCTCATGTGCCTGAACTTGACTGGGCAACCGCAAAAGTCAAAATCCGATCAGCCATAACCATTTAGCCAGGAAATTCCGACATGGGAGAAGGCCTGCCCACGAACACGCGCATCGTTGTGATCGGCGGCGGCGTCATCGGCGCCAGCGTTGCCTGGCATCTGACCCGTCTTGGGTGTCCAGACGTCGCGGTGCTGGAACGGGGTCAGATCGGCTGTGGCACGACCTGGCATTCCGCCGGCAATATCGTCCGAATGAGTACAGATCCTGTTGCGGTGGAGATATATGCCCAAAGCGCCAGTGTGGTTGCTGAGCTCGATCAGCGACATACCATTGGATGGCGACCGTGCGGCAGGGTCATGCTCGCGCGCACCCAAGAGCGTTTTCAGGAATTCGATACGATTATCCGGACCCTGCACAGTCAGGGTACACCGGTGGAATCGATCTCCCCGGCAGAGGTGCAGGCAAAGCTGCCGATGATGAATATCGGTGATCTGGTGGGGGCCTTATGGAGTCCGGGTGACGGCCGGGTTGACCCTACTGCACTGACCGCCGCGTACTGCCGTGAGGCGAAGCAGAACGGAGCCCAATTTTTTGAGGGCGTTGAAGTCAAACGGGCGTTGACTGAAAAAGGTGCGGTGACCGGTGTTCAGACCGATCAGGGGCAGATCAAATGCGAAGTCGTTGTGAACTGTGCAGGTATGTGGGCGCGTGATCTTGGGCTTAGAAACCATATCGACATCCCGCTTTATGCCGTAGAACATTTTTATGCCCTGACGGAGCCTCTCGATGATGTGTATCCCGAGATGCCGACCTTTCGCGATCCGGACGGTCTGATTTATGGTCGAGAGGAAGTCGGCGGCTTGCTCGTCGGTTGCTTTGATCGCGAGGCTTTGCCGGTACGTTTGAGTGATCTGCCAACACCATTTGAATTCGGGTTGCTGAACGAGAATTGGGATCAGTTCATGCCTTATATGGAGCGGGCGATTCACCGGATTCCAGCGCTTGCCGATTGCGGGGTCCGGACTTTGGTCAACGGCCCTGAGTCATTTACGCCCGATGCTGAAGCGCATCTCGACGAAGCGCCCGGGCTCAGAAACTATTATGTGCTTGCGGGGCTGAGTTCCTCAGGCGTGACGCGGTCCGGCGGTATGGGCGGGGCACTCGCGCGGTGGATTGCTGAGGGTGATCCTGGACTGGATCTCAGTCGCTACAGCCTGAAACGGTTTGGACCAGAGCACAATGAAGAGAGTTTTTTGCGCCGGCGGGTTCGGGATATGCCGAGTGCCCACTTCGGACTTGAGCGTTGATGGGTCAACGCGCTACTCATAGCCCGAGAATATCAACTGCATTGGCGCCGATGATGCGCTCTTTTTGTTCCTGCGAGAGCAGGGGCAGACTGAATACGCGTTCGATGGAATGATCTAGGTCGTACCAGGGAAAGTCGGAACCCATCATCACTCTCTCCGGGCCGATATCAATGATCATCTGTGCGAGCTGTTTATCAGTAGGGCCGTGAGTGCTGCGGGTCCATTCGATGATTTCGCAGCAGTCAAAATAGGTGTTCTGGAACGTCTGCGCGATTTCTACTGTCTGTTTCCACGTCGCGCCCCCAAGGTGGGCCACTACCATGCGAAGATGAGGAAAAGCCTTCAGCATGTTGGCAAAAGCGCGCGGTTCGGCAAAACCGCTTCGGTCGCGATCGGGACCGGAGTGCGCAATGATGGGTAGCGCCAGTTCCTGACATGTTTGGTAAACCGGCCACAGGCGCTCATCAGACATGTCAAAGCCCTGAAAGGCACCGTGCAGTTTGACACCGGCGGCACCGTGATCCTCCACCATGTCGCGGACATGCCGAGCGCAGACGGAACTTTCAAAGGCGTTTACATCGGCGGCAATAAAGGGCACGAGTCCCGGGTGTTCCTGGGCTATGTCGCAGTTCCATCGGTTAAAAGCAATCAGTTCGTCGATGATCCGGGCATCAATGTCACCAAGTCTTCGGCGTTTTTCAGTTTCCGTCAGCCCGGAAGGAAGCGCGTCTATCGCAAGTTGGCGGTTAACCTTGGCAGAGAAGAGATTGACGATCACAGCCTTGGATATGCCGGTCGCTTCCATTTGGACCAGCAGTTCATCAAGCGTGCCGACACAATCAGTCTGATGCACGTCGGCCTGTTCGCCATACTCCCACACCTCGTACCCTGTTTTCTCGGCGTGTCCCTCCTCTACCGAACGGTACAGATGAACGTGGGCGTCTACCCGGATAAAGTCTGTCATGAAAGTAAATGGTCGCTTGGGGAAAAGTCATGATACCCCAATCCCCTCTGGCCAGTCAGTGACTGGTGCCTAGCTGAACTAGGCCGATACTCTCACACGCTGTTTTGCCGCCGAAGCCGCTACGCTCTTGAAAATGCCTCCTCGATCGGCGAATCTCACGCCAGGGTTCCCATTAAATGTAGAGGATAAGGTTATGACTGAGGATTTTCGAGGTCAGTGTCTGTGTGGTGCGGTGACGTTTGAATCCAGTAGCGGGCCGATGTTTCAGGCGAACTGTCATTGCGATGATTGCCGCCGCTCAGGGGGCAGCGTCTACGCGTCTTTCGCATTTGTCGATGAGACAAATCTCAGAATCTCTGGAGACACCAAAACGTATGAGAGTCTGAGCGACGCGGGCAACACCATGACTCGCCACTTTTGTCCGACCTGTGGATCCCACGTCTATCACAGCAACAGCAAGGCGCCATCGCGCCTTGGGATTCGGGTAGGGTTGATTGAATCGGCTGACTGGTTCCAGCCGCAGGCGAATGTGTATGCGAGCCGCAGACTTCCGTCGACTCCGATCGACCCCGATATCACGGCGTTCGAGAAGATGCGGGGCTGATCCTGACCTCAAAAGCCCTGTTTTTCGGCCTCCTGTGGTCTTCGGGTTCGCAATGAAACTGAAAGAGTCATCTGCTAAAGTGATCCTGTCGTAAACGGTAAAACAGACGAGGAGCATGCGAATGAAAGACTATATGGTTACCCATACCTTCAAATCCGAGGAGATTCGTCAGCAGTACTTTGCGATGGGTCAGGATATGACCCTGGACGATATTCGTGCGCAGATGAAAAACGATAACGCGTCTTTCCAGATGAACTGGAATGCAGGCGAGGACGACATGGTGATGTACTGCTGGTGGAAAGCCGACAGCCCGGAGGCCATTCTTGAAACGCTTGGCGAAATGGGCGAGATGTTTCACAACGACGTCAAGGAAATGCCCAACATCATCGATGTGACGGACTGAATATTCGGTCAAGAAGGCGGCTGGCGAGTGCCCACGCGCTCCCAGCCGTTTTTTTGTCTCTTGAGTGACGAGGGAAGCGTCAGATCTAGGAGATGGGCGCTTCGAAGGGTGGTTTCCGCCCGGAGGCTTTTGCCCCGATGAGTGCCATCAGTGTGATCGCTGCCAGAATCAGTGCGCCGCCTGTGATCGATGATCCCGAGGGAATCTCGCCGATACCGATCCAGACAATGATGGGCCCGGCAATCACTTCGGTCATCGACAGCAGCGTGAGTTCCACAGCTTGAAGATGTCGGGCTCCGGCGGTGAAGAGCACAAAACCCAGTCCGATCTGGAACCATCCCATGCCCAGGCAGTTCATGAGATCCACCCAGGGTATAGAGAACTCCCAGCCGGAAAAACCAATACCCCCAAGACCGTAGAGCGATGCGACCACGGTCGCACAGAAAATGGTAATGAGTTTGTCTGTCCCGGGGCGTACCCGAAGCGATATGGTGAGTCCCGCAAAGCCCAGTGCTGCCACCAAGGCGAATCCTTCCCCCAGGCCTTTTCCGAGCGAGAGCTCTTCGCCGGCCATGATGCCGATACCGACTGCGGCAACTGCCATGGCCGCCCACATATAGAGGGCGATCCGCTCACCCAGAATAACCCATCCGGCCAGCGCCGCGAAAAACGGCGCGCTGGCAAGCAAAAACATGGCGTTGGCGACGGTCGTATATTCAAGCGCAAGGATATAACCCGAAAAAGCGGTACCAAGACACAGCCCTCCTGCCAGCGCCGGAAGACCCGCCTTGCCAAGGGCGTCGCGTACCTGACCCCGATAACGCCAGCCCAGCCACAGGCTCAGAGCTGCCAGCAGGGCGAGCGAGCGATACAGCAGTACCTGCCAGGGGGTCGCTTCTTGAATCAGCCGGTAGAGAATGCCCGAGGTGCTCCAGAAGATACCGGCCAGGAGGACCAGCGGGATACCGACACGACGGTTAGCAGAAGAGGGGGTCAATAGGGTCGGCGGGAAAAGGTGAGGACAGGAACCGCCGGATCATACGGCAGTTGCGGGGTTGTGAGTATCACCCGGACGACCGTTTGCCTTATAAAGAGGCACGTCGCTCGGTATTCAAGCGCCAGGCTCGTTTACGATGGACTCGGCCGGATCACCAGGAGTTTGCCCGGAATATCCTGTTGTGTGAGGTAGGGAATATCGGAGATGTTTTCCACGTTAAACCCGTGTTCGTGCCTGCTTTGCTCAAGAAGGGTTTCCCAGCCGATGTCGCGCCAGCCTTTGCCGTTGACGGTGGCAACCAACGCCCCGCCGGGTTTCAAGCCTGCAAAGAGTTTGACCAGATCAAAGGGCTGGTTGCGGTGATGTGAAAACACCCCGACACAGATGACGGCATCGTAGATGGGATCGAGTGCCAGGGCGGCCGTGAGGTCCGCTTCACCGAGAGTCCGATAGATCCTGCGGGCTTTCGCTTTTTCGAGCATTTCGGGCGACAGGTCGAGGCCGTCCAGATGGTGATAACCAAGCTCGCGCAGCAGTTCCCCCACAAGACCTGTGCCGCAGCCCATATCGAGAATGACGCTGTCTCGCGATGGCAGCAGTCTCTCGAGCGCCTCTACCGCGGCATGGGGGGCCCGGTATCCAAACTCATCCAGAAGGTCACGGTCGTAGGTATCTGCCCAATTGCGGTAGGTGAGGCGTACCTCATCGCTGTTCTTCTCGGAATAGTTTCGGGCCAGACGGGGATCCAGGCTGGATGATTGCGGTTGCGTTCTTGAGGGATCGGTCATGATGAGATCACGGATTTCAATGCATCACTTAACGACGCTACGCCGCCCAGCGACCAGCCTCCGTCTACCGGAAGAATAACGCCCGTGATGTAGGCGGCTGCAGGCGATGCCAGAAACATTGCGGCCGATGCGATATCTTCTTTGGTTCCCTGACGGCCGAGTGGCACCGATGCCGTTACTGCGTTTTGCATCTGGGAGGTTGGGGCCAGGCGGGCCATTCCCTCGGTATCCGCAATGGGTCCCGGTACGATGGAGTTCACCCGCACCCCTTCGCATCCCCACTCCATCGCCAGTACCCGGGTCAGCATATCGACGCCGGCCTTGGCCGCACAGACATGGGCCTGCAACTCCATTGGCTGAAACGCCTGGGGTGCTGAGATATTGATAACGGTACTGCCGGGTTTTGCCAAAAAGGCATGGGCACTTCGCAGCACGTGAAAAGTACCCAGCAGATCGATATCCACCACCGCCTTGAAGCCGTTGGGCGACATGCCTGTTGCCGGGGCAGGAAAGTTTCCGGCCGCACCGGAGATAAGCACGTCGATAGGACCAAAGCGTTCATAGAATTCACGACTGCAGTCAGCAACAGCCTCGTAGTCACGTACGTCCGCGCTGAAACCGATTGCTTCCGTCTGCGAGGAGAGGGAGCTGACCGCGTCGTCAACCTTCTCCTGAGAGCGGCTCACTACACCAACTGTTGCGCCCGCCTCGGCAAAGCCCTGTGCGATCCCGAGATTGATGCCACTGGTGCCGCCCATCACCAGCACCTTGCGGTCAGAAAAGTCCGAGAACCCGTTCATCATCTCGCGTGACTCATTGCCGACCCGTAAATGTCGGCCGCCGCTTGCTGATAAAGGCCTCAAGCCCTTCCTGACCATCTGCGCCCGTCATGTTGGCACCAATCTCCCGGGTTTCGATATCGGTCTGGGTAAAAAAGTCGTTGTTGAAACTGGCGTGCAGCATCCGCCTCGAGGAGGCAAAGGCCTGCGTGGGCCCTTTGGCAAACTTGGTTGCCAGGGCGACGGCAGATTCCAGCGCTGTCCCCTCGGGCACGGTCCGCGTCGCGAGTCCCCACTCGACTGCTTCTGCCGCAGAAAGTTCACGATTTTCAAAAATCAGTTCCTGTGTCCGGCGCAGCCCAATCAGTCGCGGCAACAGCCAGGTAGAACCACCGTCAGGACTGAGCCCTGCGGCGGTATAGGCCAGGCGATAACGAGCGGTTTCATCGACCAGCACGATATCGCCCACCAGGGTCATGGGTACGCCGCCGCCGGCGGCCATGCCGTTGACGCCCACCACCACCGGTTTTGGCATGGTCAGCAGCAAGTGCTGAGCCTTATGCCACTGGTCGGCAATCGCGACGAGTTTCTCGGAATCACTGCCGAAGGCCTGGAATTCCTTGAGGTCCCCGCCGAAACTGAACATCGGGCCGTGGGCGCTAAATACTACGGCACGGATCGCGTCGTCCTGTTGGGCCTCATTTGCTGCCGCGAAAAGATCCAATGCCATCTGCCGCGAAAGCGTGTTACCCGATTCAGGTTGATTGAGGCAGATAACGGCAACGGATCCGTCGCACTGATAGTCCACGTGGGGAAGTTCCAATCGAATCTCCATGGGTTGCGACAAAGGGGACACAATGATGACTCAACCGTAAGGGATGAGCAAACCTCGGACCCGCATACCGCCCACAAGGGGTGAACTCGCTGCCAGAGGGGTGCTACCATGGAGTTTTCGACCGTTTATGAGGAGAGGGCAAGATGGCGATGGGCAAGAAGACCACCATGGAGGTGGAGTTACATCAGGATACAGTGGAGATGCTGGAATACGCTCAGGAGACTTATGGATTTCGCAGTACTTCCAAGGCGCTTCGGGTGATTTTGGACTATATGGTGGCAGACGCTGACTGGGAGGAGGTATTTATGAATCAGCGTTGTCTTCGATGCGGTAGCGGTCAGGGCTGGCAGCGCCCTGAGTCATAAGTATCGTTTTTCAAGCGAACTCATACGGAGAAAACCATGGCAAGCCAGGTGCAAG
>DDZY01000067.1:12126-13518 GCA_002346525.1 Proteobacteria bacterium UBA2996
CATTTCGCTGGGCAGCAAGAATGGACCTACACGAAGCCGTTGCGAATCACTTCTCGCTTGCGGTGAATGAAGATGGCGCCCAGTTTCTGATGAATCCCAACCAGATGCATTTCTCGCGTATCCGCGCGAGTGATCTGCTGTTGATCGACGCAAATGACGCGACGACGATGGATAAACCCGGCGCGCCGGATCCGACTGCTTGGGGGTTGCACGGTTCCATCCACCGCCATTGCAGGCATGCGCGGTGTGTCATGCACGCGCATCCGGAGTATGCGACCGTGCTGGCCAGTCTTGCCGACAGCAGATTACCGCCCATCGATCAGAATACCGCGATCTTCTTTAATCGCTATGTGATTGATGACAGTTATGGTGGTTTGGCGCTCACTGATGAGGGTGAGCGCTGCGCCGAATTACTGGCAAACCCGGATCATAAGACCATGATCATGGGTAACCACGGGGTGATGATTATCGGGGAGACGGTTGCCGATACTTTCAATAGGCTGTTCTACTTTGAAAGGGCTGCCCGCAATTACATCCAGGCGCTACAGACCGGTCAGCCGCTGCGCTTGTTGTCGGACGAGGTTGCCGAGAAAACAGCGCGCCAACTTGATGCATATCCGTCCCAGGGTGATCGCCATCTAAGCGAAATTGTTGCCATCCTGGACCGTGAAGAACCCGACTTCCGGGACTAGCCGGAGTCCGTACCCAGACTGGTGACTGCATATCGTTTTGGGTGTGGAGTCTGCATGACACGATAACCCGTCCTGTTTAGATGACCGATACCCTGGCTGCTGTTGGCGCCGCCCTGATCGAGTACGGGGTATGGATTGGCATCGGTGTGATTGCCGTCGCGTTTTTTTTCGGCCGGCGAAACGACCGCAGCGAATCCCAGGTCAAGGCGGCAGTTCACTGGATGGAGCATGCGCTGGAAGAGGCGCCTGACCGCCTCTATGAAAGCGTCCATCCGAACTGGTCGGTCTATCGTAAACAGCTGGCGCATCGATTGAAGGCGGCGGTCCCCGGCCTTCCGGACTTCTTGCTGCGCGCGGTGATGGCAGAGTTTGATGTCTGTTACCAACTGTCGGACGGTGTCTACATCCGGATGGGTTCGGCGGCGGATGAATCGGTGCCGCACGATGAGGGTTTTATTCCGCTCGTCGCACCCATGGAGGGTTTCCGCTTGCGCAAGGTCCAGGCGCGTCGGCGTTGGCGGCGGGCCCGGACGGTCACGGCTGGGGTGGTGCTTTATTTGACTGTGGTGCTACTGGGCCTTTGGGGGTTGGTGTTGTTCCGGTTGGCCTAGACGGTTTCAGGAACTATCGACTTTGCCCCGGGGTTTTACCAACGAAAGTGCGATGATCATCACGACAAGTGATGCCCAGACCCATGTCG
>DDZY01000067.1:13651-14480 GCA_002346525.1 Proteobacteria bacterium UBA2996
GCGGCGGGCCCGGACGGTCACGGCCGGGGTGGTGCTTTATTTGACTGTGGTGCTGCTGGGCCTTTGGGGATTGGTGTTGTTCCGGCTGGCCTAGACGAGTTCAGGAACTATCGACTTTGCCCCGGGGTTTTACCAACGAAAGCGCGATGATCATTACGGCAAGTGATGCCCAGACCCATGTCGAGTGAGCTTCCCCGTAGATCAACATTCCCCATAACACCCCGGCGAGCGTCACGACATAGGCGCATTGACTGGCAAAGACCGGCCCGGCGCGAACGACGAGGTAATAAAAACCGCCATACGCGCTGGCTGTAATGCCGGCCATCATGACGATCGCCCAGCCGGACCGGTCCAGCGGCCACGAGACCCAGGTGAAGGTATCTGTTATCCAGAGAATTGGCGTCAGCATAATCGTCGCCGCGATGAGCATCCCGGTCACTACCACGAATACATTCACATTGGGCGGCATGCGCGCTGCGATCACCAGGTTTTCGATCGCGTAGCACGCAGCCGCGATTACCATAACCAGCACCCATAGCGCTGCAGAAGGATCCGGCATGCTGGTGTCGGGCAAAACCAGCAGGGCAATCGATCCAATGCCGAAAAGCACCCCCAAGACCCGCAGCAAAGAGGCTTTTTCTATTTTGAATATGGCAGCCCCAACGAATGTAGCGAGCGGGACAGTGGCGATCGTGATCGAAAGCACACCCGCGCTGACGTGTGAGGCGGCATAGAAGTAAAGCGTGCCCGGGACGACTGAGCCCAGAATGCCGCAAACGACATAGAGAAAGATGAAGTTCCTCTGAAGCGGCAACGGTTGCCTGCCGAT
>DDZY01000005.1 GCA_002346525.1 Proteobacteria bacterium UBA2996
TATAACCTGCTGACGCAGTTGAACTTTCTTCTAGCGCTCTACTGCGTGTGGCGACTCGCCCGGGAGGTCCTGCCCCCCGTTAATGCGCTGGCAGCGGTTTGCCTGCTCGAGTTCCTGCCTTATTTCAGTTTTTTCAGCATGCGGCTCAACCACAGTTCAATGCTGATCCCGATCTGGGCATTGACCATCCTGCTTGCCTACTTTGCCATTCAAAGAGGTCAATACCGCTACTGGATCGCGCTTGGGCTGATTTCCGGTGTGGCGATGCTGACCAAGTACTATTCTGCGGCGATGCTCCCAGGCATCGCTCTTTATCTACTGCTCTTTGCCAAGGGCCGCGAGACGCTAAAGACTCCGGGCCCATACCTGTCCCTCATCCTCTTCCTGATCATGATCGGCTGGCATCTTTGGTATGTCGACAGCCACCAGATGGGGACGGTGACCCATATCGGTGATTATGTTGCTTCGGATTTTTCGTCGCGGATCAAGGCTATCCGCTTTCTCGCTGCACAACTTCTATATCTGCTACCGCTGCTGCTCGTCTTTTTTGCGGTATTGCTATACCAGCGGCGAAAGTCTTCATCTGAAACATCCGGTCAAATCCTGGAGAACCAAGGTCTTTCCTCCTTTATATACTGGATGTTTCTTTTTCCGCTGATTGGGACTGCGGTAGTCGGGTTTCTCGCCGGCATCGGCGCCTCCAGCCGTTGGGGCGGGCCAACACTGAATTTGGCAGGTATTGCTTTGCTGCTCTATTGGCCAATGGCAGCGAACAGTCCGGCACTAAAGCACCTCATCCGCGCCGCGTTAGGATGGCTTCTGGTACTGCCTCCTGTGCTGCTCTTCACCGGTCTCGTGACATCCGGCCACGCGATGTACCACTTTCCCGGCAAGGAGCTCGGGCGGGACATTACCGCCCTTTGGCGGAACGCTCACCAGACACCGCTTCGCATCGTCGGCGGAGGCCATGATGCACCTGACAGCATCGCATTTCATTCACCGGATCATCCATCGGTTCTGCAGCATCTAAGCCATCGATGGAGCCCCTGGATCACCCAAGAGGATATTGCGCGGGACGGCATGGCTGTCATCTGCCTGAAATCAGACACCGGGTGTCTTCAAAATGCGAAAACGCTGTTTCCAGAACATCAACTGACGCCGCTGACCGTGACGGCGAAGCCGGACCTTTTCTTCCCGGGCAGCAAACGAGAGTTTCTCTATTTCTTTGTGTCGCCGGGGATCTCGGCAGTCAATCTGGAGACGATTACGCCCTTGCCCATGCGTGCTGATCAGCAGATTAAGTAGCCAGACGCTTAAGCACTAAAAAGCGCCCGCAATTCAGGATGCTGATCCAGGCAGGGCCTGAATGCCTCAAATTCCTCAACCTTTATCCGGCCGTTTTCATAAAGGTTGCGACCGTCCAGTTCTAAGGTCGGAGACTCAACCATCCAGGAGATCTCACCGGGCGGGTATTCTCCGCAGGTATGAAAGTGAAGGTACTGAGGACTGGTAAACAGCGTTTCGGCCCAGAGAGACAAATCCGCTTGGGGGACTGGACTGGTATCGGTCCCCGGATGCAGGCCCTGATGCCATGAGTGGACAATCATCGGCTCAATCCCAAAAAGACCGGCCACTTTTTCGTAGTGTGTGCGCACCGCTTGGGCGTCTTCTTCAGGTCCATCAAAGCGCTCAATCCGCCCGGTGGTGACATGCGCAACGACCTGCGAGGCAATCGGCAGATTCGGCGGCTCATAAACCTTTGAGCCGGTCGAGGTAAGTCCCTGCCTCAACACGACCTGGCCGGAAAAGGTTTTGGCAGAAACGGGCGTGCTGACAGCTGCAGGAAACCTGACAACCGTTACATCCTTGCTCACACCGTCTTGCGTTTGCCCGTCTTTGCCTTCGTTTGCCTGGAAAGCTTTCGAGTTCGGTTTGCCGGTCAATTTCGTGCCATGGGGGCAGGTTATTGTGATGGTGGCTGCCTTCGCGATCAAAGCGTCGACAACCTTTTTCAGTGCGATCATGGCTTTCTGGGGCGCTGTGCCAAAAGCGCTTCCCAACTGCGAGAACCGGCGTGTGTAAACCATCAGCTTGCGAGGTCCATCGCGATCTTCGTCAAAGCGGCCTTGGTCTCCCAGACGGGCAAGAAAGATGATCCAATCGAATCTTTTCTCCTGAAGCTTTTCTTCCAGCGGTACCGATGGCGTGTTGGCGGGCAGCCCCACTTTCACTGACTCGACCTCGGCGCTCAGTACTTCCCTGCAATACGCGATCACCTGGTCTTTAAGTTCCGCGTCGTACCAGCCTAGCGATGCATCCTCATAAGCGATGAGTACTTTGGCGCCGGGCAGGATACTGACCGAACTCTCCAGCATATTGGCGAGGCCCCGGCTCGGTGGGTTGTCGGAATGAACCCAACGGTCTCCAGGACGCTTCATGCTGAATCGCTGGAACTGTAGTAACCAACAATGTCCCCTTCGGTAGTCACACCCAAGCCGTTAAGACATCGATTGACGTAGTTGAAGTAACCGATAATCTGGTTGGCCTCCAGTATTTCACCGTCGTCCACACCCGCCTCGGCGAGCACGGCGACGTCTTCTCGTACCATATCTCCCGGCGTAAGCGTCAGCTTCTGTGCATAACGCAATAACGCCAGCGTCTTTCCGTCGAAGGCGTCACCTGGCTCTCTATTTTTCAGGGCGGCCTCCGCGGCATCAGCCTTTGCATCATCTTCCATAAGATGTCTGGCGTTTGCCCAGTGGTTTGCATAAGAATAATCACAGTCGTTCAGCAAAGAAACATAGGAACCAATTACTTCCTGAAGCCACATGGGAAGTGTGTTGGCATCATCATGCAGGGCGGC
>DDZY01000148.1 GCA_002346525.1 Proteobacteria bacterium UBA2996
ATACCTGCCACCATCCCCCACCATAACCCGACCGCGCCCCGACCCATTTCGATGCCCAGCCACCAGGCTGCGGGTAAACCGACAATCCAGAAACTGAGCGAGATCAGTAACGGTCCGTTGACATCTTTAAAGCCACGCAGCGCCCCTTGCGCGGTGATGTAAGTGGCATCAAACATCTGCAAAAAAGCGACCGCGAATAACAGCGGCAATGCGGCCTGGATCACTGCGACATCCGATGTATAGATGCCCGCTATCCACTGGGGCGTGGTGAGGATTAGCAGAATCGATGGAATCACCAACGCCAGGCTACAAGAAAGACCAAGCAATCCACGTGCGCGGGCCAAAGCGGGATCTTGCTGGCCAATCGCCTGTCCGACCCGCGCCATCGTCGCGCTCGACACGCTTACCGGAATCATGAAGACCACCGTGGCATAGTTGATGGCGACCTGGTGTGCTGCAAGCCAAACGTGGCCCATTTTTCCCATCATCAGAGCGATCGCACTGAAAAAACCCGAGTCGAGTACCAGCGTCGCTGCGATCGGCACTCCCAGTTTCGATAAAACGAGACATTCTCGTCCGGGCATTGGAAACGAACTGAACAAACGACGGGAGCGATAGCGTGGGGCAAAGAGCACAAATCCGAGTAGTCCCAGCGCATTAAGCGTCATGACGAGCACCAGGTTCATCGCCGCCCCCTCAACGCCCAGAGGCGGCAAGCCGAAGTGTCCGAAGATCAATGCCCAATTACCGATGACCACAACGGGAAGCGTGGCAACGTTGATGACCAGCATCGGCCGGGAATGGCCTGTGGCCTCACAAAGAAATCTCAGCGCGAGATAAAAGCAACTCGGCGGCATCGACCAAGCTGCAAGATCCAGATAATCCTGCACCAGAGGGATGATGGCAGGGTCTACCCCGATCCAATACATAAGATATCCCATCTCCCGCAGCAGGAAGAAAGCCACGACACTCATGATTAAGGCAAGCCACAGGCCCTGCTGGAAAGCACTTCTGATGCCCTCGTTGCGCCCTGCGCCAAAGTGCTGGGCGATAGTGGGTGACAGGGACATCATGATCCCAAGACAAACCAGGAACACAAAAATCATGAAAGATCCGCCCAGTCCCAACGCCGCCAACTCGACGGAGCCGACCCGGCCCATCATTAAAATGGCAACGGTGGTGTTGCTGACCTGAATGAACTGCGTGAGGATGATTGGCAGGCTGAGCTTTAACAGCCCGGCCAGCTCAAGCCTAACCGCAAAGCTAGAGGCTTTCATAAAAATCCTGCCGTATCGCAAAAAAAGAACAAGGCTGAGATCAGATCAAGTAATGGGTCTTACGCGATAGTACGCTTTGCGAAGACTCATCATGAGAAAGCCACCCGCCACAATCATCATGACCAAGGTCAATCCGTAAGGATCCCAAAGGTCCATACTGAGTCCGCCAATAAGCGGCCCCACGAATGCACCAAAGCCCCAATACACGCCAAATGCGGCCATCGCTGTGGCTAACTCTACGCCTTTGAACCACTGTCCCGCGATGATCATCGTGACGGTATAGACGCCGGCAAAAAACCCCCACCACAAGAATAATGTGATCCAGAGCAAAATCTTTGATGCAACTACCAGCGGCCACACCAGCGCGCCCAGGAACGCTACCAGAGCGCAGGTCACTAGGACCTTGCGAGCATCAAAATAATCGGCCGCCCAGCCGATCGGTAACTGCAGCAGCGCGCCACCCAAAGCGCCAAAGAAAAGCATCAGTGTCGCGGCGGATTCGTCCAGACCGACTCTCAGCCCATATACCGGCATCAGGCTCGTGGTCGCGAGATCCTTGAATGCCACCACAAAGCAGGCCACGGCCAGAAGCGGTGCCACCTTCAAAAAGCTCAACACACCAAACGCGGGCTCTTCGATGGAAGACGGGCGGTATCGATCAGCAAAAAACAGGGGCAAACCTGCAAGCGCCATCAGGACCATACCGGCCACAAACGGAGTCAGGTCTGACACCCCGGTATACGACAGCATCAAGGGGCCCAGCGCAAAACTTAAGGCCAGCGTAGTGTTGTAAAGGCCCATGACCCGGCCTCGATGCGGCTTTGGCGCAATCTCGATCATCCAGGTTTCCGTCACCACGAAAAGCACAGCTCCCGTGAGACCTCCGAGAAAGCGGATGATGAACCAGGCGATTAATGACTCGGTGGCCATCAACGCATAGATCAATGCAAGTTCAATAACGACGCCCACTACCAAAAGATTGCGCCCTTCCAGTCGGCGCATGATCTTGGGGACAACAAAAGACCCAATCATGACGCCCACCGGTGCCGTCATCGCGAGTGTGCCGATAACAGTCGTGCTGACACCTCTCCCTTCCAGAATGAGGGAGAGCAAGGGCGTAAAGAGGCTGATGGTGATTCCGTAGATACTGAGGCAACTGATCAGTGCAGCCAGCGTCAGCCCCTGCTGACGCGTCCACACGGAACCGCTGGTCTGACCGTTGCTCATTTCATCTGTCATCAAAATCTGCGATTCCCTTCCCGATAGGAAAACGGCCTGACCGAAGTCATGCACTCTTCAGCCTAAACGATTAGACCAGTCGCTAATGGTAAAATCTATGGTCTACTCGCTAACATGCAGTTTGCGCCATGAGGAACTGGCGTGAGTTGATAAATCCGCGGCTCCTTATCTAAAGCGTGCCCGGAATCTACCAGAGGTTCGATCAAATGAGTTACCAGCACATTCAGCTGCCCGAGCAAGGAGAGAAAATTTCCGTCAAGGAGGGTCGACTGCATATCCCGGACAACCCGATGGTGGGCTACGTCGAGGGTGACGGTATCGGTCCCGATATCACCCGCGCCATGCTGCGGGTACTGGATTCGGCCGTGGAGAAAGCCTACGGCGGGGAGCGGCAGATTCACTGGTGTGAACTCTATTTGGGTGAGAAAGCGGGCCGTATCTACGGCGGCAATTATTTTCCCGATGAGACCCTGGAGGCGATACGGGAACTCATTGTAGCGATCAAAGGTCCTCTCACCACACCGGTCGGGGGCGGCTTTCGCTCACTGAATGTCTCGCTGCGCCAGGCACTCGATCTGTATGCCTGCGTCCGGCCTGTGCGTTATTACGCGGGCGTTCCTTCTCCCATGAAGGAACCTGAAAAAGTCGACATTGTTATCTTCCGGGAGAACACCGAGGACGTCTATGCCGGTCTTGAGTACGAATCCGGGACCGAAGACAACGTTCGTCTCGCACGTTTCCTGCGAAAAGAAATGGGCGCTGAGTTTTTTGAAGATGCCGGTCTTGGTGTCAAACCCATCAGCCCATTTGGCTCCAAGCGGCTGATCAGGAAGGCCATCCAGTACGCGATCGACAACCACCGTGAGAGCGTCACCCTGGTTCACAAAGGCAACATCATGAAGTTCACCGAAGGTGCCTTTCGGAACTGGGGCTACGAACTTGCCAAAGAGGAATTCGGCGATCAGGTGGTGACTGAGGAAGAGTTATACGCGGTACATGGCGGTAAAGCCCCAGCCGGAAAAATCATCATCAAGGACCGTATTGCAGACATTATTTTTCAGTTACTGCAGTTGCGGCCCGCGGAATTCGACGTGATCGCTACGATGAATCTCAACGGGGACTATCTGTCAGATGCGGCAGCGGCCGAAGTTGGGGGAATGGGCATTGCCCCAGGCGCCAACACGGCCGATCACGTGGCCGTTTTTGAGGCCACTCATGGCACCGCCCCCAAGTATGCCGATCAGGACAAGGTGAACCCCTCCTCTCTGATCTTTTCGGGCGTCATGATGCTTGAGTACATGGGCTGGCGTGAGGCGGCGGATCTCATTAATGCAGCCTATCCCCGAGTCATCCAGGAAAAATTCGTTACCTATGACTTTGCCAGACTCATGGATAACGCGCATACCGTCTCGACCAGTACCTTTGCCGACGCCCTGATTGCGCGAATCACCGGTGATCCGGAAGATCTCGCCCGCTATGAACAGGAACGGCGCGAAACACTGCAAAAAGAACGCGAGGCCCGTGAGGCCAGACGAGTCAGCGATCCCATGGCCGCTATGAAGGATTCAGGTCGGCAACCTTCCACCGCGGCTGGCATCATGTCGCCGCTCAAAAGCATTCCGGATACCACCAGCGTCGCAGAAGCGCTTCAGAAAATGCGCGACCTTGGTATGCGGTCAATCATGATCGAACCGGATGCGAGTGGGCAATGGGGTATCGTGACGCAGCGCGATGTTGTGACCAAAGTCCTTGGTGCAAACGTATCGGTTAATGAAACCACCGTTGGTGATATTGCGAACCGAAAACTTTTCAGCATACCCGCCGACGCAACGCTTCCCATGGTCGCCGAAGCGCTGCGTCAATACGATGTGCGTCGTCTGGTCGTAGAGGCTAAAGGCACGCCTGTAGGTATTGTTTCGCAGACTGACCTGATTAAAGTCATCGAGGAATTCGACTGGGGCTGGGAGTTGCACCATTAGACCACCTTTGGGGACCGGCTCGTTGCCGTGTAGACTGAGTCGCCCGAAAATCATGTGGAGCACCCATCCAAGTGACAACCGCGAAAAAAGCTGTTCTCATCACCCACGGCGGTGATGGCCCTCAAAACGCGGACCATGCCTCCCGAACGCTTGCACAACTTGGCTATGAGCTGGACTGGCGGATGCCGGATCAGGGCTCGACACTGCCCAAGGTCGATGAATCCATAGCCGTCACCGTGATTTACGGCGGTGGAAAACCCGCTGACGACAAAGACTGGTATACGGATCACTATCCCTGGCTTCACGCTGAAATCGGATTCGCCAAAGACTGTGTAGCCAAGGGAGTACCTACCGTCGGTTTTTGTCTTGGGGGGCAGATCATTGCCCATGGCCTTGGCAGCATCATTGGCCCGAGTCCGCAAGGCCATGCTGAATTTGGGTACTATGAACTGACCCCAACGGAAGCCGGGAAAGGCTTTATCCCGGATAACTTTCGAGTCACTCAGGCACACTATCACGGCTTTTCGCTCCCGGATGGCGCCACCCTGCTGGCGCGAACCGATGCGTTTGCGACCCAGGCGTTTGTGTTTGGGGAAACGACTTACGGCTTTCAATTTCATCCCGAGTGCGCTCTTGAGAACTTCCAGCGATGGCAGGAAAAAGACCAGTCGCTCTATGAGCGGGAAGGCAGCCAAACCCGAAAGGAGCAGGATGCGTTGGCGCAAGATGCGCATGCGAGCCAAGCCAAGTGGCTTGAGCAGTTCCTTCATGACCTCGTTGGTCCTGCGTAGTCAATAACACCGGCGTGCTTGATTGCTGTTGCTGACGAGGTGATAAGGGCTTAAACCGTGCTGGGCATTCGGAACGAATTCGATCCGCTGGAACTGGTAATTCTAGGGACCGGTATCGGCCTGAAGGCTGAGGCTGATCCGGTGCTTCAACAGGGTTTGCCCAAAACAAGTGCTCTTTATTCCCAGCCGAACCCAAAGCTGACAGAGCGAGAATTCGAGGGTGTCTGCCGCGCGCTAGAGCAGCGTGGCACAGTTGTTCAGCGTCCGGACATTGTGGATTCACCCGAGGTTGTCGATCAGACCTGTCCCCGGGATATTGGTTTTGTCATCGACGATTTATATTTTGA
>DDZY01000167.1 GCA_002346525.1 Proteobacteria bacterium UBA2996
GGACTTTGCCGGAGACGGGGTATACCGCCTTTCAGTCGGACTGGAAGATCCCGATGACCTGTGCGAGGATCTTGCCCGGGTCCTTGGATAGGCCACATCGGATTCAATTATGAGTTCAGTGTCATCAACACAGCCGGCGCCGGCATTTGCGGCCGCCGAACTGAAAGCGCAGACCACGCTTGACGACGGTCCCGGTGCCCATCGGATTGGGCTGATTGCACTGGCGAGTGATTACGTGGTGGAGCGCGACTTCATGAACATGCGCCCGGGCGATGAAGTCGCGGTTTTCGTTTCCAGGGTGCTCAATGTCAATCCCTGCACGGTAGAGAACTTGAGAACGATGGGTCCGCGGCTCGCGGATGCGGCATCGCTCATTATCCCGGACGGCCGGTTGGATGCGATGGTGTATTGCTGCACCTCAGGCACGGCCGCGATGGGGTATGACACAGTAGCTGAGAATATTCGCAGCGTCCGGCCGGGTATACCCGTCATTACTCCGATCACTGCCGGATTAAGAGCCCTCAGCCAGTTCAACGTTGAACAGATTGCGGTGCTGACACCCTATACTGATGACGTCAATGCGTCTCTGGTGGGTTACATCGAGGAGCACGGGCCGCACGTCACTGCGACAACGAGCTTTCATTTCGCGAATGACAACGATATGGCACGTATTCCCCCGGAGGCGATCGTCAGCGCGGCGAAAGAGGCAGACCGGGATGATGCTGATGCACTGTTTATCTCCTGTACGGCAATTAGAGCTGTCGATGTGATTAATGAGATTGAGCAGGCGTTGAATAAGCCGGTCGTGTCCGCCAATCAGGCACTTTTTTGGGAAGCGGTGCGTACAGCGGGGTACACAGCGCCGATAGAAGGTTACGGTCGGCTGTTGACGTTGGATCTGTTGTAGCGCTGAGCGTCACTGAAGTTATCTCGCCCTGATACGCTCTTGGATACTTCTCGCCTGACTAACGCGCAACTGGCGAAGTATCACGAAGCGGGTTTTGTGATACCGGATTACCGACTAAGCGAAAGGACTCTGGCTGACATCCGTGTGGTGCACAGCCGGTTTATCGAGCGATACCCGGCGTTTTCGGATTACTGCCCGGCACTGTTGCCTTTGGATCCGTGTTTTCTGAAATTTGCTCGCGACGAAACCATTCTGAACATGGTGGGGCAGGTGCTCGGGAATAATTTTGCTCTATGGAACTCGAGCTTTTTTGCCAAACCCGCTCAGGTGGGGACCCGCACTCCCTGGCATCAGGATGGTGAGTACTGGGCGATGCGGCCTCTGGCAACCTGTACGGTCTGGATGGCGATTGATGATGCCACCCCCGAAAACGGGTGCTTGCGGTTTATTCCGGGTTCGCATAAAGGTAAAAGAGTTCGGAAACATCAGATCAACAATGCACCGGGCCTCGCACTGAATCAGGAACTCACCCAAGATCAGTTCGAGAAATCAGCAGCCGTCGACCTGGTGCTGGACGCAGGACAGATGTCTCTGCATGATGTGTATCTCGTTCATGGATCCGAGCCGAATCGATCGGATCGTCCTCGCCGCGGCATGACCTTGAGATTTATGCCGACGAGTTCCTACTATGACAGAGAGATAGAGCAGAAGCAGAACGCGTCGAGCCCATACCCGTCGCTTAATGAGCAGGAATTGAGAAATTTCCAAAGGGTGCCGCTCTATCTGATGCGCGGTATCGACCTTTGTGGGCGTAACCGTTACGCGGGCAACTTCTCAGAGGAAACCGATTTTGGGAGGGACGATGAAACTTGAAGAGATTTTTGCCAAGGCCCCGGCAGTCATCGATCAGGCGCAGCGCGAGCATTATTATGATCAGGGCTATCTGGTTTTTCCGTCTTTGATCGATACCGAATTTTTGGTGCCCCTACGGGCGGCTGCGGACCGCATTGTGGAAAAGACCCGCGAACTCACAGAGTCCTCCCGCGAAATAGATTTGGAAAACGATCACACGGCAGAGAACCCCAGATTAAGGCGTGCGGCCTATCTTGACGATTTGGATTTTGAATTTTGGGGAATTTGTGCTGATTCGGTTATTCCCGATATTGCGGCTGATCTTCTGGGGCCCAATGTTCGTTTCCGGGAGATCATGTTGAACTTCAAATGGGCGGGTGGGGGTGCTGAGGTGAAATGGCATCAGGATCTTGTCTTTTATCCCCATACGCATTCGGGAACCATGCAGTTTCTGTTGTTTCTGGAGGATGTTGCTGCAGAGCAGGGACCGCTTGAACTTTATCCAGGAAGCCATCTGGGTCCGATATTCGAGCACTACGATGAGCGGGGTGAATGGACCGGAGCTGTTCGGGAGAACGATCTGGCGAGCGTTGGATCAGATGGCCCGATTGCTGTCACAGGTCCTGCGGGCACCGTCAGCGTGCATCACAGCCGGACGATTCACGGTTCGCGACAGAACAAGAGCAGTCAGGGCCGACCCGTCCTGGTGCTCACTTACAGTGCCGCGGATGCCATTCCGTATACTGCCCCTGCGTATCCGAGTTCACGTTATGGGGTGCTGGTCCGGGGAGAAGAACCCGGATATGCCCACCACGAGGAATTGCATGTGCCGATGCCACCCGACTGGTCCGATGGCTATACCTCTATCTTCGCGCATCAGGAAGATCAGGAACATCAGAAGAAAGAAGCGTAGTGCAGGCTGTGAGCCTGATCGAGATGATCTGACAAAAGGAAAACACAATGAGAGACAACCCGATTAATTCGACAGTGGATTTCGAAAAGGACGGGGTACAGCACGGATTCTTGAAAGTGCCGTATTCAGGAGACGACTCTGCCTGGGGCGCTGTCATGGTGCCGGTGACCGTGATCAAGAACGGCAGTGGTCCGACAGCAATTCTCACCGGTGCGAATCACGGCGATGAGTACGAAGGTCCGATAGCGCTCTGGGGCATGACCCATGCGATGAAGGCCGAGGAGGTGAGCGGCAGGGTGATCATCGTGCCGGCGATGAACTATCCCGCTTTCAATGCGGGAAAGCGAACCTCCTGGATCGATGAGGGCAACATGAACCGTGTGTTTCCCGGCGATCCTGAGGGCACGATTACCGAAATCATCGCCGACTATTTCTCCCGGACCCTGCTGCCCATGGTCGACTATGTGATCGATATTCACTCTGGCGGCAAGACCATGGAGTTTTTGCCGTTTGGGGCTGCCCATATTCTTGATGACAAAGATCAGCAGGCGCGATGTGTGGCTGCTGTTCAGGCCTTCAATGCGCCGTATACCCTAATGCTGCTGGAGCCCGATGCCGCCCACCTGTACGACACCGCTGCGGAGGATCAGGGGAAGGTGTTTGTCAGTACAGAACTTGGCGGCGGTGGATCCGCAAGTGCGACCACGGTAAATATCGCAAGACGCGGAATCACCAACGTCTTGAAGTACGCTGGGATTCTGGCGGGAGAGCCCGAAACCGGTCCTTCGGTGAATCTCGATACCATGAACCCGGATTGCTTTATTACTTCTCAGCATCGGGGCCTTATTGAGATGCGCCATGACCTCGGGGCAGAGATCAAAAAGGGCGACCTTCTCGCTGTTGTTTATGACACCGATCGGACGGGAGCCGCGCCCGTGGAATACCATTCAAAAGTGGACGGGCTTTTCATGGGAAGACATTTCCCCTGCCTGATTCGGCCCGGGGATTTTCTGGCAGTTATCGCATCCCAGGTCGACTGATTACGGGCTCTCACTAGCGCACAAATATTCCGGGCCAAAGTTATGCAATACACCAAACCTTTTCAAAAAGCGGAGTACAACCGCCGGATTGCGAAGACCAAACAGAGCATGGTGCATAAGGGGTTTGACCTCATTATCTGTCAGGATCCGGCGAACATGAACTGGCTGACCGGGTTTGATGGCTGGTCTTTCTATACGCCTCAGGCGGTGTTGCTGCATCTAGAAGAGGACGCGCCGATCTGGTTCGGCCGGCCCCAGGATGCCAAAGCGGCGCACATCACGACCGATATCCCGCCTGAGAATGTCACCACTTTCTCAGAAACGCTGATCCATCATCCTAGCGAGCATCCTTATGACGACCTCGCGACACTCATTGAACAGCGGGGTTGGGGGAGTCAGCGGATTGGTGTGGAGTTGGATGCCCATTACTACACCGCGCGAGCCCATGCCCACCTGGTAAAAGGGTTGCCGAACGCGACGCTGTCGGATACTGAGCAGTTGGTGAACTGGGAGCGCCTCGTGAAGTCGGAGGCAGAACTCGTCTATATGCGGGAGGCCGGCGAGACGGTCAGTGCGGTGATGAACCGGGCCATTGCAAAAGTCGCGGCCGGTGTGCCTGAGTACGAGATCATTGCGGAGGTGTATCACACGCAGGTGATGGGAGTTGAAGGCCGCTACGGAAACTATACAAGCCTGTGCCCGTTGATTCAGGTTGGAGAAGGGACCAGCACGCCGCACCTCACCTGGTCAGAGCACCCGTTGCCCGATGATGGTCTCGTCATGATGGAGCTCGGGGGCGCCCGTCACCATTACCAGGCGCCCCTGACCCGTACGCTTTATCTGGGCAGCCCCCCTGCCGAGGTGACCAATCTAGCTGAAACGATAGTGGAAGGTGTCGATGCCGCGTTGGAGACCGCGCGACCCGGTGTCACTTGCGAGGAAGTGGAGGCCGTGTGGCAAAAGGTGCTGAACCGCAATGGTTATCACAAGGAAAGCCGTGTCGGTTATTCGATCGGGGTGAATTATCCGCCCGATTGGGGAGAGCGCACCGCCAGTCTGCGTCCGGGGGATGTCACGGTGTTGCAAAGCGGGATGTGTTTTCATTTTCAGTCTGGCGTCTGGCTCGATACTATCGGCGCAGCCGTTTCGGAGCCTTTTGTCGTGACCGATACCGGCGGAGAGCGTTTGTGCAGCGCACCCCGCGAACTGATTGTCATCGACTGATCAACTTTTCAGTTCTTTGGACTTAAAGCCGATGTCCTCGATCAATACTTTTGCGTCCGATAACATTTCCAGTGCCTGTCCTGAGGTCATGGCGGCGTTGATAAGGGCCAATGAAGCCAACAGCCCTTCATACGGCGAAGATGCCTGGACTAAAGAATTGGCCGTCACGTTGGAGGAGATCTTTGAAACGCCTGTTACGGTGTTTCCGGTCACGACCGGCACCGCGGCTAACGCACTGGCTTTGTCCACCCTGACGCCAGCGTTTGGAAAAATCTTCTGCCACCAACTTTCGCATATCAATACCGACGAGTGCGGTGCACCGGAGTTGTTCACCGGTGGGGCAAAACTCATTGATATG
>DDZY01000187.1 GCA_002346525.1 Proteobacteria bacterium UBA2996
GCAGATCATGATCCACGGCGAAAGCTACAAGCCGATCGTCGCCGAGGCCGCGAAAAAATCCGCTGACAAGATCTATAACCGCATCATGGTCACCCATCTCCTTATGGATGAGAGCAAGGACAACCGTGTTGGCGGCGCCATCGGGTTCAACGTTCGTACCGGCGATCTGCACGTTTTCAAAGCCAAAGCCGTTATCGTTGGCGCGGGCGGCGCCTCCCACATCTTCAAGCCGCGTTCTGTCGGCGAAGGCATGGGTCGAACCTGGTATGCCCCCTGGAGTAGCGCGTCAGCGTATGCGCTGCCTATTCTTGCGGGCGCCAAGATGACTCAGATGGAAAACCGCATCGTCCTCTGCCGCTTCAAGGACGGCTACGGACCGGTCGGCGCTTACTTCCTGCATCTTAAGACCTACACTCAAAACGCCTATGGCGATGAATACGAATCAAAATGGTACGAGAACACCAAGGAAATGGTGGGCGAATATATCGATCATCACCCAACCCCGACCTGTCTTCGAAACCACGCGTTCATCGAAGAGGTTAAAGCGGGACGCGGACCGATCCATATGGTCACCACAGAAGCCTTTCAGGACCCACATAAAGAAACCGTGGGCTGGGAAAATTTCCTCGGCATGACTGTGGGTCAGGCGGTAGTCTGGGCAGCTCAGGATATAGATCCCAAGTACACCAACCCAGAACTCACCACCTCCGAGCCTTATGTGATGGGCTCGCATGCGACATGCTCAGGTGCCTGGGCTAGCGGGCCGGAAGATGTCTCTCCCGATGAGTACTACTGGGGATATAACCGGATGATGACGGTGGAAGGCCTCTTCGGGGCAGGCGACGCCCTGGGCGGAACCGCACACGCGTTTTCTTCAGGCTCCTTTACGGAAGGTCGTCTGGCGGCCAAAGCGGCGGTCAAATATATCCGCGAGCATGCAAATGAGAAAATCGTTATCTCCGACAAGCAGATCGAAGATCGCCGAGAAGAGATCTACAAGCCGCTTGAGGTTTATGAAGTGGGCCGTAATGAAATCGTGGGCGGCACCGTCTCCCCGAGCTACATCCTGCCGATTCAGGGCCTGCAGCGTCTTGAAAAACTGATGGATGAATACGCCGGCGGCATCTCGGTCAATTACATGACTAACGAACCGCTGCTGCTAAGGGGTCTGGAACTGCTGAAGATTCTGCACGAGGATTTCGAATACCTCGGTGCAGAAGATCTACACCAGCTTCAGCGTGCCTGGGAGCTCAAGCACCGGGCAATCGCCTCAGAGTGCGTGGTGCAACATACTCTTTTCCGCAAGGAAACCCGCTGGCCGGGCTACTATTACCGCGGAGATTTCATGAAACTGGACGACGAGAACTGGCATGCGCTGACACTCTCTCGCCGCGATCCGGAATCCGGAGAGTGGGCGATGGAGAAAGCGCCGGTCTATCACATCGTCGATTAGTTCCTGGCGCTTCAAGAAGGCGGGCCGTTGTGCCCGCCTTTTTTTTACCCTATGCAAAGCGTTAGTTTAAGAGTGGCCTCCCAGTAGATCAGGCATTCATCTCAGATCATTTATATTACTTTTCAATATGAGCTCTAGCCCTGCTGACTCACCCATCCACTTACCGGATCACCTCGCCGGTTATGCGAACGAACTCACGGCAGCACAAAAGCGCCTGGGAGCAAGCGCTGGTGACCTCGCAGTTTTGCTTGATCTCATCATTCAAAAACCGACCACGCGAGATCAACTCTGCGATCTTCTTGAAACATCCTGGGGCCACCTTCAACACCTTCGAGAGCTTCTGAAGACCCTTGCGAGAGTCAAAACGGACAGCGCTGAATGTATTGACGCTCTGAAAGTTGCTCAAAAAGCAATAGAGACTGATGCAACGCGCTCTTTCACCAGACTGAAAGACGCTCTTGATGCCGCAGGCAATTATTCAAAAGCGATCTCCGGCGATACAACTATTCAGAGCCTGTTGATAGAAGCGAAGGCGCTTGCGTGCTGTCTTGAACGAAATTACGACAGCGCTGCCGAGCATTACCAGAGTGCCGCAGAGTTATCTGAACCCAATCAAGATAAAGATGCGCAGTGGCGCTACAAAATCCTGCAAGCGTCGGCGCTTTGCGATCTGGGCCGCGAATCGCTCGACGATCATAAGCTCTCAGAGGCGATAACACTATTTGAAGCCATCGCCTCAGAGCTCACCGACCAGACCAAGGATCCCGAGAAATGGGCGGCAACCCAGAGCGAACTTGGCAATGCGCTTGGCATCTCAGGTCAGCGCCAGCGTGGCACTCATCAGTTACAGGAAGCCGTTGCGGCTTACCAGAGAGCTTTAACGGTGCAAAGTCCGGAACTCTCTCCAAGTGACTGGGCGGCAACCCAGAACAGTCTCGGCAACGCGCTTGGTATCCTTGCCCACCGCCAAAAAGACGTAGCACTGCTGGAACAGTCCCAGCAGGCTTTCGAGCAGGCGCTAACTGTGCGGACACAGGAGCAACGCGCCTGGGATTGGGCAGCAACACAAAATAATCTTGGCTCCGTGCTTCAGGCACTCGGCCAACAGAAAAATGATCCGCAATTGCTAAAGCGTGCCGTAGACGCCTACAAGCAGGTGCTTTTGGTCTGGACTCGTGATCAGGCGCCGCTGCACTGGGCTACCACCTTCAACAACCTTGGCACTGCGCTGAGGCTGCTGGGTGAAAAAAGAAAAGGACCGAGAACACTGGAGCAGGCCGTGGCAGCCTACCGCAACGCATTGGCAGAGCGCACGCGAGAGAGGGTGCCGGCACAGTGGGCCATGACTCAGAACAATCTTGGCACCGCTTTGCAGAAGTTAGGGGAACGAAGTGAAAGCCCCCAACCTTTCAAGGACGCAATCTCTGCCTACCAGAGCGCTCTAAAAGAGTGGACCCAAGAACGCTCTCCCATGACCTGGGCGCTCACTGCAGCCAACCTTGCAGTCGCGCAAAAAAGTCTGGCAGAACGCCTCGGTGACGCGGGAACAGCGGGACTGGCGCTTAGCCAACTCGAGGCCGTCGCCAAAGTATTTCGCGAGGCCAGTCATGCCCAATATTACGAACATGCCACGGAGCAGATTGCCAAAACCCGGGAACTCCTCGAG
>DDZY01000201.1 GCA_002346525.1 Proteobacteria bacterium UBA2996
CCCCCGGGTGTATTTTGAAGAATGGGACTCTCCCCAGATCTCCGCGATCCGCTGGGTTTCGGAACTGATTGAGATAGCCGGCGGGCAGGATATCTTCCCCGAACTCGCGCAGTGTCCGGATGGCAAGAGCCGGATCATTGCCGACCCAGAAGAAGTGATTCGCCGACAGCCCGACATCATTATCGGGTCGTGGTGCGGCAAGAAGTTCCGGCCCGAAAAGGTGGCCGCCCGCCCGGGATGGTCCGAGATCCCGGCAGTCAAAAACAACGCGCTTTATGAGATCAAGTCGGCGGAGATTCTCCAGCCTGGTCCTGCCGCTTTAAGTGACGGATTGTTACGGCTTTGTACCATTATGGATACGTGGCACACGGCACCGGGTCAGCCGGTTCCTAATCCGCGGTCGCACGTCACTGCCTGAGTGCCCCGTCGTTCCAGACCTCAAAATCCATTGCCGCCTTGATCAGTGAGCGGGTGTAGTCATCTTCCGGTGCACAGAAGATCTGCTCCGCTCTGCCTTGCTCCACCACCTGGCCCGAGCGCATCACAATGATCTCGTCCGCGAGTGCGCGGACCACTCGAAGATCATGACTGATAAAAAGATAGCTCAGCCCGTATGTTTCCTGCAGTCGAAGCAGCAGGTCAATCATCTGTGACTGCACTGCCCGGTCGAGTGCGGATGTGGGTTCATCCAGAACGATCAGTTCAGGTTTCAGGATAAGCGCCCGGGCAAGCGCGATCCGCTGGCGCTGCCCGCCTGAAAATTCATGGGGGTAGCGCAGTCGGGTATCAGGATCTAGCCCGACTTCCTGCAGGGCCTCGATAACCCTGGAATCCTGATGGGGTCTCTCAACGAGACCGTGTGCTTCAAGGCCTTCAGCCACAATGTCACCGACGCTCATGCGCGGGCTGAGGCTGCCATAGGGGTCCTGGAAGACGATCTGCATTGCACGGCGCAGGGGCTGTAGCGCGTTACGGGACAGGCCGTCGATACGCTGGTCTTTAAAGCGGATTGCCCCGCGGCTTTCGGTGAGCCGCAGCAGCGCCAACGCCAGGGTCGTTTTGCCTGAGCCACTTTCGCCCACCACGCCCACGGTGCGCCCGGGATACAGTGTCAGACTGACACCATCCACCGCCCGAACATGATCGACCGTGCGTCGCAAGAGACCCTTGCGCACACCGAACCACACGCCGAGCTCATGCGCTTCAAGAAGTGTCTCGCCCGGTGCTGCGCCCGCCGCTCGCCGGGCTTTGGGTTCTGACTCAATCAGTGTCCGGGTGTATGCCTGTGCGGGGGTCTCAAAAATCTGATCCGTATTGCCGGATTCCACCACCTTGCCTCCCTGCATCACATAAACCCGATCGGCGGTCTTACGCACCACCCCTAGATCATGCGTGATCAGGAGCAGCGCCATACTGAGTTGTGCGCAGAGCTCATCGAGGAGCGCAAGAATCTGCGCCTGTGTGGTGACGTCGACCGCTGTTGTCGGTTCATCGGCAATCAGGAGCCGGGGCTCGTTGGCAAGCGCCATGGCGATCATGACTCTTTGACGCTGGCCGCCGGAAAGCTGATGCGGCCAGGATTTTAGTTGACGCTCCGGATCCCGGATCCGTACCTGCTGCAGTATCTGCAATGCGCGCTGGCGCGCGTCGTGTTCTTTCAATTTTTTGTGCAGGATCAGGGTTTCACAGATCTGTTTTTCGACCGTGTGCAGCGGGTTCAAAGACAGCATGGGCTCCTGGAAGATCATGCCGATGCGTCCGCCCCGCACGCCCCGCAGTGTGTTCTCGTCGGCCCCAAGCAGCTCTTTCCCTTCAAACAGAATACTGCCGCCGGGATGGCTGGCCCGCGGATAGGGCAGCAGTCCCAGGATGGAAGCAGCCGTCACGGATTTGCCTGATCCGGATTCGCCGACCAGCGCAACCCGCTCACCCGCGTCAATGGTGAGCGAGACGTCTTTAACCGCATCAATCTGTTTGTTCGGAGCCGCAAATCGCACGGACAGGTGACGAATCTCGAGCAACGGGCGGGGAGGCGGGACGCTATTCATCACGAATCGATGGCCTTGCGCGGATCAAAGGCATCGCGGACCGCTTCACCAACAAATATCAACAGGCTCAGCATCAGTCCGATGACGAAGAACCCGGTGAACCCGAGCCAGGGCGCCTGCAGGTTTGCTTTACCCTGAGCAAGCAGTTCACCCAGCGATGCGGACCCGGGCGGCAGGCCGATGCCGAGAAAATCGAGCGAGGTCAGCACGGTGACGGAGCCCGCGAGGGTAAAGGGCATGAACGTGATCGTGGCGACCATGGCGTTTGGCAGCAGGTGCCGGAACATGATGACGGTGTTGCTGACACCGAGTGCCTGGGCGGCACGGACATATTCGAAATTACGGGCTCTGAGGAACTCGGCGCGCACCACACCGACAAAGCCCATCCAGGAAAACAGTAACAGTAGACCCAGCAGCCACCAGAAGTTGGGTTCTACCACGCTGGCAAGGATGATCAGCAGGTACAGCGTTGGCAGCCCGGACCACACTTCGATGAAGCGTTGGCCCAAAAGGTCGGTCCATCCGCCGAAGTAGCCCTGCACCGCGCCGGCGGCCACACCGATCACGGCGCTGATCAGGGTCAGGGTGAAGCCAAACAGGACTGAAATCCGAAAGCCGTAAATGGCCCGGGCGAGTACATCCCGTGCCTGATCGTCGGTGCCGAGCCAATGCTGATCATCAGGCGGAGCAGGGGCAGGGACGGGAAGGTCCCAGGCCACAGTCTGGTGGTGATAGCGGATCGGCGGCCAGAGCATCCAGCCTTCGGCATCAATAAGGTCTGCAAGAAACGGATTGCGGTAATCTGCCTCGGTCAGGAAGTCCCCGCCGAATGTGGTCTCGGGATAAGCCTTGAAAATCGGCATATAGACCTCGCCCCGGTACACCACGACAAAGGGCTTGTCGTTGGCAACAAATTCGGCAAAGAGTGACACGATAAACAGGATCAGAAAGATCCACATCGACCACCAGCCGCGCCGGTTCGCCCGGAAATGATGCAGTCTTCGTCGTGTCAGGGGGCTAAGTCCTTGACTGTCCATCTAGGTGTCCCGGCTTTCAAAATCGATCCGTGGATCAACGAGGGTATAGGTGAGGTCGCCGATCAGACTCATTACAAGCCCGAGCAGCGAGAAGAAAAAGAGCGTGCCGAACATCACCGGATAGTCCCGAGCGAAGGCTGCCTCGAAGCCGAGCAGGCCAAGCCCGTCCAGAGAGAAGATGATCTCAATGAGCAGTGAGCCGGTGAAGAGAATGCCGATAAACGCGCTGGGAAAGCCGGCGATCACGATGAGCATGGCATTGCGGAATACATGACCGTAAAGCACCCGGCGCTCGCTCAAGCCCTTTGCCCGCGCGGTGAGCACGTACTGCTGATTGATCTGGTCAAGAAAAGAGTTTTTGGTCAGCATGGTGAGCGTCGCAAAGCCGCCAATGGTCATGGCCAGCACCGGCAGGGCGATATGCCAGAAGTAATCCAGAATGCGTGATGGCCAGGACAGCATCTCCCAGTTCTCTGAGGTAAGCCCGGCCAGGGGAAACCAGTCGAGATAACTGCCGCCGGCAAAAACCACCAGCAGGAAGACCGCAAAGAGAAAACTGGGAATGGCGGTGCCGAGGACCACCAGCACGCTGGTCCAGATATCAAAGCGGGTCCCGTCGCGAACCGCCTTGGAGATGCCCAGCGGAATTGAGATGAGATACACCAGCAGCGTGGTCCATATCCCGAGCGAGATGGATACCGGCATCTTGTCGAGCACCAGTTCCACGACCGAGCGGTCACGGTAGAAACTTTCACCGAAGTCGAGCATCAGGTACTGCTTCATCATGCTGAAGAAGCGTTCATGCAAAGGCTTGTCAAAGCCAAAACGGGCCTCGAGTTCAGCAATGAAATCCGGATCAAGACCCTGGGCGCCGCGGTACTTGCCGCCGAACGCGTCACTGCTGCCCGTAGTCGACAGGGTCTCACTCGCGCCGGTGCGCGTGACCCGTTCGGTCATGTCGGCACCGACTCCGGTGAGCTGCGAAATGATCTGCTCCACCGGGCCCCCTGGAGCCACCTGGATGATCACAAAATTGATCACCATGATCGCAAACAGCGTGGGAATCATCAGCAGCAGTCTGCGGATGATATAGGTGCTCATGATCGTGCGAGGGTGGGGCGGGTTATTGCCGTTGTGTTTCCAGGGCGCTGGCGCGTTCGTCGTCGAACCACCATCGGTCCGTCATGACGCCCGTGCGCACCGGTGTCTTCGGCATCCCGAACTTGTCCCAGTAAAGTACCCGGTCAGCCCGGATGTGCCAGTGTGGGACAACATAATGACCCCATGACAGCACCCGATCCAGCGCGCGGGTCCGCTGGTTAAGTTGCTCGCGGGAGTCTGAGCGCAGCATCAGGCCAATGAGTTCATCCACCACCGGATCGCGTACCCCGGCAAGATTCCGGCTGCCCGCCGAGTCCGCTGCCGCCTGGCTCCAGTATTCGTACTGCTCGTTGCCGGGTGTTTCACTTTGACCCCAGACCCACACCATCATGTCGAAGTCGAATTGGCGAAAGCGGTTGATGTACTGGTTCTCGTCTACCAGGCGCACTTTGGCCTCGATCCCCAGCCGTTTCAGGTTGCGAACATAAGGCAGCACAATGCGCTCAAAGGCGGGGCTCACAAGCAGGATCTCGAAGCGAAAAGGCGTCCCGGTGTCCGCATGCACCAGTTGGAGATCCTGAACCGCCCATCCCGCGTCCTGGAGCAGGGCATTGGCCCGGCGCAGGTTGTCGCGCAGCCAGCCGCTGCCGTCCGTCACCGGCGGGGCGTAGGCCTCACCGAAAACCGCCTGTGGCACTTGGCCGCGAAACGGTTCCAGTACGGCGAGTTCTTCGCCCTCGGGTTTACCCCGGGCAGCAAGATCCGAATTGGAGAAGTAACTGCGGGTTCGAGTGTATTGACCGTTAAAGAGATTCCGGTTGGTCCACTCAAAGTCAAAGGCAAGCGCGAGCGCTTCGCGGACCCGTGGGTCGGAAAACTGCGCGCGGCGGGTATTCATGACGAAGGCCTGCATACCGGTCGGCCTTTTGTTTGCAACCAGTTCTTTTTTCAGCCAGCCTTTCTCGACGACGGCCACGTTGTAGTCTTCCGCCCAGGCTTTCGCCTGATTCTCCAGCCGAAAATCGATATCCCCGGCCTTGAGCGCCAGCCGGATCGGTGTTGCATCACGGAAGAAGTCGGTCCGGATGGTCTGAAAATTCTGCAGCCCCCGGCGTACCGCAAGATCCCGACCCCAGTAATCTTCAACGCGCTCCCGGATCGTAAACCGGCCCGCTTCAAAATCGCGGATCTGGTAAGGCCCACTGCCCAACGGGGGGTCCAGTGTCGTGGCGCCAAAGTCCCGGGTGGCCCAGTAGTGTTTGGGCAGAATCGGCAACTGGCCCACAATAAGAGGCAACTCGCGGTTATTCGATTCGCTGAAAGTAAACCGCACCCTCGCGGCATCCAGCGCTTCCACGGACCCGACGGCGCCGTAATAGAACCGGTACTGAGGGTTACCCTGACTGACCAGGGTTTCAAAAGACCAGGCGACATCTTCGGCAGTGATGGCGGTGCCATCGTGCCAGCGCGCCTCAGGACGAATATGAAAAATCACCCAGGAACGGTCACGGGGCCATTCAATGGATTCGGCAATCAAGCCGTAACCAGTGAAAGGCTCGTCCGCACTCGTGACCAGCAGGGTTTCCACCGCGCCGGTACTGACCGCGTTACCCTTGGGAATAAAGGGGTGAAAACTGTCAAAACTCCCCTGGGCAGCAAGCCGTAAACTGCCTCCTTTGGGGGCATCGGGATTAACGTAATCAAAATGATTAAAGTCGGCGGGGTAACGGGGTGTCTCGGAGTCGAACATGGAAATGGCATGGGCGCGCAACACCTCTGCGGTCAGCGCCGGCAGGGGGCTTAGGGCGAGCCAGATAAACAGAAACCATCTCATGACCGACTCATTATATCTTTGGGCATCGTCATGCCCTCATGGGACCTGATTCGATGGGTGTGAAGCCGCCACCTTCCGGGGCTACGGCAAGACCGCCCGATACCATCCGCCACTTCGGCCGGGCGGTATTGCGCTGGTACCGCCAGCACGGCCGTCACGACCTGCCTTGGCAGGTCAAGGGCGATCCTTACCGGGTGTGGGTTTCAGAAATCATGCTGCAGCAAACCCAGGTGGCGACCGTGATTCCATTCTATGAGCGTTTTATTCGCCGCTTTCCAGATGTGGTGACGCTGGCCAGAGCCAGGGGCGATACGGTGTTGAGTTACTGGACGGGACTGGGTTACTACGCGCGGGCCCGCAATCTGCATCGTGCAGCGCGGATTATTTTAAAAGAACATGACGGTGTGTTCCCGGATGAGTTCGGGAGCGTCTTGGCTTTGCCGGGGATCGGTAAATCTACTGCCGGGGCTATACTGAGTCTGGCCAGCGACCAACGTCACCCCATCCTCGACGGCAACGTCCGTCGGGTGTTGGCAAGGTACTTCGCGGTGGCTGGCGAGATCTCGCGCAAGGATATC
>DDZY01000090.1:0-147 GCA_002346525.1 Proteobacteria bacterium UBA2996
GTTTGAGCGCGCGCGATGCAGGTTATAAAGCTCTGAGCCTTTCTGAAATACGGGCGTTTCGGGTGAATTCAGGTATTTCGGTTCGCCGTCGCCGAGTATGCGGCCCCCAAAAGCCACGACCCGGCCCTTGTAGTCATGAATGGGGAA
>DDZY01000090.1:154-4028 GCA_002346525.1 Proteobacteria bacterium UBA2996
TCACCATCTAAACAAATAATTGGGTTTTTAAAAAATTTCCATATTAATTCTATTTGTTTCTCGGTCATTGCAGTGCCCAAGTTAGCAACAACATTTTCTATACCAAATTTATGTAGATTTATTACATCCATATAACCCTCAACTACGATTGAATGACCCTGCTGCGCGATGTTTGAGCGGGCGCGGTGCAGGTTGTAGAGCTCCGAGCGTTTCTGAAATACGGGCGTTTCCGGTGAATTCAGATATTTCGGTTCGCCGTCGCCCAGTATGCGGCCACCAAAAGCCACAACCCTGCCCTTGTAGTCATGAATGGGGAAGATGATCCGGGACCGGAAGCGGTCATAGACGCGACCGGTGTCCTTGCGAGCGACCAGACCGGCTTTTGCCATCAGATCGAGTGCTTTGTTGTCACCCTTGGCTGTTTGTGCGAGCGAGTCCCAGCCTGAGGGCGCAAGCCCAAGCTCAAATTGCGCGGCCACCTCGCCGGACAGGCCCCGCTCCTTGAGGTATCGAATCGCCTCGGTGGACATCTCATGCTGACGCAGTTGTTCCTTGAAGAAGCGGGTTGCATCCGCGATAGCATCGAGCAGGGCAGGAGTCAGCGTATCTTCAGGTCGGGCCGGCCCGGTATCCGGTATCTCAAGCCCAGTGCTCTGGGCGAGTTCTTCGATGGCTTCCCTGAAACTCAGATGTTCAAACTCCATCAGGAAGCCAATGGCGCTGCCGTTCGCGCCACAGCCAAAACAGTGGTAAAACTGTTTGGTCTGACTGACAGTAAACGAAGGGGTTTTTTCGTTATGAAATGGGCAACAGGCCTTAAAGTCCCTGCCAGCCTTGGTCAGAGGCACCCGTGCATCGATCAGTTCGACGATGTCGGCACGGGCAAGCAGTTCGTCGATAAACTCTCTTGGAATTCTGCCGCTCATCGCCTATCACACCGGTTTGATCACCGAGATATTAGCATCCAGCCATGATGAACCTTAGTCAATCGAGCCGTACCGCTGTTGCGGGCTGGCTTGGGATCTGTTGCGCCCTTGTGTTTTGCATGGTGGTCCTCGGCGGGGTCACGCGACTCACGGATTCCGGCCTTTCAATGGTGCGCTGGGAGCCCATTTCGGGAATGCTTCCGCCGCTTAACGCGGTAGCCTGGCAGGTAGAATTTGATCATTACCGCCAGTTTCCGGAGTACCAGAAAATCAACGCCGGGATGTCCCTCGGCGAGTTCAAGCGGATCTTCTATTTTGAATACGCGCATCGCATGCTTGGCCGTCTGATCGGCCTGGTGTTCGCGATTGGATTTGTCTGGCTTTGGGCCAGAAAGCATCTCTCGCGTCCACTTGTGCCTCACCTTATTGCTATGTTTGTCCTCGGCGGCTTGCAGGGGCTTTTGGGTTGGTACATGGTGAAAAGCGGGCTTGTAGAGATACCGCACGTCAGTCAATACCGGCTGACTGCTCATCTGGGTCTCGCCATTTCGATCTATCTGTATATGCTCTGGGTGCTGTTCAAGCTGCTTGAGCGTCGTCCTGCGCCGGTGGTATCGCGCGGGTTGCGTCGGAGCAGTTGGGGTCTGGGTGTACTCGCTTTCGCCACTGTCCTGTCGGGCGGGTTTGTCGCAGGCCTGAAAGCCGGCCATGCATTCAATACCTTTCCCCTAATGGCGGGACAATGGATACCGCCGGGTTATCTCGCTCTAGAGCCCACATGGCGCAATTTCTTCGAGAACATCGCTACCGTACAGTTTAACCATCGACTGTTGGCGATCAGCACTTTCGCGCTGGTACTGGTGTTCGTTATTCGGGTGATGAAAGACAAGGCGCTGCAACCATTGCATAAACCGACGCTGACGCTTGCTGGGGTTGCGACAATCCAGGTGGCGTTGGGCATCAGTACGCTTCTCTGGTTTGTGCCAGTTGCATTAGGCGCGATGCACCAAGCAGTGGCCTTGATACTGCTGAGCGTGATGCTCTACGTGGTCTTTCGATACAGAACAACCTGAGCCCGTAGGCCCTGGCCGGGTTTAATTTTCTAGGCGGGGAGTTTCTGTTTGATGGATGCGCTGAGGGCACCCATGTCGGCGCGGCCTTGGACGTGCGGTTTGAGCCATCCCATCACTTTACCCATGTCGCGAATACTTTGTGCGCCAGTCTCGGTCAGGGCCTGATCAATCAGCGCGGCGAGTTTGCTCTCGTCCAACTGCTCGGGGAGGTAAGTTTCCAGGACTTCAAGTGTAGCCGCTTCTTTTTGAACCAGATCGTCACGACCGCCTTTTTCAAACTGCTCGATCGAGTCTCGACCCTGCTTGATCATTTTCTGAACGACTGCAAGAACTTCGTCCTCATCCAGTTCGATCCGTTCATCGACCTCGCGGCGCTGGATAGCGGCACGTAGCAGCCGGATTGCCTCAAGGCGTACGGCCTCTTTGGCACGCATGGCCTCTTTCATGTCCGCAGTGATACGGTCTTTGAGTGTGGTCATAAAAAGTGCCACGCCGTTGTGGCAGGCAGGAGACTAAGAACGCTTAGTGGGCGCGCATCCTGGAAGGATTCTGACGAGCCAGCCGCTTCTTTTCCCGTTTTTCAGCAGCAGCACCAGCGCGTTTGCGTACGGTGGTGGGCTTTTCATAGTATTCGCGGTTGCGTGACTCGGTGAATACGCCGGCTTTTTCGCAGGCGCGGCGGAATCGGCGCAGGACCGCGTCAAACGGCTCATCCGGCCGAACTTTGACTGATGGCATAGGCTTGTCTCCAAGCAATCGAAAAGGGCGCGTATTCTACTTGTATCCCGCTCGAAAGTACACGCCGTGCCCACATCAGAATCTCTCTCAAAAGACGCCATCACCACGTTAGCCGTGCTTGCTTTGTCCGCCACCCCGAGCGGTGAATGGCCGGAATCTTATAATCCAGGCGATATGGCTCCGAAAAACTTCATTTATTGATGGGGCTTTTCTTCCCGAAGGCTAAAAAATGCAGGTTCTTGGAATAGAGACTTCTTGTGACGATACCGGTGTCGCCGTCTACGATACCGAAGCGGGTTTGAAGTCACACTGTCTTGCATCACAGATTGAGCTGCACGCGCTTTATGGCGGGGTCGTCCCGGAACTTGCCGCGCGTGACCACGTCAAACTTTTAATGCCGTTGGTGGAAAAAGCCTTGCAGGAAGCCGAGGTGCCAGACGATGGAATTGAAGGCGTCGCCTATACGGCCGGGCCGGGTTTATCGGGCGCATTATTGGTAGGCGCATCGCTTGGACGCAGTCTTGCCTGGGCCTGGGATGTTCCAGCGCTGGGCGTGCATCACATGGAAGGCCATCTGTTGGCGCCGATGCTGGAGGATAATCCCCCTCAGTTTCCGTTTGTCGCGCTGCTCGTATCGGGAGGGCATACATTACTCGTCGATGTGAAGGGGATCGGACGTTATCAGATCCTCGGCGGTACGCTGGATGATGCCGTGGGCGAAGCTTTCGACAAGACCGCCAAACTTCTGGGTCTTGGTTACCCTGGAGGTCCGGCCATCGCCAAGGCAGCTAAGAGGGGTAATCCCGAGCGTTGGCGATTTCCGCGTCCCATGACCGATCGGCCGGGTTTGGATTTCAGTTTCAGCGGCCTGAAGACCTACGTCCGCAACACCGTGGCCTCTCTGGAACTTGATGAAGGTGCTATCGCGGATGTCGCCTGTGCCTTCCAGGATGCGGCAGTGGATACGTTGATGATCAAATGCCGTCGAGCGCTGGAGCAGGCGGGAAGACGCCGTCTGATCGTGGCGGGAGGGGTCGGTGCGAACCTGCTGCTTCGAGAGCGTCTTCGCTCTATGACTGAAGACCGTGGCCAGGAAGTGTTCTATCCGAGACTTGAATTCTGTACGGATAATGGCGC
>DDZY01000079.1 GCA_002346525.1 Proteobacteria bacterium UBA2996
GGGCATCTCGACCCGGCTGAACGGAGATCGCTGGGCCTCAATTTTGTGCCGGAGGAGCGACTGGGACGCGGAGCGGTGCCACCTATGTCACTTTCCGATAACACACTGTTGACCGGATTCAGCCAGGGTATGGTGCAAAGACAGTTGATCGTAAGAAAAGAAGTCAACGCTGCCGCAGAGAAATGTATCGACGCTCATGACGTGCGCTGTGGTGGATTCTCAGCCATAGCTCAAAGCCTGTCAGGCGGCAATTTGCAGAAGTTCATTGTAGGTCGAGAATTATCGATGACGCCGAAACTGTTTGTGGTATCACAGCCGACCTGGGGTGTCGATGTCGGCGCTGCGGCCAATATACGACAACAACTGCTACTTCTGGCTGAGCGCGGATCAGGCGTTTTACTGGTATCCGAAGAGTTGGATGAACTCTTCGAGATCACGGATACCCTGTGTGTGGCTTACCGGGGCCAGTTGTCCAAACCGATGCTGACGCAGGAAGTTGATCGACTCACGATCGGCAGAATGATGACCGGACTTGGCACGACCGAGGAGCGAGCCGCATCATGAGTCGGCTCAGAGTCGAACCTCGGGTAACCGAATCAGTGATCGCCCAGTATCTGGTGCCGGTCGTCGCCATTGTCCTGACACTTTTGAGTGGTACCGTTCTCTTTACCTTTCTGGGTAAGTCGCCTAGCGCGGTGCTCTACACATTTTTGATTGAACCGTTGACTAGCCGATTCGGAATCGGTGAGGTGTTGCTGAAAATGGCGCCACTCCTGCTGATTGCCCAAGGTCTCGCCATAGGCTTTCGTGCACGGGTGTGGAACATCGGTGCCGAGGGTCAGTTGATTATCGGTGGAATCTTTGCCAGTGTCATTGCTATTCACTATAACGAAAGTGAATCTACCTTGATCTTGCCGGCGATGGTTTTTGCGGGAATGTTGGGAGGAATCCTCTGGGCGTCCATTGCGGCGTTTCTGAGGGTCCGATTCAACGCCAATGAGATTCTGGTGACTTTCATGTTGTCGAGTGTGGCGCTTCAGATTCTCTATTACCTGGTCACGGGCCCGCTGCGTGATCCGGACGGCTTTAATTTTCCGCAGTCAGTGGTTTTCGCTGATTCAGCCTTGTTCGGAGTCCTGATCGAAGGGACCCGGGCCAATACTTCCCTGCTGATTGGTCTGACGCTGTCAGTGTTGGCTTATGTGTTTATTCGTCACAGCCTACCGGGATTCAAACTTTCTGTCAGCGGCGCTGCGCCGCGGGCTGCCCGTTATGCTGGCTTTGCTGAGAGCCAGGCTATCTGGCTTGGCTTGATCATTGGGGGCGCGGCGGCGGGCCTCGCTGGCGTTGGCGAGGTGGCGGGACCGATTGGGCAACTCCAGCGTACCATCAGTCCAGGATACGGCTTCGCCGGCATCATTGTGGCGTTTTTGGGCGGTCTGCATCCCATCGGTATTTGCTTGGCGGCATTCTTCATGGCGATTTTATATGTCGGGGGCGACATGGCACTGATTTCTGTCGGAATTCCGAACGCGGCCACCACGATCTTCCAGGGAATGCTCCTGATTTTCTATCTTGCAAGTTACCTATTCGTTCACTACCGGATCAGTTTTCAAGGCCGGGCAGCTACCACCTGAAGTTCGGCACACCAGAATGACGGAAACCCTGATTTTCATTTGTGCTGGAACCATGGCAGCGGCGACGCCGATTCTTTTCGCGGCCATGGGAGAGTTGGTGGTGGAGCGTACCGGTATACTAAATCTCAGCATTGAAGGGATGATGGCAACGGGAGCCGCAGCGGCCTTTGCGGTGGCAACAGTTTACGAATCGTCACTTTTGGGCTTTGCGGTGGCGACGCTCTCAGCAGGTCTTCTTTCTGTGGTTTTCGCGACGCTCACACTGATATTTCTGGCAAACCAGGTGGCCGCAGGTCTTGCAGTGGGGATTCTCGGGCTCGGTGTTTCTGCATTGATTGGCAAAAAGCACGAGGGTTTCACGATTGAACCCCTCAAGAGTGTCGACTGGGGTTTCCTCACAGAAATTCCTGTTGTGGGCAGGATCTTGTTCCAGCATGATCTTGTGCTCTATGCCGGAATTCTGTTGATTGGCATTCTATGGTTTGTACTCACGCGTACCAAACTTGGGTTAATCATCAAGGCTGTAGGGGAGGCGCCCGAAGCGGCACACGCGATTGGATATCCGGTCATCCTGATCCGTTTCCTCGCCGTATTTTTCGGGGGTGCCATGGCGGGCTTGGGAGGTGCCTATCTGACACTCGCCTACACACCGTTGTGGGCCGAGGGGCTGGTCGCCGGAAGAGGATGGATCGCCGTCGCCCTGGTCGTGTTCGGGTCGTGGCGCGCCCATAGGGTTGCGCTCGGCGCGTATCTGTTTGGGGCAATCTCTTTGCTGGAACTTTCGATACAGGGTTTGGGGTTAGCGATACCTTCTCAAGCGCTTTCTGCGGCACCGTATGTCATGACAATCGTCATCCTGGTATTGATCTCCCGCGATGCCAGACAGATACGACTTAACAGCCCCGCATCTCTTGGTGTAACGTATCGGCACCAAGGTTAAGGGTTTTAAAAAAACTACCTAAGGAGGATTTGATCATGAAGGGACTGAGGCAGGTTGTTGCTTTATTTGTTGTTGGGGTGCTTACCGTAGGCGCTCATTCTGCGAGTGCGGCTGAGTTGAAGATCGGTTTCGTGTACCCCTCCCCAGTCGGTGATGTTGGCTGGGCCCACGAACTGGATAACGGCCGAAAGGCGATCGAGGCGGCTTTTGGAGATCGCGTTGAGACTGTGGTAGCGGAGAATATTCCCGAAGGTCCTGACGCCTCCCGTATCATGAATCAGATGGCATCGACCGGTGCCAAAATGATCATGCTGGGTTCTTTTGGATACATGAATGATGGGTTGAAACTAGCAAAAAAAAGACCGGATATGACCTTTATCCACGCAAGCGGTTACAAGCTCGCAGATAATTTCGGGAATTTCCAGACCAGAAACTATGAAACGGCTTACCTGGCAGGAATCGGAGCCGGTTTCGTCACAAAGAGCAATATTCTTGGCATCGTTGCAGCTTATCCAATCCCGGAGGTCGTCGGTATTATCAATGCCTTCACCATGGGTGCTCAGTTGGTTAATCAGGGTGTCTCTGTCAAAGTGGTTTGGTTGAATTCCTGGTTTGATCCGAGCAAGGCGCAGGAGTCTGCGCGTTCTCTGGTCTCACAAAAGGCTGATGTACTGCTTTCGCTTTATCAGGATACTCCGTCTGTGGTGGCAGTCGCAGAGGAGATGGGCGTATACGTCGTTCCGACAAGTTCTGATATGAAAAAGTACGCACCGAATCATCTTCTTGTCTCTCAGCAGATCGACTGGGGCCCACATTTTGTCGAGATGGTAAAAAATACGCTTGACGGAAACTTCAAAGGCACGCCTTACTGGGGTGGGATGAAGGAAGGCGCGGTTCGTATGGAATCCTGGACACCAAATCTTTCCGCTGATCAGATGAGTTTGATCAACGAGAAGACTGCCGAGCTTAAGGCAGGGG
>DDZY01000118.1 GCA_002346525.1 Proteobacteria bacterium UBA2996
GTAGTGCATGATCTCGACCTGAGTAGGGACGCGGTAGTTCTGAATATGCCTGTTCAGGGTGGTCATCCGGGGCGCTAGAGGCGCAGCGTTGTCATCGAGGTTGACGAACAGAAATCCGGACCAGTTCTCGAGCCGGTAAGCGGGCAGGGCACAGCGGGCTTTGTCAAAACGCTGTGATCCCCTCATGTAGGGTGCCGCAAGCAGCGCCCCGTCGGTTGCGTAGGTCCAGGCATGGTACGGGCAGGTGAAACGTCTCGTCCGGCCTTTACCTTCGACCAGCGGCATATAGCGATGGCGGCAGACATTGGAAAGGGCCCGCACTTCGCCATCCTCACCTCGGACGATGATCAGCGGCTCGTCCAAGAGGTCGAAACTATAATAGTCACCGGCTTCAGGGACGTATTCTGCGCGGCCCACACACAGCCAGCTATACCTGAAGATCCTGTCAATCTCCAAAGAATAAAGCTCGGGTGAGAGATAGGCGTCCCGTGGCAGGGAAAGGCACTGCTCGTCTTCGAGGCCCTGATACTCAGAGAAAGTACCGAGCAGTGTTTCAAGCGATTGCAGGCGGTGGTGCATTTCGGTCAGTCTGGCCTTTAGTATGGCGGTGAAAAGTATAAACCCGGGCAACCGTCGAGTTGCCTGTGGTGACCCTTAAAGAGAGTAGAATGCTGGAGCATGGTTGCTTCTGCCGCAAAGAAAAAGTAGGACATCTTGGATGCTCTGTACTCCATCCGGCTTGAAATAAAGGCCTATCCGACGCCCATCGCAGGTTGCGACGACGAATTCAATGAGCTCCTCCTCCGGCGTAACCGCCTGACGCGTCAGCTGCATGCTTTGGCTGAAACGGATCAGGATTCAGCAAACTTCTGAACGCTATGGATCCTTGACACCGCGACATTTAAGCACGCTGTACTCGGCCACACAGTAGCCCTCCCGTCAAGCATTGAAAATCGTGACCTGTAATCTCTCATTCAATAGAGTCTAAAAAAATAATCATTTTTATAGGCTCTTATTTGGAGGAAACCCGTCGGGAGGTATCAGATCCCTTCGTCGCTTTCTCTGACCAACAACACAATGTCAACCTCAACAAATAATAGATACATCCTTTACGGTGGACGTTTCACACGGGCCTTAATAGTAGAAATGGTTATGGCTGAGGGCGACATCGATTACGAATTGCGAGAAATCGATATCGTTCAAAAACAACATCAATCAAAGGAGTTTCTTGCGATTAACCCTTCAGGATGGGTCCCGGCTTTGATTACTCCCGAAGGGCAGACTTTATACGAGACCCATGCAATCAATCTTTATCTAGCGGAGAAACATCAACTATCCCACATTGCTCCGGGAGTTAACGAAGCTGAAAGAGGTTTGTTTCTGAGTAGTCTGTTCTTCATCTGCAATGATTTAGAACCGATAATGAAACGCTACTTTTATCCACATCGGTATGTCGTACGTGAGGAAGACCGCTCAACCGTGAAAGCCAAAGCGCTAGAGGAAGCGTTGAATCGTCTCAAAGTCGTGGATCAACGGCTGGGCAAGAACGGACCGTACCATCTAGGGCATCGCTTTAGTCTGGCGGATATTGCGCTGAGTTTTTGGGCGGCAACTATTGAGCACCTTGAAGCGCTCGGACCCTATCCTGCTATAAAAGAGTGTAGGGAGTTGGTCACGCAAAGGCCAAAGCTCAGACCGAAATTTGACGACCAATCTGCATGGAATAAGGAAGCTGACCAGTCAATAGACTGGTCTACCGTATAGAAAGTTGAAAGTGCTTATTTGGGTATTAGGGAAAGATACAAGATCAGATAAATCCACGTTATAAGAATGATGAAGATAGTGACCTATAACATACAGTTCGGCCAGGGCCGTGACGGCCGGGTGGATCTCGATCGAATCATTGCAGCGGTTGACGGGGCGGACGTGATTGCACTGCAGGAAGTCGACCGCTTCTGGACCCGTTCCGGGAACACCGACCAGGTCGCCTTTATCAGGGCAGCGTTTGTCGGTTACGACGCCGTCTATGGGCCCGGTGTCGATCAGTCTGTTCCCGGGGAGATGGACGCCAGTGGACAGCCGCTGCGACGACAGTTCGGCAACCTGCTGCTGTCACGCCAGCCCATCCAGTACTCTCGTCATCATCTGCTGCCCAAGATGGCCAGCACCGGGCCGCTCAGCATCCAGCGCTCGGCACTTGAATGCACAGTCCAGTGCGGTGAAGAAACCATCCGGTTTTTCAGTGTGCACCTCACCCACCTGTGTTCGGAAACCCGGTTGCCCCAGGTCCGCGAGTTGCTGCGTATTCACCGCGAAGCGACCTATGAAGGGTTGCCCGTCTGCGGTGAGCTTGAGGCCAACCCGCTGCGCGACGGCGGAAATTACTGGGCCGAGGGGATCATGCCCGGCACGGTGGCGACGCACGCGGTGTTACTCGGCGATTTCAACAGTACGCCTGATGCGCCCGAATATGACCTGCTGGTGGGGCCGGATTCCCCCTACGGTGGACGCGTGACCCACCCCGATGGTTTTGTTGATGCCTGGGTCTATATGGGCGGTGATCCGGCAGGGGGCCATACGTCGGATGTGAAAGACGAGCCTGCCCGACTGGATTACTGTTTTGTCAGCGCCGGTCTGCGCCACCGGATCCACAGCTGCCGGGTCGATGCCGAGGCGCCAGGCTCCGACCATCAGCCGCTGTGGCTGGAAATCGCGGACTGAATTAAGCCGCAGCCTGTACGCGCGTTGTCCTGCGGGCCAATATCGAGTGTTCGTAGATCATCAGCAGGGCGGGTACCAGAAACAAAACCAATACGGTGGCAAACGCCAGGCCAAAGGCGATCGATGTCGCCATCGGGATCAGAAACTGGGCCTGTAGCGAGGTCTCAAACAGAAGCGGTGTCAGGCCCGCGATAGTGGTTAGCGACGTCAGCAACACGGCCCGCAGACGCTGGCATGCTGCTTCCACGACCGCCTCTTCCGGTGCCAGGCCTTCGGCCCGGATCTGTTTGTAGAACACCACCAGAATGATCGAGTTGTTGACGACGATGCCCGCCAGCCCGAAAAAGCCGAACATCGAGAGAATGGTCAGGTCGATGCCCATCAGGGTGTGACCCCAGATTGCACCGATGAGACCAAACGGAATGATGGCCATTACCAGCAGCGGCCAGCCATAGGACGCGAATACCCAGGCCAGGACCAGGTAGATCAGTATCAAGGCAAGTATCGCGCCGCGCTGCATGTCGCCC
>DDZY01000072.1 GCA_002346525.1 Proteobacteria bacterium UBA2996
TAGACACGGGTGCACACGCCGCGCTTTTGCGGGCAGGCAGCCAGCGCCGGCACGTTGGACTTTTGGGTCTGGCGTGTCCGGGGCTTGCGAACAAGTTGATTGATCGTTGGCATTGCTTGATTTAGTCAGTTTTTCTGCCAGGAATCAGGCCGCCGCTTTCGGCAACACTGAAGTCCGGAAAGGGCGGCGATTCTAGGCAGAATAGGCATTTCTGTCAACATTTGGCTTAATTTATGGCTTTTTACAGCATTCCGTTCATCAGCCCTGTGCAGCTTCGGCCGTTTCCGCCTCTGCTTCCTCGGTCAGATTTTCGAGAATGGCCAACTCCTCGATATCGCTGTCTCGCTGGGCCTGTTCCTGTTTGCGCCGGCGGCGATCCTCGTGGTGCGCCAATCCGGTGCCTGCAGGAATCAATCGGCCCACGATGACGTTCTCTTTCAGTCCTCTCAAGTGGTCGACTTTGCCCTGCATGGAGGCCTCGGTCAGAACCCGGGTGGTTTCCTGGAAAGAGGCTGCAGAGATAAAGGAATCCGTGCTCAGTGATGCTTTGGTGATTCCGAGCAGCACAGGCGCGAACGTCGCCGGCGTCTTGCCCTCCGCCGTAAGCGCATCGTTCTCTTCAAGCAGAGCAGAGCGCTCAACCTGATCCGACTCCAAATATCGGGTATCGCCCGGCTCCACGATACGTACACGACGAAGCATTTGTCGGATGATGACTTCGATATGCTTATCATTGATCTTCACGCCCTGAAGTCGGTATACCTCCTGCACTTCACTGACAATGTAGTCGGTCAAAGGCTCGAGACCCCTCAACTCAAGCACGTCAACTGCGGCAAGCGGTCCCTCGACGATGACGTCGCCCTTCTCGACTGTCTCCCCATCGAATACGCTGATTTGGCGATCTTTGGGTATCGACATCTCATGAAGTTCCCCCGCTTCATCCGTAATCTCAAGCCGGGTCTTGGTTTTCACTTCCTTACCGAAGGAGATGATTCCGGTCGCGACTGCCAGGATGGCCGGTTCTTTGGCTTTTCGGGCTTCAAAGAGTTCCGCGACCCGAGGCAAACCGCCGGTGATATCACGCGTTTTGGAGCTTTCCTGCGGGATTCGCGCAAGCACCTCGCCCACACCAACACTTGTCCCCACACTCACCACGATTGAGGCGCCCGGCGGCATCTGGTGTTGCGCTTTAACTTTGTTGCGTCCGTCTACCAGTTCGACAGTGGGTTTGATGTCAGAAGTGGCGCCGCGCCGGCTTTTCGGATCCATAACCAAGTAGGTGCTTGATCCGGTGAGATCATCGACCTGCTCAGTCACGGAAACGCCCTCGACCAGGTTCTCAAACCGGACCTTACCCGCCACCTCACTAATGATGGGATGGGTATGCGGATCCCAGGAGGCAATTACCTGGCCACTCTCGACTTTGTCGGAGTCATTCACGGTCAGTTCCGCACCGTACGGGACGCGGTGACGTTCCCGGTCAATACCGTGCTGGTCATGGATCACCAATTCACCGGATCGCGAAACAACGACATTGCAGCCATCCTCGCGCTTGACCGCACGAACACCCACCCAGGATACGGTGCCCTGGTTCTTGACCTCGACACGGCTCGCGGCCGCGATTCGCGACGCCGCGCCACCGATGTGGAACGTGCGCATCGTCAACTGGGTACCCGGCTCACCGATACTCTGTGCCGCCATCACACCGACTGCCTCACCGCGACTGACGAGGTGCCCCCGGGCCAGATCACGGCCATAGCACGTTGCACAGATACCGTAACGTGTATCGCAGGTAACAGCGGACCGAACTTTAAGGTGATTCACGTTGTGCTCTTCAAGCAGCTGCACTCCAGCCTCATCAATCATCTCGCCAGCACTGAAGAGCTTCGAGCCGTCACTCGGACTCATCACATCTTCAGACACGGAACGGCCCAGAATGCGATCCTTCAGGGGAATCACCACCTCACCGCCCTGGACGATCGCTTCGCGGAGAATGCCGTTGGTGGTGCCGCAATCATCTTTAGTCACCACCAGATCCTGGCAGACATCGACCAGCCTTCGTGTCAGATAACCAGAGTTCGCTGTCTTGAGTGCGGTATCCGCAAGACCCTTACGAGCGCCATGAGTAGAAATAAAGTATTCGTTGACGTTCAACCCCTCACGAAAATTGGCCGTGATTGGTGTCTCGATGATGGATCCATCGGGTTTTGCCATGAGTCCGCGCATCCCGGCAAGCTGACGAATCTGGGCGTGACTGCCTCGAGCACCCGAGTCCGCCATCATATAGATGGAGTTAAAGGATTCCTGCTCGACCGTCTCGCCATCAGCGTTGACAACCTTTTCCACGCTGAGCTCGTCCATCATTTCCCCGGCGACCCGGTCACTGGCATGGGTCCAGATATCGACGACTTTGTTGTAGCGCTCGCCATCAGTCAGCAATCCCTGGCTGTGTTGTTCCTGTATCGCTTTCACTTCGGCTTCTGCCGCGTCCAGCGTAGCGGATTTGCTGTCCGGCACGACCATGTCATCGACACCGATAGAGACTCCCGCGCGGGCTGCCATTGAGAACCCGGTATACATCAACTTGTCGCAGAAGATGACCGTGTCCTTCAGACCCACACGCCGGTACGCTTCATTAATAACTGAAGAGATCGCCCGCTTTTTCATGGTCTGATTGATGAGCCCAAATGGCAGGCCGTCCGGCAGAATTTCTGACAGCAGCGCCCTGCCCGCGGTGGTGTCGATCAGGTTAAAGGTTTCCTGACGCTCGCCGTCTTCGCGGAACTGCACCTCACGAATCCGGACCTGGATCCGGGCATGCAGAGACAACATTCCCGCATCACGCGCACGACGCACCTCTGATACATCGGAAAACGCCTTGCCTTCTCCTGGCTCATTCACCTTTTCCCGTGTCATGTAGTAAAGACCGAGGACGATATCCTGCGAAGGCACAATGATCGGCTCGCCGTTTGACGGAGAGAGCACATTGTTGGATGACATCATCAGCGTCCGGGCCTCGAGCTGCGCCTCTACTGAGAGCGGCACGTGGACCGCCATCTGGTCGCCGTCAAAGTCTGCGTTGTAGGGAGTACAAACCAGCGGATGCAGTTGGATCGCTTTGCCCTCTACCAGCACCGGTTCGAATGCCTGGAT
>DDZY01000048.1:0-1061 GCA_002346525.1 Proteobacteria bacterium UBA2996
CTCGCTGACATTGAAGTCAGCCTGAATCTCTGCGTGTTCCGAACCGCTGCGGACCAGGTCCCCCGATGCGCGCCCTCCGAGCAGCATCGCCAACGCATCAACGACGACCGATTTGCCTGCCCCGGTTTCCCCGGTGATTACCGTGAAGCCGGGCTCGAAGCTAACCTGGACATGTTTGATGACAACGAAATCACGGACATCGATCCAGTTGATCATTGCTCGCTGCCAGATCAGCCCCAGCCCAGTTTGGAATGAAGCGCTTCGTAATGACTGTGACCTTTTATTCGGATCAGCCGGGCAGAGCGATCCGCGGGGGCAATCTTGAGGACCTCTCCGCTCTGTACCGCTGCAAAATCAAGGCCATCGACAAAAACGTAACCCTGTTCGTTATCCGATTCGACAAATTCGATTTCAATCTCCGAATGTCCATCCAGGACAATCGGCCGTTGGCCCAGCGTATGGGGACAGATGGGAGCGACCACGATAGCCGGGAGAAGCGGATGCAGGATAGGTCCGCCAGCAGATAGTGCGTAGGCTGTCGATCCGGTGGGCGTCGCTACGATAACGCCGTCGCCCCGAGTCCGGCCGATGGTCTCTCCGCGTACGCGGGTGTCGAACTCGATCATCTTGCCCGTCGCCCCTTTGGACAGGACGACATCATTCAGCGCCAGCCGCTCATCGTGCAGCTGGCCTTCGCGAACGAACCCCGCCTTGAGCATCATGCGCTCTTCGATCTCAAAATCGCCGGCGAGGATGAGATCGATCTCGCCCCGGAAATCCTCTGCCGGGATATCGGTAAGAAAGCCCAGCCGGCCCATGTTGATGCCGATCACCGGAAGATCGACCCGTGCCAACGCGCTTGCCACATGCAGCATCGTGCCGTCGCCGCCAACCACGACGCCAAGATCAATAGATTCAGCGAGCGGCTGGCCGTTATCCCCAATGCGAAGCCCTTGGATCTCCTGATGCGTTGTGTCGCCCAGCAGTACGGCACGGCCCCGCTGCTCGAGGTGTTCTCGAATCTCGTTCAGGGTGGATTTGACAGCCGCATCTTGATAGCG
>DDZY01000048.1:1470-4727 GCA_002346525.1 Proteobacteria bacterium UBA2996
CGGGCGGATCATCCGGTGGTATGATTGCCGGACTAGTTAGGATTCTTTCGCCGACATTTTACCTTCATTTCCCAATAGCAAACGCGTGACAGAACCCGTTGAAAATCTGCAGGATCTGGAACTCAGCGATCGGGCGCAGCACCTGCTGAGATTCCTGATCCGCCGCTATGTCAGCGACGGTGAGCCTGTGGGATCCCGGACGCTCTCGCGCGAATCGGGGCTTGATCTCAGCGCGGCAACCGTCCGCAACGTGATGGCCGATCTTGAGGATCTGGGACTGATCCGCGCGCCTCACACTTCAGCCGGACGTGTACCCACCCAGTTGGGCTACCGAGTTTTTGTCAACAGCCTACTGCAGGTCCAGACGCCGGGCAAGTCCAGCTCCAAAGAAATCGTCGATGCCTTGGCGGGGGCGAAAGATGCGGACGAACTGCTGGAGTCTGCTTCAGAGTTGCTGTCAGACATCACCCAATATGCCGGGGTGATCATGTTGCCAGGGTCCGACAAGGCAAAACTCCGCCAGGTCGAGTTCCTCGAACTCTCTGAGGACCGTGTTCTCGCGATTCTGGTAACGGATGACGGCCGTGTACAGAATCGCGTGATCTTTCTTGATAAGACATTGTCGGCGAGTGAACTCGTTGAAGCGGGTAATTTCTTTAACTCACGCCATGCCGGGCGAACGCTTCAGGAGGTGCGCCACCGGTTGCTATTGGATATGCAGCGGGACAGCGACGAGATGAACCGCATGATGCGCACAGCCGTCGAGATGGCCAGCCAATTGCTTGACGAGGAGCCCGCCGAAGAGGGCGTGGTCGTCAGTGGTGAGACCAAACTGCTCGGTATCCCCGACTTTGATCAGTTGGGAAAGTTGCGTGAGATATTTGATACTTTCAAAACCAAACAGGATCTGCTGAATCTGCTGGACAAGAGCATGCGTGCCAGCGGTATCAGTATCTTTATCGGTGAGGAATCGGGGTACAGCGCCCTCACTGACTGCAGTGTTGTCACGGCTCCTTACGAGGATGACGGCCGTTGTATCGGGGTCATCGGAGTGATCGGGCCGACGCGCATGGCTTATGAGGAGGTCATCCCGGTAGTCGATATTACGGCCCGGGTTCTCGGCAGCGCCCTGCGCGGACTGCACTGAGCCGGATTTCGCTGGCTCTTGTCGGGGTGGGGTTGAAAAACCCGCCTCCACCCCCAGATTGACCGATAATCCAACTCGCGCGTCTTCCGTAAAGGGAAATCTTGTCTATGACTGTCGGTAAATCTGAAAATTCAAGCAACGACATCACGGGTGAGGAGAACGACGTGTCCTCGCAAAAAGCGGAATCTGCTGCCCCTCATGAAACGCAAGGGGATCATCAAGTGAATAAGAATCCAGAGCACAACGAGAGCCAGGAAACGGTCTCGCATGAGGAAAGCGTGTCTGTACAGGGGTCTGATCCGACGGATTCGGAGGCCAAAGGCGACGGTGCCGGCGATCAATCTGAAGACGACATAGAGACGCTCCGGGCTGAAAATGACCGGCTTCGGGACGAATTTCTCCGGGCTCATGCAGATGCCGAAAATGCCAGAAAACGTGCGCAGACCGAGATCAGTAACGCCAGGCGGTTTGCCCTTGAGGGTTTTGCGGCCGAACTGCTGAATGTTCGGGATAGTCTGGATCTCGCAAAGTCAGTCGAGCTTGACGGGACTGAGGGGGTGGTAGAGCGTGTGGTTGAAGGCCTGGAACTTACCCTGAAACAACTGGATTCGGCCTTTGAGCGATTTGCTGTCTTTGAGATCAGCCCTGAGGTGGGCGACAAGCTGGATCCGGAATCACATCAGGCCATGACGCTTGCGCCATCGACGGATGTGGCGCCCAACCATATCTGTCAGGTGATTCAGAAAGGGTACCGGCTGCACGATCGGCTACTGAGGCCGGCGAGAGTGATTGTGGCCAAGCCGCCTGAAGGCGAGGATGTCGGTGAAAAAACCCCATCCGATGCTTGAAAACCGCTGGATTAGCCCCACTTTAATAATAGTTTCAGTTTCATACGGTATTTTGAAATACCGCGTTCGAGGAATTTGAGGAAAATGACATGGCAAGCATTATCGGTATTGATTTAGGCACCACGAACTCTTGTGTCGCTGTGATGGATGGCGGCAAGCCCAAGGTTCTGGAAAACAGCGAGGGTGACCGGACGACCCCATCCGTTGTCGCATTCAGCGATGACGACGAAGTCCTTGTCGGTCAATCTGCCAAGCGCCAGGCGGTGACTAATCCGCACAACACGATCTTTGCATCCAAGCGCCTCATCGGACGCAAGTTCGACGAGGACGTGGTTCAGCGTGATCTGGATCTCATGCCGTACAAGATCGTCAAGGCGAAAAACGGTGATGCCTGGATCGAAGCCAAAGACAAGCAGATGGCGCCGCCCGAGGTCTCTGCTCGTGTGCTTCAGAAGATGAAGCAGACCGCAGAGAGTTACCTGGGTACCGATGTGACAGAGGCCGTGATTACGGTGCCTGCTTACTTTAATGATTCACAGCGCCAGGCCACCAAGGATGCCGGCAGAATTGCAGGCCTTGAAGTCAAGCGCATCATTAACGAGCCTACCGCAGCGGCGCTGGCTTATGGCCTCGAAAAACAGCAGGGTGACCGCAAGATCGCGGTATACGATTTGGGCGGCGGCACCTTCGATATCTCAATTATCGAGATCGCGGATGTGGATGGCGAGCATCAGTTTGAGGTGCTTGCGACCAACGGTGACACCTTCCTCGGTGGGGAGGATTTCGATCGCCGTCTGATCGATTATCTCGCTGACGAATTCAAGAAAGATCAGGGCATGGACCTGCGCGGTGATCCGCTTGCCATGCAGCGCCTGAAAGAGGGTGCAGAGAAAGCCAAGATTGAACTGTCGTCCAGCGCGCAGACCGAGATCAACCTGCCCTACATCACTGCAGATCAAAGCGGTCCTAAGCACCTCAACCTTAAGCTGACGCGGGCCAAGTTTGAGTCGCTGGTGGACGACTTGATCAGCCGCACCATTGATCCATGCAAGACAGCACTTCAGGATGCGGGCCTGTCGGCTTCAGAAATCGACGACGTGCTTCTGGTCGGTGGGCAGACGCGGATGCCGAAGGTGCAGGATACGGTTAAGGACTTTTTTGGCAAAGAACCCCGACGGGACGTCAACCCGGATGAAGCGGTGGCGATGGGTGCGGCGATCCAGGGTGGCGTGCTGGGTGGTGATGTCAAAGACGTACTGTTG
>DDZY01000073.1:0-2683 GCA_002346525.1 Proteobacteria bacterium UBA2996
CCTGCTGACAAGAGACTCAACAATATCTGATGCCTCAGCCAGACCCAATGCATCCTCCTGCTTGACGATTTCCATGCCGGTCAGGTCATACCAGCCTCGCATTATCATGCCGCCGTTAAGCGTAATCGGCCGTTCGGGCGCATTCGGAAGAATGAAACGCACCGGCAGCCCGGAAGGCAGATTCAGCATGTTCGACAGATCCTTGAAATCGTTGCAGTCGGCCCCCAGCCCATGAAGCCAGATGACCGAAAAGACAGGGGCCGCGCCCGTTTCTATCTCAAGGGGATTCGATGAAGAATTACTCATATTGACAAACCGGCAATGTTTGGTTGATTGTAACGGCATCAATCTTTTTTCTCGGCCCGGTTTACGATGGGTCGACGGATTCTCAACCACAACCGGGGCCCGTCTTGGCGCTACCACTGCCGACCTACGACGACATTCTCGCAGCCGCAGAACGGCTTAAAGGGGTCGCGCATAAGACACCGGCTCTTCGCGAAACGCCCATCGACGACAAAGTCGGCGCCGCGGTCTTTTTCAAATGCGAGAACCTGCAGCGGATCAACGCTTTTAAGTTTCGCGGCGCCTGGAATGCGATCAGCCAGTTAAGTGGGGCCGATCGAGGCAGAGGGGTCATCACGCATTCTTCTGGTAATCACGCTCAGGCGGTTGCTCTGGCGGGCAGCCTTCTGGATATTAAAACCACGATCGTCATGCCTCAGGATGCGCCGCAGGTCAAACTCTCGGGTACAAAACGGTACGCGACCCGGGTGATTACCTATGATCCCGAAAAAACCAAACGTGAAATACTCTGCCAGGAACTGATTGCCGAGCATGACTACGTCCTGATTCCGCCTTTTGATCATCCCCATATCATTGCCGGCCAGGGCACCGCTGCGATGGAGCTGTTTCAAAGAGCCGGATCCTTAGACACGCTCCTGGTACCCTGCGGGGGAGGAGGCCTGCTAAGTGGCAGCATTCTGAGTGCTCAATCTCTTTCACCTGAATGCAAGGTCATTGGTGTTGAACCCGAAAATGCGGATGATGCGGTTCAGTCATTTCGAACGGGCCATCTTCAAAGAATAGAAAATCCCCAAACGATCGCGGACGGTACGCGAACCGAATCCCTTGGCGAACTGACTTTTGAAATCATTCGCCAGAAGGTGCACGACATGGTGAGCGTCTCTGAAGCAGCGATTGCACTGGCCACGCGAACCCTGTTTGAAGATGTCCGGGTTGTTGTTGAGCCGTCGGGCGCTCTGGGGCTTGCGGCCTTGCTGAGCGGCGCTGTTCAGGCAAAGGGACGCGTTGGCGTCATTCTCAGTGGCGGCAACATTGACCCCGCATTGATGGCAACCATTTTGAAAGATTCCTGACGCGCTCAGGTGGGCAGAGGATGGCGACGGACGGTCACCACGCGCTCGGGTACGAGGCTTAGTTTTGCGTATTCAGCGGGATGGAAATAGTACCGGAGCTCTTGGAATTCATCGTCGAGTCACCATTTAGCTCCTGAAATGTGGGCAGCAGTCCACTAAACCACCAGGCGACCAGGATGCCGGCCAGGATCAGAATGGAAACCAAAACCGTTTTGCGCCAACTCCTCTTCTGCGAAGTCGAGAACTTCAGCCACTGACGTCCCTTTTTGTCCTTAAACGCCTCTTTGCCCAGGACGGGGACTACCGAGCCGATGCTTTCTCCTTGGGCATTATGTGCTCCAGCCAGAACAGTCGACTCATCTATCTCCATCAGCCGGGCATAGGCCCGAAGGTAGCCCCGAACAAAGGTAGGACCGGGAAGGGCTTCGGTGTCCCCGGACTCCAGTGCCCGCACCATGTCGACTGTCAGATTGAGATTTGCAGCGACGTCTTCCACCGACCAGCGATATCCCTGGCGCGCGTTTCGTAACTGTTCTCCGGGAGAGAGATTACGGGTTTCGGGAGTTGGCGTGTCCGCCATGGGAAGACAACCCCTTTTTACTGCCTAGCCTAACCCTATTATCGCCGCAAAAGCAGGTTTTTGTTTAAGCGCTCAGGATATGCTGTAAGCGCCGGTCCCGACAGCAATAAGTGACTCTTCTTCGTTGTGCAGCTCCATCCGCGTAACGGCCACTTTTCGGCCGGCACGAAGTACAAAACCCTTGGCAGAAAAGGTCTTACCCAGGCCCGGCCTCAGGTAATCCACCCGAAGGTCTATCGTACCTAGCCGGGAAAACTTGTCCGCCTCGTCCTCAAGCGACTGCACACCCTCACGTTTAAGCAGCGCGATAAATGCAACCAATCCGCCGACGACGTCGAGAACACTCGAGATCACCCCTCCATGCAGATTCCCCCGCGTGAAGTTCCCAACGAGTTCATCGCGCATATCGAAACGCACGACCACGTCTGATTCCCCAAGGCGTTCCATCCGAAGACCCAAGACTTGATTAAATGGGATCCGTTCTTCAAAAACCCGCGCGGCATCCAGCAAGGCCTGGGGTGATACTTCTAACGACTCTGTCAAGATAACTCCTTACTCAGGGAGGACTTTTCCCGTAGGCGCGTCGCACTCCCAAACACGCTTCTGATTAAACGCTTTATTATCACTGAAAAGGTGGAAAGTACGAGAAATCGTGGGATAAAATTACCCCGGCCTCTTCGTGGATGAAGCGGCTTGTTCAACATCGTGGGGCCGTAGCTCAGCTGGG
>DDZY01000073.1:3034-19043 GCA_002346525.1 Proteobacteria bacterium UBA2996
ATCCTCCTCGGCTCCACCAATTCCTCCTCGCCCCCCCAATTACTCCCGCAGAGCTCCTTTTTACGCCCAGGTTATCTCCACTTTCGGCAAAAAAGAGACAAATATCAGTATCGCAACGGCGACTGCGGCAAGAATCATGAAGAAAGCGCCAAACCCCCACGTGGTGTGTGTCCAAGCGATCATGGGAATCGCCGTTGCGCTGACTGAAAAGGTAATGATGTAACGCGTAGCCAGTGCCCTGCTCCGCCACTCGCTTCTAGTGACCCGGCCGATCAACACGTCGTTGATCGGGATCTGGCCGAATACCACCAACATGAATGCAATGCAGACGACGATCGTCGACATACCGCTGGAGCTGACCAGCACCAGGGCAAACAGGCACTGACCCGCAGCCACGGCGAGAAAGACGAGCTTTAGTGGCCAACGATCCACCAGGTATCCCACAATCAACTGCCCAACCGATGCCAGCGCAAATACGCTGAAGGCGTACCAGCCGACGGCAGTCACAGAAACCGTGAGGTCTGACAGACGCTCATCGATGACCTTGGGCAGAGCGAAGGTTGTGCTCTGAAAAATGAGGCCGCCCAGAGCGGTTGACACGAAGACAACGGCAAAAACCCGTACGAGGGTTTCTCGCGTAAATGCCTTCGAACGTTTTTCGGCCCCCGCTATTTTCTCATGCTGGAGCGTGTCATCCGCTTGTGGGCCACGCAGAAAGATCCAGTACGCAACGCCCACCAATAGGGTGAACGCGCCTGGCCAGATAAAGGCCGCCCGCCAGCCCGACGCCTCAATCAAAAGGCTCGTAAAGAGCGCCGCGCAGGCCACGCCCAGGTTGCCAAACACACCGTTGACTGCAAGCGGCAGACCGGTCTGCCGCCGCCCTTGGATGACCATGGCCAATCCCACCGGATGATAAATCGAACCGAAAAGCCCGATGGCAAAAAGTCCCAGCGCCAAAGTCATCGGGGTATTGGCAAACGCCGTCGCTATGGCGCTTGCCCCGATGCCGAAAAAGAAGATCACCATCATCTTCTCCCGACTCCAGCGGTCAGCCAGCCAACCCGCCGGCAAAGCGCCCAACCCAAACACCACCAACGCGGGTGTGGCATAGGGAATCAGCTCTGCGTAACTCATCCCCCATTCGCGGGTGAGCACTAGGGCTGCAACGGTAGCAAATACCAAGGGCAGCAGGTGATCAATGAAATGCCCAACATTAAGAAAAGCGAAATGCAGTCGGGGATTCATGGATAAAGGACCCTTGGTTCTCTTGTGACGCGATTATATCCAGCACAGCGATTGTTCCTTAGACTAAGCCCATGGCTGATGACCCGCAGTTCCTGACCTTGTGGCCTACGGTGCTGATGCGCGACCGCTTGCCTGCGGACGACACCATCAACGCGGCACTGGCGGATGAAATCGTGCGCGTGGATGCCGAACGGCCGGATATGACGACGGGCTATCTGGATGACAATCTGCTCGCTTCGGAACATCCCGCGCTGTCATGGCTTCGAGACTGCATCAATCATGCTGTGATGCGCTACATTGACCACAGTGGCATCGACTACAAGGTCGACTGGCATCTGCAGGGCTGGGCCAATATCAACCGCTTCGGCGATTATCACAACCTGCATAATCATCCGCATTGCTGGCTTTCAGGCACCTATTATGTCTCGGTGCCCGACAGCCCGGTTGATCTGCCGGGACGAGCCGACCACACACCGGGGGCCATTTCTTTCTTTGACCCTCGGGGGCAAGCCAATATGACGGCGATCAAGGCAGACGGACAGGTGGATCCGGAATATCGGGTACAGCCCCGTGCCGGCGAAATCCTGCTCTGGCCCGCTTTTGTCCATCACCTGGTGCACCCGAATCTTTCAGAGGAGTTTCGGATCTCGGTTTCCTTTAACGTGGTACTGCGCTGGTCGGGCACCTATCTGCCAGATCAGTGATGTTGCCATCCCATTGCCTGGGGTATACACCCAGCACCCTTGATTCACCACCTCGCCCCACACATCGGCGGCGATATTTTTCGACTGGGTACTCGACTTGGTATACTGGAAGTGGAGTCCCCGTAGCTCAGCTGGATAGAGCAATCGCCTCCTAGATAACTGGGCACCAGAATCTGGAAACAGTCTGCGTGAATCTGCTCAAACTCGGTGAACCCTCAGCACTTTGGGTGGTGGCAATACCGAGCCAAGCCCGCCTGTTATGGAAAGGTGAAAAGGTGGGAAGGTGTAGAGACTTGACGGGCAGCACCTACGGGCCGCGCGCCTAGCGGTGAAGATAAAGTCCAGACCCCAAACAGATCCCGAAGGTCTGGCAGTGAAAACTGAAGGGGTATGAAGCGGTAGGTCGCAAGTTCGAATCTTGCCGGGGACGCCAGTTCAATTAACCGATAAGGGCTGTTCATAACCCTGTGGATAACCTGTTCAAAAGGCCTGTATAAGAGCGGCGTTCGGTAATTAGTCGATATGCCTCAAAGAAATCCGCACGCTTAATATCGTGAGCGCGAACCCGGAAGATTCTTTTTGCGATGCGGGCCTCGGCAGACGCTTTGGGGCACTTTTCTACGATCTTTTGGTCCTTTTGGGCATTGTTTTTATTGCTGCCCTGCCGCTGCCTTGGTTCGACCAGATTACGGGCGGTGCAGGTTTCGGACTCTGGATAAAGCGGCTCTACTTGCTGGGCGTCTGCTTTGCCTACTTTGGCGGCTTTTGGGTCAAAGGCGGGCAAACACTCGGCATGAAGGCGTGGCAGTTAAGAGTCATCCGAAACAACGGACGAGCCCTCGGATGGGGTGATGCCGTAAAGCGCTTCACGGGACTGTGCCTCGCCGTCCTCACGCTGGGGTTGGGATTTTTCTGGATGCCGACCGATACCCGGCACAGCAACTGGGACAAGCTGTGCGGGACCCGTGTGATATGGTGCCGCAAACCTGCGCACTAACGCATACTTCCCTTCCACCGGCCTTCACTCAAAAGGAACACCTGCCCACTGCACTATGCCTTTTTATTCCGGACTTAATCTAAAGACGCTTTGCGCAGGGGTGCTGCTCTTCTCAGGCGTCCTGACTGCGTCGGCCTCCAATTCGATTCCTGATCCTGAGCCTTCAACCGGCTGGCAGGACAAGGAAGCGGTCCACGCAGAACACTTCATGGCGGTCACTGCGCACCCCCTCGCCACTCAGGCGGCCTACCAAATCCTGAAGGCTGGCGGCAATGCGGCCGATGCAGCGGTCACGACGCAGCTCGTCCTGAATCTCGTCGAGCCACAGTCTTCGGGGATCGGCGGCGGCGCGTTCATGCTGTACTGGGACGCCAAAAATCAGGCTCTTTTCAGTTTTGATGGCCGGGAAACGGCTCCCGCAGCTGCCGATGCTGATTACTTTAAGGACAGCACCGGCCAACTAATGAAATGGCGAGAGGCAAGACTTGGCCCAAGAGCTGTCGGTGTGCCCGGCACTCTGTCTTTGCTGCACACCGTCCACCAACGCTTTGGTCGATCCCCTTGGACGAAGCTTTTTGCACCCGCGATCACACTGTCACGCGAAGGATTTGCCGTTTCGCCCAGAATGGCGAAGTCCATCGAAGCATCAAAGGAATACCTCAGCCGGTTTTCCGGCACCCGAGCGTACTTTTTTACTGATCAGGGGGTCCCACTGCCGGAGGGATATCACCTCACGAATCCCGGCTTCGCACAGACCCTGGAACTGATTGCTGAGCAGGGCATCGCGCCTTTCTACCAAGGGTCCATCGGCAAGAAACTGATCGAGACGCTTCAGGAGGCATCCGGCCGGCCTTCGTTAATGACGATGCAGGATCTCAATGGCTATAAAACCCTTTCAAGGGCACCTGTTTGCGCCCGATATCATGGAAACGCCATCTGCGGCATGGGCCCACCGAGCTCAGGCGCGCTCACGGTCGGTCAGATTCTGCAACTCATTGAGCGTTTTGATATAGCCGGGCTGGGCCTTAATCCCAAGAGCATGCACCTTGTGCTGGAAGCCTCCCGTCTGGCCTTTGCTGACCGGGCGCGCTATATGGCGGACAGTAACTTCGTTGAAGTGCCGGTTGCAGGACTGCTGGATCAAGACTACCTGCGGGGCCGCAGTCAGCTGATCCAGCCCTCAAGATCAATGGGTAAAGCATCGGTCGGCAAACCACCGGGCGTTACCATCGCACACGCCGCCATGCAGCAATTCGAGCCTGCCGGGACCAGTCACTTCAGTATTGTCGATGCGCAAGGCAATATCGTCTCCATGACAACGACCATCGAATCCGGCTTTGGCAGCATGCTCATGACACAGGGATTCCTGCTGAACAATGAGATGACTGATTTCTCTTTCAGGGCGAGTAAAGCCGGCCAGCCGATCGCCAATCGTGTTGAAGGGGGTAAGCGACCCCGCAGCTCAATGGCTCCCACCATTGTCTTTGACAGGACCGGCGTGCCGACTCTGGTTGCCGGGTCTCCGGGTGGCAGCCGGATTATCTGTTACGTTGCGCAAGCTCTTATCGGCATCCTTGACTGGCAGATGAACCCGCAGCAGGCGGCTGCCATGCCGCACTTTTGCAACCGCAACGGGACAACGGACATTGAATCCCATGCGGGAGCAGACAGGCTGAGCACAGCCCTGACCGGTATGGGGCACGAAGTCCGGGTTCGGAACCTGAATAGCGGACTTCATCTGATCCAGAGACTGCCCTCGGGTGAACTCCTGGGAGGTGCAGACCCTCGACGCGAAGGCCTGGTGCTGGGCGAATAGATTTTAAGACTCGAAGGATGCCATCACACGGTGATGGTAATCCGCCCCATCAAAGCAGCTCATCTCCTGGAGCCCGGTCGGGCTGGTGATATTGATCTCAATCAACATCCCGCCGATGACATCGATGCCGGCGAAACGGACGCCATGCGCCACGAGATCATCGCGCATTGCCTCACAGATCTGCCAATCCTGCTGATCCAATTTGGACTCTTGGGCGCTGCCCCCCTGGTCGAGGTTATTCAACTCTGCCCCTTCAGCATGCACCCGCAGGATCGCGCCAAGCGGCTCGCCGTCCAACAACAGGATACGCTTGTCGCCGTCGTGAGCTGCCGGCAAGTACTGCTGGGCCACCACCCAGTGCCGCCCTCCGTGGGTCGCCCTATCCAACTGTTCCGATAGCCCTTCTTCACCGACATCCAGAAATATGATGCCCTTGCCGCCATGCCCATCCACGGGCTTGACGGTAATCCGCTTCTGCTCCCGGAGAAACCCGGCTATCTCCTGCCCGCTCCTGGAGACCAGTGTTTTGGGCGTGAAGTCCGGGTAACGCAACGCGGCCAGTTTTTCATTCCAGTTGCGGACCGTGACGGGTCTGTTGATGATCTGGACCTGTGCAGGCAGTTGATCCAGCAGTAAAGTGACATAAAAGTAACTGCGGTCGAACGGCGGATCCTGACGGATCCAGACCGTATCCATGGTTGCGAGCGCGCAGGAGACTTGCGGCTCACAGTGAAAAGGCTGTTTGTGATCCGCTGAGACTTCGACCTTGACGACTGTGGCATAGACCTCGTCATGGCGCAGCGAGAGCGTCGCCGGGTCAACGTAAAACACCTCATGCCCGCGCTCGTGTGCCGCAAGCATGAGGAAGTAGGTGGTGTCCTTATACGGTTTGACCCCATCGAGGGGATCCATGATGAAGGCGTGCCTCATCCGCGCAGGATAGCACCTTTATCCGATCCCGATGCTAGGCGCGGCGCCTCCTCCCTTGGCGACTTCGGCGCTTCTCTTCAGTGGGCGCAGTCGAATGAGAACAAACACGGTGCGTGCCTGGGGTGACCGGCCCAAGGGCTGACACAACGGCTTCGATATCCGGTATGGGTCGGGGATCATGACTGAGCAGGGCGTGGTTCATGGCGGCAAGATGCAGCGGCGTGGTGCCGCAGCAACCGCCAATAATGCGCGCGCCACAATCACGCGCCAACCGGGCATATTCAGCCATCAGCTCCGGTGTCCCTGAATACTGAATCTCGCCATCGACAAACTGCGGGATACCGCAATTGGCCTTGGCCACGAGTAGGTCCTGGTCTTGGACATGGGATCGCATCGACAGCAATGTCCCCACCAGATCGGCCGCGCCGACGCCGCAGTTGGCCCCAAAGGCTGCCAGGCGGGGTACGGTTTCCCGGTAGATATCCACAAGTTGTGGCGGTGGTACACCCATCATCGTGCTCCCGTTGGTGTCGAACGTCATGGTCGCAACAATAGGCAACCCTGATTCAGCTGCTCCCGCACCCGCAGCCTGGAGTTCCTCTTTAGAGGACATGGTTTCCAGCCAGATGACATCGGCGCCGCCCTCGGCTAGCGCCCGCGCCTGCTCAGCAAAGGCGCTCTCGGCTGCCTGAACCGAGAGCGTCCCGACAGGTTCCAGAAGCTCCCCGGTCGGCCCCATCGACCCTGCAATGACGACATTGCGATCCGATGCATCTGCGCAGGAACGGGCTATTACCGCGGCCGCCGCATTCAGTTCCCCAACACGGTGTTCTGCCTGGTGAAGTTTCAGCCGGTAAGCTGATCCGCCAAAACTGTTGGTCAAGAGGATGTCTGCGCCTGCATCGATGAACTGCTGATGCAGCAACGCCACGCGATCCGGGTGTTCGACATTCCACAACTCAGGCGCGTCGCCGGACTGCAGACCCATGGAAAAATAATTGGTTCCCGTGGCGCCATCGGCAAGTATCCATTCGCGATCACGGAGAAGCTGCTCAAACCGGTTAGTGGCCATAGCGTTTCCTCAAAGTTACCATTCGAAGCCGGTCGGTCACTCGAGAAAACCCCACAAAAAAACCCGCACCGGCTTTGTTGCTAGAGCGGGTCCATCGGCAAGCACTCGCTTTAGCAAACTTATAAAGCGCCTGCAAGCTGATCATCAAATCGGCGCTGTGGGCAGAACTATAACATACACCCGGCGAAATATGGGCGCACGCCCATCTCGAATTATTCCTTAAAAATAGGCTTTTTTAGAAAATGCTGGCAAGAGGATCATGGGGTTCGACCCCCGGCATAAAGGGCCTTCGCCGGTCTCGATCGGTAATCTGGTAAATCGCACCGAGCCAGTTATTGAAGATGATCTTGCCCGTATCACCCCAGGTGTTGTCGACCCGGACATCGCTTTCGGGAAATGGCCGGGCCTTGGCCCCTTGCTCACACGCCCGCTCCGCCTCCCCGCGAAAACCCTCCAGCACCGGGAAGACATCTTCGGTGAAGTAATTGTCCGGATACGGCGGATACTCTTTAATCTCACCAGCGAGAAAGCGGTTTACTTCACGCTTGTACTCTTTTAACAAACTGAAACTGTCGTACTCCGGATGGCCCTGGAAGAACACCAGCCGCAATCCGTCAGAACTGGTCGCGAGATGCACCCCTGCGTCTGGACTCTCGACCAGCACAAGCTGGTCAACCCGGTTCATCTCTTGTGGACTGATGTCATTCCAGCGTGAATGCGGGACATCAAAGCGCGTGTTGATGCCGCGCACCAGCGGATGCTCCATCACCACACGATGCGGAAACACGCCCCAACGTTTGGCTGGTAACGGTTGGCGCTCGATCCCGTGAAAATGCAGGAAAGCTGCATGGGTCGCCAGACAGGCGCACAGCGTAGAGGTAACATTTTGCACCGCCCAGTCCAATACCTCACACATGGGAGTCCAAAACGCTTCATCGCGCAACTGATCGCAGATCGGGTTCGCACCAGTCACAATCAGGGCATCAAGACCCTCTTCCTTCAGTCGATCGAAATCATAGTAATACTTCTCGATATGTTCGCGCGCCTCTTTGCCGCGCGGGACCTGTGGCGGCGAGAACGGGTAGATATGGAACTGGGCAATGCGGTTACAGCCCCCCACCAATCGAAGAAACTGCCGCTCGGTCGGCTCCAGAGCCGCATCCGGCATATTATTCATGAGGCCGATATGCATCTCGCGGATATCCTGCGACCCCGCACGCTCCAGCGACAGTACGTCTCCCCCCTCACGGCGAAAACGCTCGAAACTGGGTAATCCTGTGTTGGTAACAATGGGCATAGTTATTCCAGTGCGTCGCAGATCAATTCAAGGAATTCAGTTTCGCTGTGGATGTCGTCAATCCGCGTCGCATCGAGCACCACTCCAAAGCGATCAGCGATCTCCTGATACCGTGGAAGCCGATGCTCAACCAGGCGGGGAAACATCCAGCGGAAATAATCGTCCGGCACAATTTCCTCCGGCTTGGATAATCCCTTCTCTTCCAGATACTGGGGCAGCACCCGATCGAGAAACTGATCCTGATAATACATCGGCTTGGGCTCCTGCAAGGAACGCTCGATGATTTGACTCAGCATCGCGTCCGAGGGCTTGAGATAGACGATCAGCGTATCTTCAGCCAGTTGCTCAAGCACGCCCGGCTCGTCGAGTTCACACAGGCTGCCCCCAGCGTCATTGAGAAAATGCGGGTATCCATAGGTGTCATGTCCCTTGGCGATAAATGCCCTGACATCCAGCATCGCGTTGATCTCGGCCTCGCGATGAAGGCTCTGCCGACGCTTGAATTCATCGACCGACAGTCCGCCCAGTTCCGGATTGCCGATCATTCCCAGAAAGCTCGCAATCGGCTTGAGATTATGGACAGAAATATTGTGGCAAAGGTAGATGGAATCGGTCCGCAGCAATTCTGCGAGAAACGGTACCCGCATGGCCTCGCGCTTAACATTATCCAGTATGGGTTCATCAAGATAACGCGTTCCTATCCGATAATCCCCAGAATAGTGAAACCAGGTCTGGCGGGGCAATCGGGATGCCAACGTGGTCTTTCCCACGCCTGACATGCCCAGCAGGGTGATCGCCTTGTGTGGAGACTTCCAGAACGCGGGGCCTTTCAAATTATCACGATACATAGTACTAACCCATTAAGATCTTCAGACAAGCCCCTCGAGGGCCGACCGGACCGTCCCTGACAAGGGACAAGGCCTGCGCGCCTCCCGATCGACAAATACATGGGTGAAGCCGCCAACGGCAGCGGCAGCCGCTTCGGCCTCAGCAAACATACCCACCTCATAACTCACACTACTGTTTCCCAGATGCGTTACCCGCAACCCGCAATCCACCCGGCCCGGATAAGACAGTGGCTGAAAAAAGCGGCATTGTGATTGAATCACCAGACCGATGGAATCGCTCTTTTCAATATCGAGCAGCTGGTGCTCGATCAAAAACTGGTTCACAACACTGTCGATGTAGCTGTAATAGACCGCGTTGTTGATATGACCATAGGCGTCATTATCCATCCACCGCGTGCTGACTGACTGCCAGTACCGGTATTGCTCTCGCGAATGATCAGGGCTCTGGCTTTTCTCTGGGTTGCTCAAGAACCAATCCTAACGACAGTCCGTCCCGTAACTGAACCTGTCAGATAGTCGTCAAACGCTCCCGGCAAATCATCAAATTCAATCGTTTGCGGCGCGATCCGATCGAGGTGGCCCGGACGCAGGTCTTCTGCCAGGCGCTGCCAGGCCCGGTTACGAAGTGCTTCGGACATTTCAATCGAATTGATACCGAGCAACGACACCCCGCGCAGGATAAACGGCATGACCGTGGTTTCCAGTTTGATTCCACTGGCGTTACCGATTGATGCAATATTTCCCCAGGGTTTCACCGTACGGGTGAGCCAACCCAGTGTCTCACCGCCCACGTTGTCCACCGCGCCACCCCACAAGCCTTTCTCGAGCGGCCGACTTCCCATTTCAAGCTCGTGCCGGTTGACAAATTCACTGGCACCGAGTGACTTCAGGTAATCGTGCTGATCTGATTTTCCCGTCAGCGCCACTACCTCAAATCCTTTTGCCGCCAGCATGTCGACTGCGATACTGCCGACGCCGCCGGTTGCACCGCTGACAATCATCGGGCCATGATCGGGGCTCTGGCCGTTTTCCTCAAGCCGGATCATGGCGATCGCGGCAGTGAATCCTGCGGTCCCGATCGCCATGACCTCCCGAAGTTCAAGACTGTCTGGCACAGCAACAACGCATCCCGCCGGCACGCGGGCCATCTCGGCGTAGCCGCCATCGCGGGTCTCAGAGAGGCCGCAACCACACACCAGCACACGATCGCCGGCGCTGAATCGTTCGCTTTCACTGCTCTCTACCGTACCGGAAAAATCAATCCCGCCGTTGAGATCAGGCACCCGCAGAATCCTGGCCTTTCCCAACGCAGCCAAGGCATCCTTGAAATTGATACCCGAGTAGGCGACACGTACAACGACGTCCCCCTCGGTCAAATCGCTGACCTCCATCTGCTCAAACCCGGCGCGAACGCCCTTTTCCTGCTGGTGTATTCTGAAAGCCTTGAAAGACATCTTTTAAAATCTCCGGTTTATCGGGACTGTCTGCTATCTGGTGATAATCCCGTGACAACGAGGGCGGGATTTTAACGCGTAGACTATTATCCCGGACAGGTGATTACCGGCGGGAATCTATCCCACTCCAACCAACCGCACACTACCGACCAGGATCCAAGATATGGAAGAAGACACTCTGTTCAGCAAGATCGTGAAAGGCGAACTGCCGGCTGATATCGTATTTCAGGACGATCGCGTCACTGCGTTTCGGGACATTCATCCCCAGGCGCCAACACATATCCTGATCGTGCCCAACAAAATCATTCCAACTGTCAACGATGTGTCCGAGGAAGACGAAGCAACGCTAGGCCACATGTTTATCGTGGCACGGGATCTGGCCGCCTCTGAAGGTATTGCTGAAGCAGGCTACCGGTTATTGGTGAATTGCGGCCGGCATGCAAATCAGGAAGTGTTTCACCTACATATGCATGTTTTGGGCGGCCGGCCCCTGGGCCGGATGCTGCAGGGCGAATCTTAGGCCAATCAGGCGTTGCGCTTTCGTGCAATCTCCTGCTCGCGCAGTTCGATGCGGCGCACTTTGCCGGTTGTGGTCATGGGCAGTTCGCTGACGAACTCGATCTCGCGAGGATATTCATACGCAGCGAGATCCCCGCGGACGAGATCCTGAATATTCTGAGCCAAGGCATCCGACGGCATCTCATCAGAAGCAAGCACGATAAATGCTTTAACGATCTCTCCCCGAAGTTCATCGGGCGAGCCCACTGCTGCCACCTGCACCACTGACGGATGCTTCAGAATGCAGTCTTCAATTTCACCCGGCCCGATGCGGTGCCCTGCGCTTGAGATAACGTCATCCTTGCGCCCCACAAACCACAGATAACCGTCGTCGTCACGATAACCCACATCACCCGTGGACCACCACGGGCCAATAAACTTGTCTCGGGTCGCCTGATCTCGCTTCCAATAGCCCAAAAACATGACCGGATCATCGCGGAGCGCGCACAACTCCCCGATCTCGCCATCGGCCAGGACATTGCCTGATTCATCGATGGGCTCGACACGGTGGCCGGGGTAGGATTTCCCCATGGAACCGGGCTTAACCGCCATGATCTCGGAGCAATTGCCCACGATATAGTTGAACTCCGTCTGACCCCACATTTCATTGATCCGGATACCCAGGGCATCCTCAGCCCATTCGTAAATCCGCGCGCCCAATGCTTCCCCCGCCGACATGACACTGCGGAGACTTACCCCGCGTCCCCGGATATCGTCAACCTGACGAAGCATCTTCAGCGCCGTTGGCGGGATAAAGGCATTACGGACACGATATCGCGCCATCAAGTCACAGGCTTTTTCAGGATCAAAACGTCCTCCGTCGTAGCCCAGAACCGGACGACCGTAGAACCAGGCCGGCATCAGTCCATCGAGCAATCCGCCGGTCCAGGCCCAGTCCGCCGGGGTCCACATCAGGTCATCGGGATGAGGAAAGAAGTTCTGCGACATCTCAAATCCTGTCAGATTGCCCAACAGACACCGATGCGCCAACACAGCTCCCTTGGGCGGGCCCGTGGTTCCGGAGGTATAGATCACGATCGCGGCGTCGTCAGCTAGGGTATTCAGCGTTTCGCAGTCCGCTTTGGCCTGGCCCAATAAAGCCCAGAAACCGCTTCTCTCATCATCGCAGTCGATGACCTCCTCAAGTTCCGGCAACTCATTTCGCAGGGACTGAATTTTCTCCAGTCCTTCTTGTGAGCCGACCAGAATCTTCGCGCCGCTGTCTTCGAGCCGATAACGCAACGCATCCGTCCCGAAAAGTACTGAGAGCGGCAAGGACACCGCGCCGATTTTCCACGCCGCAATATGACAGAGCCCCGTTTCAACCCGCTGCGGCAACAAAATGGCGACACGGTCGCCCTGCTTCACCCCCATTGACAGAAAAACGTTGGCAAGCTGATTTGAGAGGCGATGCAGGTCGGCGAAGCTGTGCTCGCTCGTGACACCCGATGCATTTTCACAAAGAAGGGCAGGATGATTCACAACATCCCTATGGCGATCACAAACCGCGGCAGCAATATTGAAGCATTCCGGGATCTGCCACTGAAAGGTTCGGCCGATCTCGTCAAAATCAGCCGCGCCCGAATCAGTGAGTGTCTTTAAGTAGCTGATGCTTTATCTCCCAGACAAGAAACCATCGACCCGGGTGGGTGCTTCATGAGCGATGATTCTAGTACCGCCCACTTCCGACACAAGAGCCAGCCTCAAGGAGCCAGAAATACCTCGCACTGGGGATCCTCGTGACGCAAAACATGTCGCACCGGATATTCCATGCTCGGGCCTTGCTGGGTCACCTTATCGAAGAGCGCCTGCTTCGTTTCGCCAAAGATCGGCAAAATGATGCGCTTGGCGCCTTTCAAAACCCAGGGGGCGAGACTGATCCTTTCGTGGGGAGGGAGCGGAGAACTGGACGCGACGACCTTTCGCCGGGTTTCTGAATTCTCGACGCCTTGGGGAAAGAGCGAGGCAATATGACCATCATCGCCCATACTGACGAACAGTACATCGATCGGCCACATGCCTTGATCCAGCTTCTGCTCCACGGAATCCAATGCCTCCCGAGCGCAATCGTGATGCGTTTTCAATCCGATCAACGTGGCGGCAGAGCCGTGACTGTGCAGCAATGTGTGCCGTACCAGTTTTTCATTGCTTTGGTCACTGTGGGTAGCTACCCAGCGCTCATCAATCAGCAAAACATCAACCGAATCCCAATTTAGCGGTAACTCTGCCAGCATCGGAAACAGGGCTTCGGCGGTTCTACCGCCGCAAACGCCGAAGGTCACCCGATTACGCTTCGCCAGGGTAGATTCGAGTAATTGCCCCAGATGGCTTGCGACTGCCTCCAGTGCCTCCGAGCGGGTTGGATACCTCTGGATTGAGTACCCGGACATCTCAATGCTTAATGCCGAGACTTCATTCTGCTTAGAGAAGCCAAGGTTGCCACCGCAAAAATAGCAGTGGCTGCAGTAACCATGCTCGGGCCTGTAGGCAGGTCCCAGTAAAAAGATCCAAACAGTCCCGTTAAAACTGCTATGACTCCCACGGCAACCGCGAGGACAGCCATCCACTCTGGTGTACGCGAAATGGGGCGTGCAGCAGCGGCAGGGATGATCAACATGGCCGTTATCAATAACGCCCCAACGATCTTGATGGCGACCGCGACCAACACCGCCAGCATCACCGTCAAGATCAGGTTCTCGCGTCTGGTATCAATTCCCCGAGCCGCAGCCAAATCAACGTTCAACGTAAGCAGCAGTAATCGCTCCCAGCGCAACCAGAGCGCTACCAGAATAACTGTGCACCCCCCAGAGATGATCAAAAGATCACCGTGCCCCACCGCCAGGATGTCGCCGAAAAGATAGGCCGCAAGATCAACCCTCACACCGGGAATAAAAGTGACAGCCACCAACCCCAATGCGAGGCCCCCATGTGCCGCGACACCGAGCAATGTGTCAACGGTAAACACCCGCCCAGAAAAAGAAAGAATCATGAACGCCATCGCCAAAGCTGTGATGAGCACCCCGATAAAAACCGAGATAGAGAACCCAAGAGACAAAGCTACTCCCAGGATCGCAGCGTGGGCTGTGGCGTCACCAAAATATGCCATCCGACGCCATACGACAAAACAGCCTAAAGGGCCGGATGCTAATGCCACCGCTACCCCGGCAAGCGCTGCACGCCACAGAAAATCATCCAGCATCACTACCGCCCTGTTCTGCGTGATCATGACGATGGTCATGCTCATGTCGGTACAGCGCCAGCGCCCCTTCGGTATCAAAGCCAAAAAGCGCCTGATACTCAGGCGCAGCAGATACCGACGTTGGCGTTCCCTGACAACACACATGGCCGTTCAGGCAGATCACATGATCAGATGAACGCATCACCACATGCAAATCATGGCTCACCATCAGAACGGCGCAACCCAAGTCATCGCGGACGCCTTCGATCAACTGATAAAAGGACGCTACGGCAAGCTGGTCAAGGCCCTGCGTCGGCTCGTCCAGGACCAGCAGATCAGGCCTCACCAGAAGCGCCTTAGCTAGTAGTGCGCGCTGGAATTCTCCGCCAGAAAGAGACGACATCTGCTGCTTCAGCAGAGCGGAAATTCCGACCTGCTTGGCAATCTGCAGATGCTGTTGCCGGTCTTTTATCCCGCATAACGCAAGCCACCTGGCTACCGTCAGGGGCATGGCCTGATCGATAGCAAGACGCTGCGGTACATAGCCAACCCTCAATCCCGCTTCGCGAACCACCGCACCTTCAGAAGGCGCCTGCGCTCCGATGAACACCCTGAGTAGGGTTGTCTTACCGGATCCATTAGGACCAACAACGGTAACAATCTCACGCTTTCCAACTGAAAGATCGACATCGCGTAGAACTTGACGAGCCCCAATACGCACGCCCAATCCCTGGGCCTTGATGAGACTCACAACGAGGCCCTCTCCCGACACCCAGCGCACACACCCTGCGCCTCCACTACCATATGCTGAATATCAAAGCCAATGGCACGGGCCGTACGATCCAGAGGGCTTCTTCGCCTTTCTTCCGAAGTCTCTGCAACCTGGCCACAGTCACTGCAAATCATGAAGACTGGCGCATGTCCTTCACCCGGTCGGTTGCAAGCCACAAAAGCATTGATCTTCTCAATGCGATGCGCCAACCCGTTTTCCACCAGAAAATCCAAAGCCCGATATGCCACTGGAGGCTGCGCACTGAAGCCGGAATCAGCGAGTTCTGACAGGATAGCGTAGGCCCCAAGGGGTGCGTGCGACTTCAGCAACAGTTCCAGCACTTTTTGGCGTACCGGTGTCAGCCGAAGCCCCCGCTCGGCACACAGCGTTTGTGCTGCACCCATCAGCGAGCGGGAACATTCGCCATGATCGTGAGCACGAAAGACCTTCGCAGACAACTCGGATTGTACTTTCTTCGAACTCATACCAGGCAACAGGTATTCAATGGTTAACGCATTCTGCAATTGCGGAAGCGAGATTTTCAAGTAGTTCCAGATAAAGCCCAGAACCTAACTCTAGATCGACCCCGATTGGGTCTAATACACCGATATGCGGCTTGTAACCCCCGAAAACACTGTTGATCAGCTTCGATGAGTACTGAGGCTCTGAAAGGACGCAATCAATCCCCTGCTCTTCAAAATGGTGCTTTAACTCCTGCAACCGTTTGGCATTCGGCTTGGAAGCATCGGTCAGGGAAATCGATCCCGTTGCGGAGATTCCAAACCGATTTTCAAAGTACTGATAAGCATCATGAAACACAAGGAATTCCTTACCTTGGACAGACTTAAGACGATCTTCGATATGGTGTATCTCATGTGAGATCTCTTCTTTTGCCGTCTTGGCATTTGCCCTATAGCGCGCAGCATTTTCAGGGTCGATGTGGCCGAGTTCGGACGCGATAGCATCAAGCCAAACAAGTGCGTTCGCCGGATCGAGCCACATATGGGGGTCGTTACCATCGTGGTCGTGATGCGCATGATCGTCATGGCCTTCTTCCTCGTGATCATGGCCTTCGTGGTCATCATGATCGTCATGGCCTTCTTCCTCGTGATCATGGCCTTCTTCCTCGTGATCA
>DDZY01000182.1:0-1079 GCA_002346525.1 Proteobacteria bacterium UBA2996
ACACAAATTTCTTAAACGGCTAGCTCCTAGCTCTTTTTTCCCCGATATTTCTCGATTTCCTTGATTCGCGCATCGATACTCGCTTTAAGATAAGCACTTTCCCCAACGTGGGTAGCTGCGGTTCGCAGGTGAACCAATGCCTGATCGAGTTCGTCTCTGAGGTAGTGATACTCCGCCAGCGCCTGAAAAGACTGCGCCCATTGATTGCGTTCTCCTTCAATACGGGCTAACAACTTATATACCGCAGCATTTTCAGGCGCTTCTCTCAGGGCCCGACGAAGACTCAGCCTGGCTGCTCTGAGCTGCCCCGATTTCATGAGCGCATCCGCCAGATAGTAGGCCGCTATCACTGAAAACCCGTCTTGGTCCTGTATCGACTGAAGGACGTCTACCGCCTCAAGCGCACTGCCCTCTGCGAGGAGCGCTTCGGAAAGCGCAATGCCGTACAGGGGGTATCCGGGGTAATCGGCGTGCAGCACCATCGCCGTCTCCACGGCACGAGCGTGGTCGCCCTGCCGAATCAGTGCTAGAACCAGACCATACCGCGCCGCGCGTGCACCCGGCACATCGGCGGATTCGACTTCGTGGAGAAACCCGGCGACGGATCCCCCGCGCTGAGGACTTTCAAAAAGAGCCCGGACGCGGGCATGTGCGTGAAAGTAATCCAATGAAGGAGGGTTGGCAGTCTCTCCATACTGGCGCAGGCGACTCTCCACCAATCCAAGGCGGTTCTGGGTCAGGGGGTGTGTCCTGAGGTACTCCGGCGCCCCCGAACTCTGTAGCCGACTTTCCTGGTCGAGCCGCTTGAGAAAATCCATCATGGCGCCAGCAGGGTAGTCCGCGTCTGTCAATATGCTAAGACCCAGTACATCCGCCTCGCGTTCGAATTCCCGGCTGTACCGCAACTGATCCGACATTGCCGCACCAGTGGTGGCCGCCATGGCTGCGGCACCGGCTTGCCCCCCCAACAGGATCGCTGCCAGTATCCCGGCCGTAGTCGGAATTTTGCGCCGGCCCGCACGTTCCATCATACGAGGCAGATGACGCTGCGCAACGTGTGCGATTTCGTGGGCCATCAC
>DDZY01000182.1:1462-3075 GCA_002346525.1 Proteobacteria bacterium UBA2996
GCAAATGCGTTAACCAGTTTGCTTTCGATCAGAAAGAATCGCAGGCGGTCCGTATCCCCTCCCAAACCGGCCGCCAATCGTTGCCCCAGATTCTCAACATAGCGGACCAGCAGCGGGTCTTCGACGAAAGCAAGCTGCTGGCGCGCGGCCGCGATGAACTCACGGCCCATGGCTTCCTCCTCGGACGGGATAACAATGCTCGCCTGCGTGGGTGCGAGCAGATGACCCGAGTCAGCAGACAGCAGCGCCGTCATGAAGCAAGCAATCGCAGTCAAGACGGTACCCATAATCCGCCGGCGGCAACTTGATTTAAACCCGGCTATGGTCACAGGATGATCTTACCAAAGCGAAAACCACTGCGGTTTGGATTCGTCGTGCCCCCGCTTTAGAATCGCCGGGCCGTTATTGAACCCCTCGAATCAGGTCTTGCTGGCCCCTGCCGGACTTGAGCCAACCCTGGAGATGATCATGCTTCACGACGACAGTCAGGAAACACTCAAAGCGCGCGAAGAAGAGCTGCAAGACCGCTACGAAGTTGCATCCAAGGCGGGTCTCTCCCTGGACATGACCCGGGGCAAGCCGGCGCCGGAACAACTGGATCTGGCGAATCCGCTGCTTGCCCTGCCAGGAGCCGGTCAATTTGCTGATCAGGACAACACGGATTGCCGCAACTACGGCGGCATTGATGGTCTGCCTGCGATGAAACAACTTTTTGCCGATATCCTGGGCTGTCAGCATGATGATGTCATTGTGGGGGGAAACAGCAGCCTCACCATGATGCACGACGCCGTAGCCCGTGCGGTCCTTTTCGGTGTACCGGGCAGCGACAGGCCCTGGGGCCAACAGGGCACCATCCGCTTCTTGTGCCCCGCCCCCGGCTACGACCGTCACTTCGAGATTACATCGCACCTCGGCTTTGAACTCGTTAACGTGGAGATGACCGATGACGGGCCGGATATGGATCATGTCGAGCTCCTCACAGCAGATCCGGCTGTCAAGGGGATTTGGTGTGTCCCGCGCTACAGTAACCCCACCGGCATCACCTACGCTGAGGACGTTGCCCGACGACTCGCCGCAATGGAAGCCGCCCCGGACTTTCGGATCTTCTGGGATAACGCCTACGCCGAACATCATTTTCGCGATGCGCACCAGCCGGTACCAGACATCCTGAGCGCCTGTCGCGAGTCAGGCCATCCGGATCGGGTGCTGATGTTTACGTCGACCTCCAAGATGACGATGGCAGGCGCCGGGGTATCGGCGATGGCGTCGAGCCCGGCTAACATCGAGGACGCGCGTCGGCACCTTTCGGTTCAGACCATTGGTCCAGATAAATTGAATCAACTCCGCCATCTTGCTTTCTTTGGCGGTATCGAAGGCCTGCGCTCGCACATGAGTTGTGTGGGTGAACTTCTGGCGCCCAAATTCGCCCTGGTTCAGGAAATCCTGGAGCGCGACCTGGGGGGTAAGGGGATCGCCACCTGGTCGGATCCGAACGGCGGATACTTCGTCAGCGTGACCGGTCCGGATGATTGTGCAAGGCCGGTCATTGAGATGGCGGCCAAAGCCGGTGTCAAACTCACACCAGCCGGGGCGCCGTTTGCGTACGGGCTCGA
>DDZY01000009.1 GCA_002346525.1 Proteobacteria bacterium UBA2996
GATGCCGAAGGTGCAGGATACGGTGAAGGACTTTTTTGGCAAAGAACCCCGGCGGGACGTCAACCCGGATGAAGCGGTGGCGATGGGTGCGGCGATCCAGGGTGGCGTGCTGGGCGGTGATGTCAAAGACGTACTGTTGCTGGATGTGACACCTCTGTCTCTGGGTATCGAGACGCTCGGCGGCGTGATGACCAAGCTGATTGAGAAGAACACCACTATCCCAACCAAGGCGAACCAGGTGTTTTCCACCGCGGATGACAACCAGACCGCTGTGACCGTCCACGTGCTCCAGGGAGAGCGGGAAATGGCGCAGCACAATAAATCCCTGGGCCGGTTTGACTTGTCGGATATTCCGCCCGCACCTCGGGGAATGCCCCAGATCGAGGTCACGTTTGACATCGACTCCAACGGCATTCTTCATGTCTCAGCAAAGGACAAGGCCACCGGAAAGGAAAACAAGATCAAGATTACCGCGGGCTCCGGCTTGTCGGATGAAGAGATCGAGCGCATGGTGCAGGATGCGGAGACCCATGCCGAGGAAGACCGCAAGGCGCGCGAGTTGGTGGATGCACGCAACCAGGGCGAAGCCATGACCCATACGGTCAGGAAGACGCTGTCGGAAGCCGGTGACAAGGTGGAGGACGCGGAAAAGGCGAGCATCGAGAGCGCGATCTCTGATCTTGAAGAGGCGCTTAAGACAGAAGACGTTGCTGATATCCAGGCGAAGACCAATGCCCTGATGGAAGCCAGTCACAAGATGGCGGAACAGATGTATCAGGAGCAAGCGGGCGAAGCCCCGACGGGGACGGGTCCGGCGTCCGGAGATGACGTGTCGGCCGGCGACGACGTTGTCGATGCTGAATTTGAAGAGGTTAAGGATAAAAAAGAAGACTGAGCGGTTTTTCTCGAGTCTGTGGTGCGAACCCAGACAGGAGCGACCTGGCAGGGCCGGCATGTCACAGTGCCGGCTTTTGCCGTTGATCGGGTTTTGAAATAATAGAGTATCGGGCGGAATTATGGCGAAACGGGATTATTACGAGGTGCTGGGGGTGGATCGCTCGGCCGCCGAAACTGATCTCAAGAAAGCCTATCGCCGGCTCGCCATGAAATACCATCCGGATCGAAATCCGGATGACGAAGGAGCGGAGAAAGCCTTCAAAGAGGCGAAAGAAGCCTACGAAATCCTCGCCGATCCGCAAAAGCGTGCCGCTTATGACCAGTTTGGTCATGCGGGTGTTGATTCTTCTGCCGGCGCAGGGGGAGCGGGTCCCGGCGCAGCCGGCTTCGGCGACATCTTCGGCGACATCTTCGGCGACATCTTCGGGGGCGGGGGCCGGCGATCCGGTGCAAGTCGGGGTGCTGATCTGCAGTACACGCTTGAACTGTCTCTGGAAGAAGCGGTGCATGGCTCGGAATCTCGCATTCGGATTCCCGCGCAGGTTCGTTGCGACACCTGTAATGGCTCGGGGGCCCGGCCGGGCACATCGCCAACGGCCTGTGCGACCTGCAACGGCCAGGGGCAGGTCCGAATGCAGCAGGGGTTTTTCTCGATTCAGCAGGCTTGTCCCGATTGCCGTGGCCGCGGCACCGTGATCCAATCACCGTGTAGTGACTGCAGCGGCAGCGGGACGGTGCAGAAAACCAAGACGCTGCAGGTCAAAGTCCCTGCCGGTGTGGATGACGGCGATCAAATCCGGCTGGCCGGAGAGGGGCAGGGCAGTGCGGCCGGCGGCAGCGGAGATCTGTACGTTCAGATCCGTATTCGCCAGCATCCTATCTTCTCGCGAGATGGGGATAACCTCTACTGTGAGATGCCGGTCAGCATTGCGATGGTGACTCTGGGCGGCGAGATTGAGATCCCCACCCTGAGCGGTCGTGCGCAACTGAAAGTGCCGCCTGAAAGCCAGTCCGAGCGCGTCTTCCGATTGAAAAGCAAGGGCGTCAAGAATGTGCGGTCCGGTGCCGTCGGTGATCTGTTCTGCAAGATCAAGGTCGAGACGCCCGTCAATCTCAACCGAAAGCAGAAAGATCTGCTGCGTGAGTTCGATGACATGCTGAAAGCCGGTGGCGAACGGCATTCGCCCCGGGAAAGTTCCTGGGCGGACCGGCTCAAGAGTTTTTTCACAACTTCCTGATCCTGCCAGCGTCGGCAAGCCCGCGAGCGCCCAGAAGCGCACACTCCACGTGTCGCGCGGGCAGTCAATCAGTTATCCTTGCGGTCTCCTTTGCAGCGCATTTGGGCCAGACCGCTTGATCACCATTACCCAGACTCCATTGCCCGGCGTGGTTATCGTAGAGCCGCGTGTGTTTGAAGACGACCGCGGCTTTTTTATGGAAAGCTTCAAGGCCAGTGATTTTGCTGAGGCAGGCCTTCCCACCGCTTTTTTGCAAGATAACCATTCGCGTTCCACGAGGGGAGTGTTGCGCGGACTGCATTATCAGTACCCCACCTGGCAGGGCAAACTGGTCCGTGCGCTGATCGGCGAAATCTTTGATGTTGCGGTCGATATACGCCGGGACTCACCCCATTTCGGCGAGTGGTTTGGCGTGACGCTTTCTGCATCCAACCGCAAGCAGTTATATGTCCCCGCGGGCTTTGCTCACGGGTTCTGCGTTATGAGTGAGATCTCGGAGATGGCCTACAAGTGCACGTCGCTTTATGTGCCTGAAGACGATGCGGGCGTACTGTGGAACGATCCTGATATCGGCATCGAGTGGCCGATTGCCGATCCGATCCTGTCTGGAAAAGACGCGGTGGCGCCCCGGCTGGCTGAACTCCCTGAACTATCCGTCGGGGTCTAGACGGTGCACATCCTCGTCTTCGGCCGGGTGGGACAACTGGGTTCGGCGCTTGCCGAGTTGTTGCCTTCCCATCATGACGTGACGTTTCTCGATCAGCCCGACGTGGATCTTGCCGAGCCGGGTAGCGTGCCAGATTTGATTGGCCAAATTGAGCCGGAGTTGGTGATTAATGCAGCGGCGTATACCGCAGTGGATAAAGCGGAATCTGAGCCGCAGCTTGCCGAACGCATCAATGCGCAAGCCCCAAGGGTAATGGCAAAGACCTGCCAGATCCTCGGGATCCCCTTAATGCATTATTCCACCGATTATGTTTTTGACGGCACTGCCTCAACACCGTACACGGAAAAGGCCAGAGTGGCGCCGAAAAGCG
>DDZY01000074.1:0-1501 GCA_002346525.1 Proteobacteria bacterium UBA2996
CCGGGCGCCGGTTGGGATTTTGGTCTAGATCGGCATCCTTATCACGAAATCGAAAGGCCCTTTGGGCCGCGTTATACGGTTTACAACCGGCGCTTGATGGCGTGTCAGTTTGACAAGATTGATACCGAGGAGGGTTACTGGCTGCTGCGCCAGAAGGCAGCGGTGCTGAACACGGGCGAATATCCCCTACAGTTCGAGGGTCCGGATGCGGAGCGTCTTCTTGATCTGCTTTTCACCAAAGACTTCACAAAGCTGAAACCTGGCCGATGCGGCTACGGCATTCCTTGTTACGAAGACGGCGGGATGATTACAGACGGGGTGGTGCTTCGCCTGGCGAACGATCTCTTCTGGTATGCGCAGGCGGACGGGGACTTTTATAGTTGGGCACGATCGCATGCCCGTGGAATGGATGTCACGATCTCTGATCCCGATATCTATGTTTCCCAAGTGCAGGGTCCGCTTTCAATGAAAGTGCTTGAGGCCGCTTCGGATGACGGTATGCCGGAGCCCTTTGGATATTTCGGGATCGCCCGGGTCAGTTTTGGCGGCCAAGAGGTCGTCATTTCACGAACCGGTTATACCAACGAGCTGGGGTGGGAGTTCTACACAGAGCCCCATCATGATGCGCAAGCGTTATGGCACCATCTTCAAATCAAAGGTGCGTCCTACGGAATCGGCCTGCATGGGCTTGATTCGATGCACATTCGTCGAATCGAGGCTGGGATTCTGAACGCGGGATCAGATTTTGACCGGTTCACGACGCCTTTTGATGTCGGCCTCGGGCGTTTCGTCGATCTGGAAAAAGCCCATTTCATCGGCAAGGAGGCGCTGGTCAATGCGACTCGCGAGACCCGGCTGTTCGGCATTGTCTGTCCTTCAGCAGAACCGCATATTGGCGCTGAGGTGGAGTTGTCGGGGCAACCGTGTGGTGTCATTACTGCGGGTGCTTTTTCACCCTTCCTAAAGCATGGAATCGGATATGCCCTGATGGATGTTCCTGACCTGAAGGAAGGGGCCGTTGTGCGCCTAGGGTGTATCGATGGTAAACAGCATGAAGGCACGCTTACCTCTCTTCCTTTTTACGATCCCGACGCCGAGATTCCAAGGGGTAAGCGAGTCGATATCCCGGAGTACAGATAAGCGAGGGCTTTTCCCCGCCGGCCGGCATTCGGGAGCGAGATTTCGGTCAGGTTGAGACTAAATCGTTTGCCGAATGCCAAAGTCCTTTCGGTAAATCGCGACCAGCATCGCCCCGGTAGTTGCCATTAGGCCGATCTGAAACGCGGAATTGGCGATTGTCCAGACCGGGATGGCGGGGATAATCAGGATGGCGCTCAAAAAGCTCGTAATAAAAATCAGGCGGGATTCGGTTTCGGGATAGTTCCACGCTTTCACAAAGGTCGGGACAGAAGCCAGTGTATTGGCGGTCGTCGCGAGCAGAACTGCGACCAGGGGAGAGTCGGCAAGCTGCCAGAAAACGAGTGCTGCCAAGGAAAGCCCG
>DDZY01000074.1:1795-14502 GCA_002346525.1 Proteobacteria bacterium UBA2996
AGTGCTGCCAAGGAAAGCCCGCCACAAAACCAGTCAAAGCGCCCAAGACGCCAGTAACTGTTCTTATTTATAAAAGAAGCAAGAAAGATGATGCCGGGAACCACTCCGCCGATCAACACCCTGATAGACGCCCAAACATCGGCATCCGCATCAAACGCTGCACCAAGACTGATCAGGGGGGCCAGAGCCCAGAGACACCAGGACACCCGGTTGGGCTTCGTCCTGCCCGCAAGCGTGTCACGCAGATAACCATAACCGCCCCAGACCATCAGCAGGCCGCTGACGACAACAAGAAACTGGGGGAAGGTCATCTACGTCATTCGGCGATCATGTAGAACTTGCGAAGGGTCTCGGTCACTTCCCAAACACATTGGGTTCCTTTGGCAATAAAGAACGTGTCTCCAGCAGTAAAGGTGTCCGACGAACCATCTGCATTGGTCATGGTCACGGAGCCGGAGATCACGGTCATCATTTCATGTACGGGATAAGCCTCGATATCTTCACGGCAGGGCGCACACTCCCACACACCGCTCAGGATGGAATTATCATCCGTCTGAAAGAAAGTATGGTTGGTCTCGCTATGGTCGGAGGATGTAAATGCAGAGGCATCGATCATATCGGACGGACCCATGCCCGTCGCAGGGTCTCCGTCGGGCAGCAGTCTGAATACCTTGGTGGTCATTGTTTTTCCTAAGATGGGAGTTTTCGTGAAGCGAAGGACGAGATTCTATTATTTTTTGAAATCTCCCAGGGCTGTGCATAATACCGGGCTACGAATTCCCTTAAGGCGTATCCAATGCACCTAGCCCGTTTCCCCCGTATTTTTCTTGCTCATCTTCCCACGCCTCTAGAGCGAATGGATCGCCTCACCGAAGCACTGGGCGGGCCCGAGATCTGGATTAAGCGTGATGACTGTACGGGTCTTTCGACTGGAGGAAATAAGACTCGAAAACTGGAATTCCTAATGGCGGAGGCCAAGGCCCGGGGGGCAGATCTCGTTATCACCCAGGGTGCCACCCAATCAAACCATGCGCGCCAGACTGCTGCTTTTTCCGCCAAGTTGGGAATGGACTGCCACCTTCTGCTGGAAGACCGTACCGGTTACAAAGAGGAGAACTACAACCATAACGGCAACGTGTTGCTCGATGTCCTGCACGGGGCGACTTACGAGCGGCGTGGCCCTGGACTCGACATGAATGCAGAGATGGAGGCCGTTGCCCAAACTTTTATGGATCAGGGCAGAAAGGTCTATACCATCCCCGGCGGGGGTTCCAATACAACAGGTGCGTTGGGTTACGCCAATTGTGCACTGGAGTTAGTCGTACAAGCGAATGATCGGGATCTCGTCATCGACCATATCATCCACGCAACCGGTAGCACAGGGACCCAGGCAGGTCTTGTCACGGGCCTCAAGGCGCTGAATGCACAGATTCCTGTCTATGGGATTTCAGTCAGAGCTGAAAAAGAAACTCAGGAAAAAAATGTTCTGAAACTCGCTGAAGGTACGGCGGATCTTATCGGTTGCCATGGTGTCGTCAGTGCTGCAGATATCGTCGCCAATTCGGATTACGTGGGCGACGGCTACGGGATTCCGACCGATGCCGGCATCGAGGCAATTGAGATGTTTGCGAAACTCGAGGGGATACTGCTTGATCCTGTGTATTCGGCCAAGGGTGCAGCCGGGATGATCGATCTGATCCGCCAGGATCAATTTAAAAAAGGCGAGCGTATCGTGTTTCTCCATACCGGAGGATCCGCATCCTTGTTTGGTTATCCTTCGGCGTTTGCGGGAACCAAGACACCGTAAAAGTGTAGTCATGACATCCTTAATTGAAGGGTAGATTGAGGGTCACAGACTCACGCCGAGTTAATAAATGAGACTCTAAGCGAACGTACGTGCCCAGCAATCCAGTACGATATGGGCTGCCATATTAGTGAGATAACATAATCGTTAAGGGAGAGGGATCATGAGTGCGCTCTTATATGAGGTCAAAGACGGAATCGCGTGGATTAGGTTTAACAAACCGGAGATCCTGAACGCCTTTGATGCAGACGAATGCCGGCATTTTGTCAAAACCCTGAGGGAGGCGGCCGACGACAAGGCGGTCAAGGCCATCATCCTCTCCAGCGTGGGACCGGCGTTTTCCGCTGGAGATGATCTGAAGGCCGCGCTTGAGGAGTATCCTCAAATTCAGTCCGGTGAGATTCATCCGATTCTCGATATTGTTGAGGACATTACCGAGAATCTGCAGGAGATTCCGAGAATCATCCGACGCGCGCCGAAAGTGGTGATTGCGGCGGTGCGTGGTTATGCCGTGGGCGCCGGGTTTGAAATCTCAATAGATTCCGACATGATTGTTGCTGCGAAGGACGCAGTCTTTGGATTTCCAGAGAGCAATGCTGGCATGACGATTACAGGTGGAGCGACCAAGCTCTTGCCTATGATTGTGGGCTTGAACAAGGCAAGAGAACTGATGTTGACAGGGGAGTTCATAGATGCAGATGAAGCGTACCGGATCGGCCTCGTGAATAAGTTGGTCCCTGTCGGCGAGGAAGAAAAGGAAGCAGAGCGGCTGGCCCGTGTGGTGATGTCTCGCGCACCGATGGCGGTAATTCACCACAAAAGAATGGTGACGCAGTCCACCGAAGCTGACTTTGAAACAGCGCTGAATCTTGAGAAGCAGACTATTGCCACCCTGGTCTACTCCGAGGATTACGGTGAGGCGGTGCAGGCGTTTTCAGAGAAACGAAAGCCAAAGTTTAAAGGGCGCTAGCGATGGGGTTTCTTGATGACCAGCGTCATCATGATCTGCCAACCGTCCTCAGTTATCAGGCGCAACATCGTCCTGACAGACCCTGGATTCTCGCGGGGGATCAGGCATTCAGTTATCAGCAAGTCGATGCGCTCTCAGGCAGGCTTGCTCAGGGCCTTAGCCGAATCGGTCTCACATCTGGGGATACGGTACTCTGCATGTCACAAAATCGTGTCGAGCAGGTTTTTCTCTGGTGCGCGCTGTCCAAATGTGGTGCTCCACTGGTCCCGGTCAATACCCACTACCGAGGCAATATATTTACGTACCTGATTAACGATTCGCTTGCCGAAACTATCGCGATTGAGCCGGAATTTCTGCAGCAACTCGTCGATGTTGCCGATGATTTGCTGCATCTTAAGCGGGTGATTCTCATCGTAGGGGAAAACGAGAGCCGGGATCAGGTTTGGGGGCAGATTTCAAGTCGCTACGAGGTTTATCAATACCTCGACCTGCTGGACGAGACAGTATTTGAAGGCAAACGCCCAGGTTATCGAGACCTGATGGGCGTTTTTTACACCTCTGGCACGACAGGGCCTTCCAAAGGAGTCACGATGACTCACGCCCATGCTTTTGAATATGCGCGTGGTGTGACGGAGATGCTGGAACTGCGAGAATCCGATGTCTATTGCTCACCTCTGCCGCTCTTTCACATTGCGGGCTTGCTGGCTACCGTTTATGCGGCCGGCATTGTTGGCGCGTCAACGGTCATTGTCGGACCCTTCAGTGTCGAGCGCTTCTGGCAGGACATCGAGAAGTACCATGTGACAACCACGTTTCTGCTGGGTGCGATGGCAAACTTCATCTACAAGCAACCGTTGACTGAGCAGGATGCCGACAACACCCTGCAGCGGGTGCTGATGGTGCCGCTGATATCTGAGGTGGAGACGTTCAAGAACCGTTTTGACTGTAGAGTTTCAACCACTTGGGGTGGTACCGAGATGAACTGCCCGACGCAGTCAGGGTTTGATTTGGCTGATAACAAGACCTGTGGTCGGGTTGTTGAAGACCGGTACGAAGTCAGGATTGTGGATGAATTCGACCATGAGGTGCCGGACGGTACGCCGGGGGAGGCATTGGTGAGAACGAAAGTTCCTTGGATTGCGACCAATGGCTATTGGCAACACCCCGAGTGGACGGCGGCGTTGCTAAAAAATCAATGGATCCACACGGGGGATATGCTTTCGAAAGACCAAGACGGTAACCTGTATTTCGTAGACAGAACGAAGGATGCCATCCGGCGACGCGGGGAAAATATCTCGTCGATGGAGGTTGAAAATGAAATAAACGCTCACGGCGACGTGATTGAGTGTGCAGTCGTGCCGGTTGCCTCGACAGATACCGAGCAGGAGGTACTGGCTGTGATCGTAGCGCAGCCTGAAGCACAGATAAATTCCGAGTCTCTTGTTCGATTTCTGGAGCCACGTCTTCCGTACTTCATGATCCCGCGATATGTCCGTTTTGTCGATGCTCTGCCAAAGACGCCGACAGGCAAGATTCAAAAATATTTGGTGCGGGATTTAGGCCTGTTAGAGGGAACCTGGGATCGGGAGGTTGCCGGCGTAAAACTTCAACGGTGAACGAAGATTGTGGCATCACCTTTCAACGGGTCATCAATAGTATTCTGAGGTAAAAGACGCGATGACAAGTCGTGAAAAACACCTCAGCCGCGAATACGCAGCGGTCTACTCTCAATTTGATTCACCGCTGATTCAGAAAGTCCGCTCCGAGGCTTTCGGGGAAGACATCGGCCAGCACTCATGGCTGATTGCAAACGAGTTGCGTGAATATCTGGACTGGCTTTCTTTGTCCGCCATAGACCACGTTCTGGATTTTGGTTGCGGACCAGCGGGGCCGCTGACCTACCTGGTCACCCACAGCGAGGTAACGGCTACCGGTGTTGATATCAATGCGGCAGCGCTTTCGTCTGCGCAAAAGCGGGTTGCCGCCATGGGATTAAGCGACCGCATCGCACTTCATGATGTGAGTGGCAAGCCCGGTCTACCCTTTGCCAACGAGAGCTTCAGTCACATAATCAGTGTGGATGTGGTGATGCATCTTCCTGATCGCAAAAAAAGTTTGGCCGAGTTGTGGCGGGTACTAAAACCGGGTGGACGTTTGCTGTTTACAGATGCCTGTATTGTCAATGGGGTTCTGTCGGATGAGGACATTCGGATACGCAGCCACTACGGTATCAGTCATTTCGTGCCTGAAGACTTTAATGAATCAGCGCTTGCCTCCACCGGATTTACGCTCCAGAAAAAAGAACAACACAGTGATGGACTAATCGCAATCTGCAGCGGCCGCTGGCAGACGAGAGAAAAATACAAGGAAGAGTTGGTGGATGAGTTTGGTGAGGCCGCCTTCAAGCACGAGCAGACTTATCTCAAAAAGCTCGTCGAGCTCTATTCGGATAACAAATTAATCCGCTACGCGTATCTCGCAAACAAGCCCGAAGAGGCAGTCAATCGCTGAAAGTCTGAGCGCCTGGCTATCTTGTTGGGTCGGCCACCAGCGCCAAACCATAGAGCATAACGGTGGCGGCGAGAAACGCAGTCATTCCGCCCACGTCATGAGGCGGGCTCACGGTGTTGACGTCAACGGCGACGATGTTGAGCCCCCGAAGACCGCTGATCAAAGTCAATCCTTCTCGGGCAGATGCGCCACCGAAAGTGGGCGTACAGACGCCAGGCGCACACGAGGGATCAAAAAAATCCATGTCAAAACAAAGATACACCGGCCTGCCTGCGATTCGGTCATGAAGTTCTGCCAACACATCGGCAATCCCCCGGGTATTCAGAGTGTTACCGTCAATGAGTTGGTATCCCTGTTTGCGGGTGTGATCAAAAACGCCGGGAACCGTTACGGTACCCCGGGCCCCGATATGAAAGGAGTGAGTCGTATCGATCAGTTGTTCTTCAGCGGCTCGAGTAAAAGTCGTAGCCGTGTTGTAAAGATCATTCGTTCGGCTGCCGCTGCTGGGATAAGTATCGGTATGGGCATCGATATGGACAAACACAAGGTCGTTGTGCACCTTGCTGAGGGCGCGTAACTGCGGGAGGCTGACCAGTCCATCACCCCCCATCGTGACTGGCACCGCACCGGTCTGGCAGATCTCGGAGACGGCGGTTTCAATCATCCTCAATGCGCTCTCAACTTCACCCGCCACACAGGCAACGTTCCCGCAATCTACGAGGTTCAGCAGTTCCAGCGGGTTAAAGTCGAAGTCCGGCGGATAGTAAGGGCGTACCAGCGAGGATTGCATACGGATCGCGTCGGGTCCCTGACGTGCCCCAATCCGGGTCGGATGTGTGCCGCAGTCGAAAGGAATACCCAGTATGGCAGCTCGATTGCCGGAGGGATTCTGAGAAAAAGGCACCCCCATGTAACTCATCGGGATCACTCGTGACGGTAAATCGCTCATGACGTGATTGACTCCTTGTAATTTCTTATTCTTAGGAGACCTGTGGCTCGCCTTTCAGGATTTGATCCAGCATCCAGTTGGCGAGCGCATGGACCAGTGCCTCTTCTTGACCAAAACGACCCTGCGCAAAGAAGGCCGTGTGACTGCCTGACTGCTGCGCTTCGCAAATGGCATTGTCTTCAGGGGTTGCGGTATCCCATCTCTCAAAATAGGCCTGAACTTTTTCTTCAAAATCGTCTCTTGAGATAACTTCATCGGTAAAGCAGGAGCCGACTTCAAGACGCGATTGGTTAGCGGACTGCGGCCGAACCGCTAGCCACCACATGCTGTCCGGAGCAAACACAAACTGCGTACAGGGATAGATATTCGTGAAGTAGGTGCTCGTTGTTCGCTCAAGAGGAATATGGGAGTTAACGGGAAGGGCGCCTTCTTTTTCACTTAACACCGAGAGAGTCTGTTTTCCAGCGACGAAGACGCGAAGGCATGACCAGTGTCCCTCCGTGGCAACGGGTTCCGACTGCTGGCGCCCCAGTGTTTCCCGGTGCACGGTACCGGTGTGATAGGTCTCCAGAGCATTTTCCATAAGGAACTTCCAGTTGGCACCGACATCGAAAGAGACCCGCCTGACGCACTTGAGATCTGCCGGTTCATAGTCCTTGAAAAAACTCGGCATATTGCCAAGCCACTCCTGCAAAGACGGGCCATTGTCGCTGAACCGAACGAATAAAAATCCTGCCCATGAGGAAAGTGTGACCGGCGCCAGCGGATAGTTTTTGGTGTCAAAGTCGATAGCGCAGTCCATCCCAGGCGCCCGCAGCAGTGTCCCATCGCAGGCGTAGACCCAACTGTGATAGGGACAGACAATCTGTCGGCAGGATCCATTGCCGCTGAGCAATCTTGTGCCCCGATGCCGGCAGGCGTTTCGAAATGCGCTGATTTCGCCAGACTCAGATCGCATCACAATGACTGACTCCGGAATCCCCTCGAAAATCAGATAGTCGCCGCGCTTGGGAATCTCGTCCTCACGACCCACGAAATGCCAGCACCTATGGAAGATCTTCTCGACCTCGCGCGCGTAAAAGGCAGGGTCGGTATAGCACCAACCGGGCAGCGTACTTGCCGCGCTTAAAGGTTTTCTGACTTCCCGGTAGAGTTCGGGATTGAAAAGATTATCGAGGCTCATGGGTTGTCGTCATGCCGCTCCAGTTACACGCTTGGATGGCTTTTGCTCGCGAAAGCGGTCAGTCTACAATTGGCTCCCACAGATGTGAATCCATGGAGCGTATTCATTCATGATTAGTCCTTCAAGGCGATTGGATTTCACCGAGATCCCGGTGATTGATATCGGACCGCTGATCCATCAAGAGCAGTCGGATCTGTGTATTGACGCATTGCGTGCAGCCTGCAGCGAAGTCGGTTTCTTTTATGTCCGGAATCATCAGATTCCCGCCTCACTGATCCAGGAGGTCCGATCAGCGGCAGAAGCATTCTTCTGCGCGCCCGATGAAGAAAAGATGGCACTGGCGATTACGCCGCAGATTAAGGGCTACCTGCCTCTTGCTTATCGAAGTTATGAGGGAGAAGACAGAGCAGGTACCAGTCATCAGGAGGGCTTCTGGATCGGACATGATCGACCGGTATCGGCTCAGTCTCCTTTAGATGGGCCCAATCGGTGGCCAGAACAATATCCTTCGTTGAAGTCGACCATGCTGCACTACTTCGATGAAACAGAGCGTCTTGCCGGCGTGCTGCTTCGCGGATTTTCTCTGGCCCTTGGTCTTGAGCCTGATCACTTGTCACAGTACTTCAAAGCCCCGCTCAGCCGTCTTAAGGTCAATCACTATCCGCCTCAGCGCAGCCCCGTCCGAGAGGACAACCTTGGGGTGGTACCCCATACCGATTCAGGGGGGTTCACGATTCTTTGGCAGGACGAAATCGGCGGGCTCGAGGTGCAGAATAAAAACGGCGAATGGGTCGGTGCTCCGCCTATTGAAGATACCTTCGTTATTAACATCGGCAACATCATGGAAACCTGGAGCAATGGCTTCTTTTCCTCCACACCGCATCGGGTCATTAACTGTGGTGGCCAGGATCGTTATTCCATCCCTCTTTTTGTTAACCCCAGTGCTGAGGTCACGATTGCACCGCTGATCGGAGACATCGATTCGGTGGAACCTTTTCACTACGGTACGTATCAAAAAGACCTTTGGCGAAAGACTTTTCCTGTTGCCAATATCACTTAAGCCGCAATCGTGTCAAAAACTCAGGCAGGGGGTTAACCATCGAAACTGTCTATACGCTCACCCCGGGAGAGTCAGTGGGATGCTCGGTCACCACAGGCACAACGGTGCGCGTGGTGAATCCCAAGGGACATCAGGTCGTGGATCTGTGGGCGTTTGTTGAATCAGATCCGACTGAGTATTTGTCTATGGCGCACAATCGGACTGCGCACTACACCACTCGGTTTCGAGCGGGCCATGTGCTGGTCAGTAACCGGTTCAAGAAACTGCTCCGCTTTATCGAAGACACCACGGACGGGTTTCATGACTCTTTTCACGCAGCGTGTTCAGCGCAGAGTTACGCGCATTTTGGCAGTGACCAGCAGTATCCAAACTGCGAAGATAATCTGCACAAAGCGCTTCAGGATGCCGGCATCGCCTTTCAGATTACTCCACCGCCATGGAATCTTTTTGAAAAATCCTTCGTTGATGAGGATGGGTGGATCCATGACGGATCAACCAGTGCGAAAGCCGGCGACTACGTGGAACTCAATGCCGAATGCGATCTTTTCATGGTGTTTTCTGCATGTCGCTCGACGATTGGCAATATTCAAGACGGAGACCCTGCGGGCGCGCAGATACTTCTAAAACAGCACGAAACTGCTACTACCGGTTGCTGACTGAAAAAATATGAATGAACTCCATTTCTATACGGCTATCCAACTTGCCAGAGGGTACAGCCAGGGTGAGTTTTCTCCGCTCGAGGCGATCGACGCGGTGCTGGCGCGCATTGATCATTGCGAGAGCCAGCTGAACGCCTGGCGGTTGGTTGATAATCGTCGTGCTCGATCACAGGCGCGTGCTTCAGCAAGAAGGTGGCTTGCCGGAGAGCCTAGGGGGCCACTTGATGGCATACCGGTTGCCATAAAAGATGTGACGGAGACCAAAAGTTGGCCTACTCGAAATGGCTCTCTTGCTCCGGAGCGGATTTCCCAGACCCGGGTCGATGCGATCGTGGTGGAGCGTTTAAAAAAAGCAGGCGCAATACTGATAGGCAAAACGCAGACTCCAGAGTATGCCTGGCTAGGGGTGACTGAGAGCGAACTCCACGGCATTACCCGTAACCCCTGGAATGCCGAATGGACGCCGGGAGGGTCCAGCGGAGGTTCAGGTGCAGCGGTGGCGGCTGGCATGGCGGTCGTCGCCACCGGAACGGATTCTGGTGGATCGATCAGAGGGCCCGCAAGCTTCTGTGGAGTCGTGGGCTTCAAGCCGACATTTGGCCGAGTGCCGGTATGGCCACAAAGCCCACTGATGGGAATGGAGCATTGTGGTCCGATCGCGCGGTCTGTTCGAGACGCGGCCATCGCGTTCGAGGTGATGGCAGGCGGCGATAGCCGTGATGGCTCCGCGATCCAGCGCAAAGCGCCAAAAGTTACATCCGGACTTGAGCGCGGCATAAAGGATCTCAGAATAGGCTTCTCACCAGACCTGGGCGTGCCGCGGGTCGATGACGACGTGTTGAAAATAGTTTCTGAAGCAAAACGGGTGTTTGTAAGCCTTGGTGGGATTGTCTCGCGGACTCGTCTAGACCTTGGCGAGGCCAGAGAGCTTTCCTACGCGATTTGCAATCCGATGGCAGCACGTATTCGATCCGATCTAGGCAAAAAGGCGGCACGACTGAGCAATGAGGTATTGCTGACTTGCGCTAATGATGGTGCAAAAATGAGTGCGGTTGACTATCTTAAGGCAGAAGCCAAGCGGACCAAACTTCGTGGCAGGATGAGCGCGTTTTATGAGAAGTATGATTTATTGATCTGCCCAACACTTGCATGCGCGCCGTTTCCCGTCGGCTACTCGCAGCCTCCACACTGGCGGAAACGGGACGGCGAATTCATGGGTATGGCCACGCCCTTCGACCTTACCGGACAGCCTGCGATATCGGTACCTTGCGGTTTCACTGATCTTGGTGCACCCGTCGGACTCCAGATTGTGGGCGCCTATGGTGAGGATGCTCTTGTCCTGAGAACAGCACGCGCTTTTGAGAAGGCTGTCAAACTCGAAAAAGTGCATCCACCCATCTGATCATCGATAATCCCGTTGTTCATGCCTGAAGAGAATGCGAGATGCCAACGCTCTCAGCTCACCAGATAGCGCAATTTAAGCAAGACGGTTATCTCTTCCTTGAAGAGGCATTAACCGACGAACAGCTTCAGGGTCTGCGACAGGACTTCGAGAAATGGAAAGAAGAGAGCAGACAGTACAGTGCGCCCTACGGTGTTACTTTTGATGGGCGACCCCGCTTTGATATTGAACCGGGGCACAGTGTTGATGCGCCAGCCCTGAGACGAATCGCATCGCCCATTGAGATCTCGGATGCCTATCTGGATGTGATGCGGAAAAATCGGGCGTTGGATGCGTTAGAGGATATTCTGGGCCCCAATATCAAGTTTGAAAATGCCAAGATCAATTCCAAGTTGCCGGGCGCTGCAACCGAGATCAAGTTTCACCAGGATTTTCTTTTTGAAGCACATACCAACGATGACATGGTGACGGTGTTGTTTTTTCTTGATGATGTGACGGAAGAAAACGGGCCACTGGAAGTAGTGCCGGGCAGTCATAAAGGCCCGCTTTATGAGCATTGGCACGGCGGAGTATTTACGGGAACAGTCAGCGACCAAATTGCCGCCGAGATGGCACCCAAGGCCGTTGCTTGCTACGGCTCTGCCGGATCGGCCTGCCTTATGCATACCAGAGTCCTGCATGGCTCAGCGCCTAATCTTGCGGATGCACCCCGTACACTTTTCATCTGTGAATACCTGGCGGAAGACAGTTATCCTCTGCATGCGAACCATATTCCCAGCAAGTACATGTACGAAGTGGTACGCGGTGAGGCGACGGGCAGGGTGCGGTGCAGCAACTATGAAATGGCGTTTCCTGAGATGCCCACGGGGGCGTCCTTTTTCGAGCAACAGGCCAAGGCCTGAAAGGCTGAAGTTTATCCACAGGCAGCAATGGTGAGTTGCAAAAGAGCCTTTCTGCCTTTTGAGCGAGGTATCAGTTGAGCAGGAATCATACTGACTCTATGCCGTGTGTTAATTCTGATCGCTTGTGGCGATGGCATATGCGAATGGCACAACTCGGAGCGACTGGACGTGGCGGCGTTAACCGACCTGCCTTGTCAACGGACGATATCGAACTGCACAGGCAACTGGCGCTGTGGGCCCGCGAACGGAACTTTGCGGTTGAAATCGATGCCTACGGTAACCAGTTTATGCGTAGGCCAGGGACTGATGAAAATTGTGCGCCATTGGTGAGCGGGTCCCATAGCGACTCCCAGCCGACTGGAGGACGATTTGACGGTATCTCCGGCGTTCTAGCCGCCGTGGAGGCGGTTGAGGTAATGGAGGAAGCTAACATTATGACCCGTCATCCGCTGGAAATCGTCATCTGGAATAACGAAGAGGGAGTGCGGTTCCGGCCAACCCAGATGGGCTCAGCGGTTTACGTAGGTCATGCTCCGCTCCACCCGTTGCAGGCCGCGGTTGATCCGCAAGGTGTATCTCTGGAGTCAGAGGTGAGTCGTCTGCGGCAGACGGTCGATTTTGCAAGCGAACGCAGTCTCGGCAAGCCATTCGCCAGCTATCTTGAACTCCATATTGAACAAGGACCGGTACTTGAGGAAGAGCAGATCGATATTGGTATTGTGACTTCAATTCAGGGCACACGAAAATTTGAAGTCGAGATTTTTGGGGAAGCGGCCCACGCAGGCACTACCCCATCAAAAAACCGCCGAGATGCGTTGCTTGATGCGGTCAACGCGGTCAAAGCTCTGCAAAAATTGTTTTACGATCCCCTCGATCTTGTACGTTTCACGATAGGCCAGTTTGAAGTTAAGCCAGGGGCGCTGGCTGTGGTTCCGGATAAAGTCTTCTTCACTATCGATTTTCGACATCATGAGGATGGGGTGCTGAGATCTCTGGGCGATCAAGTCAAAGCGGTATGTGAGGATGCAGTCGAGCGATGTGATGTCCGCGTGACAGAGACACGTAACGCCCTTTCTGAAGCATTTCCAGAATCAGTTCAGAAGATGGTTGAAAAGGCGTGCTCAGTGCGAGGTTACACCTATCGATATCTCCCCTCCGGCGCTGGGCATGATGCCCGGTATCTAAATCCATTCTGCCTCAGCGGGATGGTATTTGTTCCGTGTCATAACGGGATCAGCCATAATGAGGATGAGTATGTGGGTCCTGC
>DDZY01000023.1:0-2577 GCA_002346525.1 Proteobacteria bacterium UBA2996
GCGAGGACGGCGCCAGCGCGCGAAGCCGTGCGCCGATCATCGATTGCTGCCACCAGTGCCATATAGCCAAGATATAAAAAGAGCAGGATAAGTTCAGACGTGAGCCGCGCATCCCAAACCCACCAGGTTCCCCACATCGGTTTGCCCCACAGGGATCCCGTGATCAAGGCGAGGAAGGTGTATACGGCTCCCACGGGGGCACTGGCACGTGCTACCGCTTCGGCAAGTTTCATGCGCCAGATCAGGCTGATCGCACTGGCTGCGGCAAGAACAGCGTAAACAAACATCGACAGCCATGCCGAGGGAACGTGAATGTAAATGATTCGGTAACTTTCACCCTGTTGGTAATCGGCTGGCGCGAGGGCGAGCCCTCCATAGAGGCCTGCAGCAAAAAGCCCGATACAGATAAGACCGATGAACGGCATGAGAATTCCGGCCAGACGGTAGAAACTGGGCGGGGAGCCGAGGCGATGAAAACGTGTCAACCACGTGTCGGAGTTTTGACTCATCAACGGAAGTGTTCTTCGGTCGTATCTGGACGAAATAGGGGCAGTCAGCCCACGGTTAACCCTCTCGGACGCAGGGCAGTTCGAAACCGATGCTTACTTGGATAAGATTGTAATCGACAAGGTGTCACGCCGTATGAACGATAAACTTACTTCAAATCAAAAAAGCTGCTCAAAGACTGTGAGGTATTGGCTGCCGCTCTCCGGACAGACCGTTCGCTTGAGAAAAATGAGCCTCTCTTCAGAGGTCGTTAGGTAAAAATGAATGCTCTGGACAGGTTGGACGTTGGCCGCATAGCTGACAAACTGGCCGAATTGCCGGCGCGGTCTGCCGTCGCGATCGACTGCATCTCTACCGAAACTTGCGCCGCTCTTTCCAATCTTGCAGATCAACTGCAGTATCGAGAAGCCCGGCCGGTCACTGGCTCCAGCAAGACACCGGTCTATCAGGATTTTGAGCTCGATTACGAAGTTCCGCGGGAGCATCCGTTCTGGCTTATTGCCGAAGCGTTGCAGAGTGTTTTCAACCCGCTCCTTGATGGCTTTCTTCCAGAGGCGTGTAGCGACAGCGACGCCAATTTCAGCCTGAATGATCTTATCGTCCAGCGCTATCCTCCCGGTTGTGCGGGGATCAGCCCGCACCGTGATCACATTGAATACCGGGTGATCATTCTTATCCTGCTTTTGAGCGGGGACGGTGATTTTCGACTTCACCCGGAGCGCAGTGAGACCGAGGGCAACATAATTGACTTTCAGCCGGGCCAGTTGCTGATGATGGGGGCGCCTGGTATTGCTCCGGGCTTCGTCCGACCGTTTCATTCCGTGAGGAACGTCACTGTCGTCCGTCGGACCATCGGGATGCGATTTGACCGACGCCTGATCAGCCTGACGGAATAAGACTTAAACGAGACACATGCGCTAACATGACACCCATGAGCGAACACCAGATACCGAATACGCCGTCGGCATATGAATTTCCGCTGCTGATTCGGCATCTGCTTTCAAGGCTGCCCGCCCAGCATGCGGGGCAGCAGATCATCTCCATCGGTGATCTGCGCTTTACTTACAGTGAATTCTTCAATCGGATTCAGCGCTTGACGAGCGGACTTCAGGGTCTGGGAATAGGTCCTGGCGACACGGTCGCGGTGATGGATTGGGACACTCATCGATACCTGGAGTGTTTTTTCGCGGTCCCGATGATCGGCGCTGTGCTGCACACGATCAACATCCGGCTGGCGCCGGAGCAGATTCTCTACACCATTAACCATGCGGCCGATACCGCACTGTTGGTCCATGATGACTTTGCTCCTTTGCTCGAAGGCTTCAAGGGAAAAACCCCGACAGTCAAGAAGATTGTCCGTCTTTGCGATGCTGGTGCTGAGCGGGACGCTGCAACCGCTGTTGCGTTTGACAGCGAGTATGAAAACCTGCTGAACGGCGCGTCTTCCAGTTTCGATCCTCCTGACTTCAGCGAAAATATTCGGGCGACAACCTTTTATACGACGGGAACGACAGGAAATCCCAAAGGGGTTTATTTCAGTCAGCGCCAGATTGTGCTGCATACTCTGGGCGTCGCGGTTGGGCTGTCGAGTGCGGCAGGACAGGGACGGGTGAGCGTTGATGATGTCTATATGCCCATCACCCCGATGTTCCATGTTCACGCCTGGGGAATTCCGTATGTTGCGACGATGCTTGGGCTGAAACAGGTGTACCCCGGGCGATACGAGCCCGCAAAACTGCTCTCTCTGATCGAGAGCGAGAAAGTGACGTTTTCACATTGTGTCCCGACCATCCTGCACATGTTATTGAGCGACCCCGCGGTTGAGCAGATAGATTTGTCCAGGTGGAAAGTGATTATCGGGGGGTCCGCGCTGCCGCCCGCGCTGGCCCGGCGTGCGCTGGATTTGGGTATCGATGTTTTCAGCGGTTACGGCATGTCGGAGACCGCTCCAGTGTTGACCCTTGCTCAGTTGAATTCGAAAGCCGAGTCCGACGATGATCCCGATCGGACGGACATCCGCTGTAAAGCAGGAAGACCGATTCCGCTGGTTGAGCTGAAAGTCGTGGATTC
>DDZY01000023.1:2958-5695 GCA_002346525.1 Proteobacteria bacterium UBA2996
TGACCCAAGGCTATCTTGATGACCCTGAACGCTCAGAGGAGCTTTGGCAGGGGGGATACCTGCACACCAGTGATATCGGTCATGTTGATGAGGCGGGGTATCTCAAGATTACGGATCGATTGAAGGACGTGATCAAAAGTGGCGGAGAATGGATTTCATCACTTGAACTCGAGGATATCGCCTTAACCTGTGACGGGGTCAGTGAGGCTGCAGCCATCGGTATCGCAGACGAAAAATGGGGTGAGCGGCCCTTGCTGCTGCTCGTCTCCGGAGCAGAAGCGCCTCAGTTGGATGAGATCAAGGGCATTTTCGAAAACCGCGCCAAACAAGGAGAAATCAGTGAGTGGGCGGTGCCCCAGCGTATTGAGCTGGTGTCAGAGATCCCTAAGACGAGTGTGGGCAAGATCGATAAGAAAAAACTGCGGGAGCAGTACGGATAATGCGCTCCATGGATTGTTTGCACCGTCACTGCTGCGAAGGTAGACTGAAGATCCTTTCAGCAGATAAATAAGGGGGTGATCCAATGTCTAGTGATTCAGGAATCGTCACAGTGAGCTTTGGTGTCGATATGGAGCGCGGGAGCATCCTCTCGTAGTTTCATTGATACCCTGTCCGGTGACAGTGCTTGCTGCGACAGCCAATCACGACGCCCCGCTCTGCGGGGCGTTTTGGTTTTGTGCCTTTCTTACCTCTGTCCAGCCGACGCAAAAAGTTTAGAAAAATGTCAGCCCGGACTCGAGAATTGCAAGACCGTCAAATATCGAGAAGTACGGTCTGCCTGTTTCTGTTTCTGTTTCTGATTCTGCTCCTAGGGAGCACCCAAACCCACTGGCTCACGCTCCACGGAAGACTGAGCGATCCTGGGGAAGTTCTTGGTCGTTTAGTCGGGGTCATTGCCATCGGAGGTCTAGCTACACTAATGATTGAACGGTGGTTGCTAACGAGGTTGCAATGGCTGCGGCAATGTTTCGTGTCTGATATCAAGCGGGAAATACTCCTTGGTTCCGCACTGATCATGATGGCGGGGACCTTTATTAGCCCAGAGCGCATGGAGATTACGCTGGCAATGGTGCTGGTGTACTGGATGCGAGGATTGTATCCGGGGCCCGATTTTGAGGCTGGTGATAGGGGTCCAGTGTCCCTTGCACTCGCAAATCGGGTTGTCACGTGGGCGATCTTTTTGACGGCGATCTGTATTGTTTATCTTCGTGCGCCGGAACTATTCCATACGCCCCGGTTTTGGGCGGAGGATGGTAGGTTTTCCTTTGTTCATTTTTACAGCCATCGCGAGTGGTACGAGCTGCTGACGCCGTGGGAATACTACCGGCTCGTTCACAATGTCACCGCGTATTTTACTGTCCGGATCTTTTCTTTGGAGGACGCGCCGCTTGGATTTGCCCTGGCTTCGGGGTTGATCACACTCGTTCCTGTGGGAATAGTGGTTTTCGGCCGCTCTCCGTACTGGGATAGCCTATTCAAGAAGACTCTGTGCGTCGCTCTTTATTTCCTTGTTCCTTTTAGTGCTGAAACGTGGCTGAACCTAAACGGTACGGCTTATATTCTGAGCTTTGCCAGTGTACTGATTTTGTTGTCGGAAAGTATCGGCAGAGCACGAATCCCGTATCGAATTGTTATCTTACTGGCAGGACTAACGGGAGTATTGTCCTGCCTGTTGGCCCCGTTATTTGGGGTACGCGCATGGAAATCAGGTCTTCAAGAGCACAGAATCCAGTTCCTCTTGTTGGTGGGGTGCGCGGTGATTCAACTCGCGGTGGTCTTTTATACCAACGTGATTCACCAAGATGGCACACATATGCGGGTGACTCCCCCCTCCGCTCAGACAATTGTTCTGGTAGGGTGGCTTCGAACCCTTGCAACAATTATCTCGATTGAATGGGCAGCCTACTTAAGAGGACTTTTTGGGTCAGCGATCGCGACACCGGCTCTCTACCATCAATACGCGTTATTTTTTGGACTTCTTTGGGTCGCGGTGTTGGGATTCTTTGCCAAATATGTCCCGGAGATTGAATCTAAACTCCTGATAACCTATTTCGTGATCTTAACCGTGTTTTCGATCTATTTTGGTATTGGTGCGGGTGGGAATCTTGGCTTCATCCACCTGACCAATGGGATGCGGTACTTTTATATTCCGTCGGTGATTCTATCCATGATTCTGCTATTGCCGTTGTTGCGGCCGAAATCAGGGAGGCGACATCGTCTGATCCGGTACGTTTGTTCTGTTCTCGCCTGCCTCATTCTTCAGAACGGCATTAAGGCGTATGGCCACATTAACGTTTTCGAGCCGGATTGGCCGCGATGGCGTTTAGAAGTTGCAAAGTGGCGAGTGGACCCAGACTATAAGCTGAAAATCTGGCCGCGAAAGTGGCGAATTGCACTTCCGCCAAAGGGACTTGATCAAGACAGCACGCAGGGTACCTAGCATAGGAGAGTTGTTGCTGTTAATTTGATAGCGTCTCGAGAATAACGTCAGTGCAGGCATACAGAGTCGCAATCAGATCGGTTTCAAACTGATGGAACATGGGGTCAGTTATGGGCAGTGAGAGGTTGATCATGCCGCGCCGGGCATAGAACTGCCCCTTGGCCATCATCTTCAAGTGCACCAGTTCATAAAGATCCGAATAGCCAGGCGGGAAAGCATAAGGCGCTGTTGGTGCTTTGTTTCCAAAATGAAGCGCCATCATTGATCCCATGCCGGTTACGTGAACCGGTAAGTTCA
>DDZY01000216.1:0-172 GCA_002346525.1 Proteobacteria bacterium UBA2996
GGCAACAGCGAAGGATGGTACTGGATCGATCCGAGCCGCGGTGCTTTCAGCACCGGCTCGGGCACCAGTAGCGTGACGTACGCCATCACGCACAGATCGGCGTTCAGCGAGCGCATCTGCTCGAGCACAGCCGCATCCTTGTAGCTCGGCGGCTGAAAGAGCGGCAGGGCCC
>DDZY01000216.1:479-7515 GCA_002346525.1 Proteobacteria bacterium UBA2996
GCGGCAGGCCCCGCTCTTCGGCCAGCGCTTTCAGGGGATCAATCCGGCTACCTTTATCCGGTGCACAGTACACCGCGCAGACGTCCTCGCCGCGTTCCAGCAGGGATTCCAGGACAGCTTTGCCGAAGGCCTGCTGGCCATGAACGATCAGTTTCATCTCTTTTTGCTCCCCGTTCCATTCCCGGGCAAGGCACCCCGGGGCAGACACCCGGCTACTTATTTGTACATTGTCTGCGCTTTCGTGCCTAGTGCGTACTCATCGGGGTCCACCCAGACATTAACGACCGCGCATCTTCCCGTCTTGGCAATCGCTTCCCGTGCACGCTGCATTGCCGGCTGAATCTGGCTCGCCTCAGTAACTTCTTCACCATATCCGCCGATCATCTCGCCGAACTTGGAAAACGGCACATCACCGAGTTTGTTCCCGATATCCCCACGCTCCTCGCCGTACTTGGCGAGTTGTCCATAGCGGATCTGATTCATGGCAGAGTTATTCCCAATCACCGCAAGATACGGTGCGCCAAAACGCTGCGCGGTTTCCATATCAAAGGCGGTCATGCCAAAGGCGCCATCACCATAGAGGCAGACCACCTCTTTATTGGGGTGCGCGAGTTTGGCCGCCATGGAAAAACCCGTGCCCACACCAAGCGAGCCAAGCGCTCCAGGATCCATCCACTGGCCTGGGTTGCGGGGGCGAACTGCCTGAGCCGAGATCGTCACGATATCGCCTCCATCGCCGATATAGATCGTGTCCTCGCCCAGAAACTCATTTATTTCATAAGCCAGCCGATAAGGGTGAATAGGACTCTGATCGGTGGTAAACATCGGCATCAACTTCTCGAGCTTGGCCGCCTCGATTTCGCGCAACTCGGCCATCCACTTCTGGCGTTGCTGACGCGCTCCTTTGTCGATACGGCCCGATGCGGCCTGCGTCACGGCGGCAAGGATGGCGCCGGGACTACCGACCAAGCCAAGGCTGATATCCCGATTCTTGCCAACCGTCGCATAACTCTGGTCAATCTGCACCAAAGTTGCTTCCCTGGAAATACGTTTGCCGTAGCCCATGCGGAAATCGAACGGCGTCCCCACAATCAGGATGACATCAGCATTCTTGAAAGCATCACTGCGAGTTCGATCAAAATGATGCGGATCGCCTTGGGGCAACAGACCGCGGCTGGCGCCATTCATATAAGCCGGAATATCCAGCGCGCGCACAAATTCGATGGCCTCTTCATGCCCTCCGGAGGACCATACCTGTTGCCCCAGCAGTACCGCTGGACGCTCAGCTTTGACGAGCATATCAGCGAGCTTTTCAATATCAGCCGGATCGCCTATAGAGTTCACCGAGGCGCGATAGGATCCGGGCTGTGGCACTACCGCTTTCTCGACAGGCACTTCGGCATCCAGAATATCCCGGGGGATCTCCAGATAAGAGGGGCCATAGGCGCCGGAAAAACACTCACGGGCGGCCATGGAGATCATGTCGGCAACGCGTTCAGTAGAAAACACGCCTGACGCAAACTTGGTGATCGGGGTCATCATATCGACGTGGGGGAGATCCTGCAGTGAGCCCATCTTGTGCTGCGTCAGAGAACTCTGCCCACCAATATGCAAAATGGGGCTTTCTGATCGAAAGGCAGTGGCCACTCCCGTCACAGCGTTAGTGCAGCCGGGACCGGCTGTGGTCACCACACAACCTAACCGTCCCGTCTGGCGGGCATAGCCATCGGCCGCATGCGCCGCCGTCTGTTCATGGCGCACGTCGATGATCCTGATCCCTTCGTCGAGACAACCATCATAGATGTCGATGATGTGTCCCCCGCAGAGAGTAAAAATCGTATCAACGCCTTCCTGCTTTAGCGCCTTCGCCACAAGGTGACCGCCGGATACGACTGAACCATCCTTGGTCTTCTGAGCCAGTGTGTCCGTTGCAGTATCTGTTCTTTTCAATTCAGCGCTCATACGTTTCTCCCTTTCAGTCAATACGAGAACCTAGGGCTGACTACACTAGTCTGGAATGCTTGCAACCTTGTAGGTTGAAATGTGTAACCCTGGCCCTCCCGTTATGTCGATTCCCGATATTTAGTCGCCCTCTTGCGCCGATAGTTCAAAAAGACAGGATAGAGCATCAGGGCGATGGCGAGAATGATGCAGATCAGCGCGATAGGGTGTTCCACGGGATGAACAAAAGTGGTCACATCACCACGGCTTGAAATAAGCGACTGGCGCATCGAGCGCTCTGCCAGCGGGCCCAGCACGATCGCCAGCACCGCTGGCGCTACCGGGTAGTTAAGTTTGCGCAGCAGGTAACCCCCCAGTCCCAACACCAGCATCAGCCAGACATCAAACATCCGGTCTGTCGTCGCGAAAACGCCCACAAAGCAGAGAATGAAGATCACCGGTGTCAGGATCGTGAACGGCATGGCCAGAACACGAACAAAGAGCGGAATCAATGCAAGGTTGAGCGCTACCGTTACGAAGTTGGCCACGTACATCGAGCCGATCAGGCCCCAGACAAAATCCGGGTTGTTAGCAAAAAGCAGCGGCCCCGGGCGCAGTCCCCAGATAATCATGCCGCCCAGCAGAATGGCCGTGGTGGGGGATCCCGGGATACCGAGGGTAATCATCGGCAGCATGGAGCCGGTTGATGCCGCGTTGTTGGCCGCTTCAGGTGCTGCGACGCCTGAGATGTTGCCCTTGCCGAAACTCTCGGGGTCCTTGGAGAAAGTCTTGGCAAGTCCATAGGCCATCAGCGATGCAGGCGTGGCCCCCGCCGCCGGCAGGGTACCCACAAAAAACCCGAGCGCTGAACCGAGCGAAGTGGTCGGCAGATACTTCTTGATATGCCCCAGGTTTTCCTTGAACTTCGACCAGGTGGTCTTGACGTTCTCAATCTGCACCTTGCCGCTGGTCTGCTCCAGCGTCCATAACATCTCACCAATGCCGTATATGCCGATGGCCAACACCAGAAAACCAATGCCGCGCTGAAACTCAACCATGTCAAAGAAGATAAGACGCGGCTGGCCGGATATGATGTCAAAGCCCACGGCCGCCATCACCAGACCCAACAGGATCGAGAATATCGTCTTGGGAATATCATCGCCGCCCAACCCAATGAAGGTCGCAAAGGCAAGGACCATCAAAGCAAACTCTTCCTGCGGACCGAACTTCAGCGCAAGTTCTGCAAGCGGCGGTGCAAACAAGGTAAAGAGAACGACGGAAATGGTACCGCCGATGAAAGACGCGATAGCGGCACCCATCAAGGCCTGATCGGCCAGCCCCTTTTGCGCCATCGGCCGGCCGTCGAAGACCGTCGCTACCGCCGTAGAAGCACCGGGAATCCCCAACGTGATGGAACTGATGGCACCGCCATACATCGCCCCGTAATAGAGCGCTGCCAAAAATATGATCGCCGCGGTTGGCGGCACCAGAAAGGTTACCGGCAGCAGAATCGCTACCCCGTTTACCGAACCCAGCCCCGGCATCGCGCCGATGAAAAGCCCCGCCATACACCCGGCGAGGATCATGCCGAGATTCAGCGGCTCAAGAGCCTGCAGCAGCCCGGCGGCTAATAGGTTTGCAATCTCTCCCATCTCGTAATGTCTATTCTTTTCTTGGTCTTGGTATTTATTTTCTGTTTTCGCGAACCCCGCCTACATCAGGTACTCCCAACGGAAATTATCGATCCACAAAAACCCGTTCTCGAACATAGGCAGGCCCTTGGGCAGATACTTGGTCAACTGCCACTCAAAAAGGAAGTAGATAAAAATGACTGCACCGATCACCGAGACGGTGGTCATGCCCCAAGTGTGCTTGCCAATGACTCTCATATAAAAGCCCAGGAACAAGGCAATGGAGATGTACGTCCCGACGATCGAGACAAGAAAAATCATCGCGGTCAGCGCGATGAATGACGTCGCGACAAGAGCAAGCGGATCGGAATTGATGTAGGGAGCTTCGTTTCGGCTCTCGGGTGTGGTCCTGCGAAACCAGCGAAAAATGGTCCACACACAGGTTATCGCCATGCCGAGACTCAGCCAGAATGGCCACACGCCGGCACCCGGTCCGCGTCCGTCGACCCAGCCGATATTCAGGCCATCAGCGTAGACGCTCCACATGAGTGCCAACGAGAAGACGAGTAGCCCGATGCCCGCGAGCAGTTCAGCTATACGTGTCGACATGCAGGGCCTCCCTTACCCTATCTCTTCCCTCACAAATCAGTAATGAGTCGTATCTCCGGTATACTGTATACCAGATTAAGGATACCGCAATATCGAACTTTTCTAAGTGGTCAGCGCGGCCTTTGTTGCCTGATTTGCAGAAAATATCCGGGCCGGCGAAAGCCGGCCCGGCATACAGATCGGATTACTCGCCGGTAATGGCGGCGGCACCCACCTGCTCGATCAGTTTCTGGTGCGCAACATACTGGTTGGCGTGGAAACTTCCGAGTGCATCGTTTTTGATCATTTCATCACAGGTCAAACCGTCGCTGACGCAGAAGTCCTGCCACTCTTTGCTGTCAAACAGCTGCTGGAAGAGATCGGTATAGAACGCAATGGCATCGGCGGACATCCCTGGAGGTCCGTTAACCGAACGCTGCATGTAGTACTCGATATTCACACCGAGTTCTTTTGCAGTCGGGACGTCCGGGAAAGCAGCCATACGCTCACCGGTGAACTGCACGAGCGGCTTGGAACTGCCAGCCTGATAGAAGGCCATCTGCTCTGAAGGGTTGTTGACCGTTGAGTCGATCTGCTTGCCAATCAGGTTCTTGGCCACGGTACCGCCACCTGGGAACGGAATGTAGGTGACTTTGTAATCAAACTCGGCTTCCATCATCGCGGTCAGCACACTGTCTTCCTGGCCGGAACCGGTGCCACCGACTTTCCAGTCAAGGCCCTTGGCTTTCACGGCAGCAACGTAGCTGTCGAGATCGGTGATGTCTGAGCGATCCGTATGGACCCACAACAGGAAGGTATCCATCGCCATCAGACCGATCGGCGTGAATTTGGTCGGATCAACACCCAGGTCAGACTGGATGATCGGTGTGGTGTAGAAGCTGTTCAGCGTCATCATGACGGTGTGATCGTCACCCGCCTTGTCCTGCATGTAGCGCAGGGCTTCAGCGCCTGAACCACCGGGCTTGTTGATCGGAATGAACGGACGTGAGCTCAGACCCTTCTTTTCGATCAGGCCCTGCAGCAGGCGTGCGATCTGGTCAGCACCGCCGCCGGTGCCGGCCATGATGATGAACTCAACCGGCTTCTTCGGCTGCCAGGCCTGCACAGGCCCTGCTACCAGAACAGCTACCGCGCTTGCCATCGCAAGCACTGGGTAAAACAGTTTACGTTTCAGCATTGTTTCCTCTCTTCCCTCTGGATGATTGGTTGATTATTAACCGCAGCAACAGGATCCACCTGCTATCCCCGGCCTGCGAGAGACGTTACCGCAGAGCGCCAAGCGAGGCAAATCGGCTTTATTCTTCGATACCATCAGGTTTGCTTATCATCCATTCAACAATCCCACGAAAAAATAATGTAGTTTCCGGCCCTATTGTCCGGCTCCGTCGGAAGGCAGCGGGGATTACCTTTTATTTTTCAACGACTTCAAAAAGCATCGCTGACCTTCAGGGCGCAATCCACTCGCCCTGCCAGCCCCGCTCCGTCCACCGGAAACGGGCCCGGCGATGCCCTTCTACTCTTAAAAACAACCAGTCGAGGGTATCGATCTCGCAGGCCAGTACCGCAAAGTGCTGTTCGCCTGTGGCGGGGTCCACCAGCGCATCGATATCAAGATCGTCCTCCGTACAGACTTCACCCGGGGCAATGGGCGTGCGGTAGCACTGGGCGCTACGCCACGCGCCGTCCTGCCAGCGCTGACTGGCAAGGGCATCCCCCTGATGTGTCCAGGCTCTGCCGTAGGCGCGCAGTTGGATCTTTGCGTCGCGATCATAAAAGTGCCAGGAAAACCTGGGGTCCTTGGCCAGCTGCACGATCTTGGGTGAACGACTGTCGGTATGGCAGGTCAGGATGCGGGTCTCGGCATCAGCAGAGCGCAAGACAACCGTTCTCAGTTGCGCCATCCCCTCTCCCACATTACCCAGCGTAGGCGTGTGCCAGGCATGATGGCGGTCCTGCGCCGCGGCCGCCAGAGACTGCCACTGATCATCAGCGATCTGATCCAGATTCGAGATCTCGGGAGTAACGGGGTGAGGCATAACGAAACTAAGCTTGGCGTCAATTGTATTAATGTAGCACTGCCGCGTCGGGTGGCAATTGACAATCTATCGGCGGCCTCTCACTCATAATCGAGTTTCGATAACCGCGACCCACCATCCGTGCGCAAGCAAAATCTGCCCGAGAAAATCTGCCCGACGTGTCAGCGGCCCTTTCGCTGGCGAAAAAAATGGCAGCGGTGCTGGAATGAGGTACGCTTTTGCTCCAAGCGATGCAAACGAGAGCGTCCATGAACGACCACCCCTCTGCCATCATTCGCACCCTCACCTTCGCCGGTGTGATTCCCTTCGTCATGGCGCCGATGATGAAAGCAGGCTGGATTGCCCTGCCCGGTACCTCACCCGACCTCTGGCTGTGGAGTTACGCCGTCGTCATCAGCGCGTTCATGGCGGGAGCACAATGGGGGAGCGCCCTGTCCCGCGCTGATACCGTGTCTCTGGTGGGCAGCAACGTTTTTGCTCTCGCCGTTTTCGCCCTGGCGTTATGGGTTCAGCGCCCGGCCGGGGTGCTGGCGCTTGCGGTGCTGTTTGCAGCGCAATTGCTTCTCGATTATCGCCAGCAAAGGCTTGATCTGATCAGCCAGGGTTATTGGCGGCTTCGCTGCACGATCACGCCACTGGTGTGCCTGATGCTGGTGATCTACGCCGGGATCGCAACGTAAACCCGGCCAAAGATTTACGCGCTTAAGTCCTTAGCGCCTCGCCGGCACGGTGCACCTCTTCCATGAAGCTCTTGAGTTTCCCCTCATCCAGCTGATCGTTGGTCCGCACACCGGTACAAAGGTCTACGCCGAAAGGGCG
>DDZY01000069.1 GCA_002346525.1 Proteobacteria bacterium UBA2996
ACAAAACGTTTGAAAGAATTGACATTCGGCGCCAGCAGCACAGTCAACTCCGGAAGCACCTTCTGCAGACCCCCAATGAAATACCGCATCGTATCGCTCATGCCATGGGGCTTTTGTTCATCAAAAAATACAGGGTTTCCCTCAGTATCACGTAGAGAAGCATGGATATGGCCGCTGTTTCCATCCACATCGTTGTGCCACCGCGCCATAAAACTCAGCAACTGTCCTCGTCTTTGCGCGACGGACTTGGCAAAACTTTTGAAAATCACGGCATTGTCCGGAGAGGTCAGGCCTTCGGCATACTGGAGTGAGGCTTCCAACTGGCTGGGAAAGCCGATCTCTTCATGGACCGCCTCTAACGGAATTCTCATGGCGCGCATCGTATCCAGGAACTCTGCATAAAATTCAGACCTTGCATTCTGTCTTTCGATAACGCTATAGCCCTTGTGCGGTACGGTAAGTTCAAGATTGCGATAGCCTTTTTCGAGCGCGCTGCTCGCAGTTTCGTTGAATAAAGCGAACTCGAACTCGCAAGCCGTAAAGGCCCGAAAACCCATCGTTCCTGCTCTATCCAAAACGCGCTGGCATATCGACCTCGGACAGAACGCGAGTCCGTCCTTCCCATGGCTCAGCATCACGAAAAGATTTCGGTGCGTGGGTTCCCAGGGAATCTCGCGCAGCGTCTCGGGAATAACGTAGGCAGGGGTGTCAGGGAAGCCCGTCGAAGCATCTGTCAACCCAACGACCTCATAGAGCGCATCCGTCGGTTCCATCGCGAAGATGACGGGCGGCACACCCAGGCCGTCCTCAAGGGCTCCCAGCAGCTTCCTTCGGGAAAGATATTTGCCCCGAAGCAGACCCTGCATATCGGGTAGAGCAACAACAACGTATTCAACATCCCGCGCTTCGATAAGCGCTCTCAAGTCTTCGGCAGATGCAACCTGATGGGCATCCATGACATCCTCCTTTCCCTTCTTTTTTTAGGTTTCACTATTTACGATGTCTCATACCAGACCGGTTCTGGACGAGACAAAAATATTTGGCTAGCGCTTTACGGGGCCCTAACTCCTGCCCCGCCGCCGCTGCTTCTCTCTCAACGCTTGGGTTGCCTCCTCCGTTCCGTCATGAAAGGTCCGGAACCATCTGTCCCAGGGCATATCGTCCGTTCCATAGTTGCAGTCAAAGAACCTGTGATGCAATTGATGGAAAAAATATCCCAACTCGATAACTCTCTTGCCTCTCAAGAGAAGTGCCTCATAGCCACAGTGTGTGATGATCGCAGCCAGCATCGTGAACTGAAAATGATAGATCACGTGCAAGGGGCTGGAGGGCACAATGACATGGATCAGCGGCGACGCCACATAAATCATATGCTCGAAAGGATGCATGGAATTTCCTGACCAGGGGCCCGTGTTGATATTCCTGTGGTGCACTGAGTGCACGGCCTTATACAAGGGCTTCCAATGCTCCAAACGGTGGACCCAGTAAAAATGGAATGCATACCAGATCGGAATCAATGCGAACAGGAGGCAATACCAGACCGGGTTGCCCGCCAACGTTATTCTGGGAATAGCGTCGTTGGCATATCCCCACATAAAGAGGACCTCGTAAAGGGTCCAGATAGTCAATCCGCTGGCAATGGACCAGAAAATATTATCGTGAAGTTGATTCCTCAGCGTAAATACCGAGGCATCCCTAACATCGTCTCTGGCATCGAACCGCAGCTCCTCTCCCTGCATCTTGAAGGTATAAAAATACAAATGCAGGCCCCCGGCAAACAGTACCATCAGGCATAGGTTGCGCACATAGATGGAGAGTGCCCAGCCCAGCTCCAGATCGACACATTGCGCCAGCGAGGGGGTAAAGAACAGCCACGAGATGCAGGCGGTGAACAAAATCACCACTCTTCCACTGATCGTCAGCCAAACAGACGACAGAACCTTCAGGATCACCCAGGGATTGGGCGGAAAAACGAAAACAGACTGACCCGCGAGAGGGAGGTCCGGGGCCCAGTTCCAAGTCTTCGATGACTGCGGCATAGCGCTATCTTGTGAGTGTTATCTGGCTTCTGGTTTAACTGAAAACTGTTGCGGCATTATATACAGAGGCTTATGGTTAAGAACGAGACCGGGTCAGTTTAAGTACTGCCCACTGCCATCCGTTGCTCGCAGTGTCTCGAGTAGGCGTAGGGCATAGACTCACGCCTCAGTTTTCGCTCTTTCAGCATGGCTCTGGCGCTCGCCCACTCGCCCGCGCGGACCGCAGCCTCCAGAGTGATCTGGGAGACAAGATCCCTTTGGGCGTGACTCCCGCCAATCAGATTGACCTCAGAAAAATGCTCCTGCAGTGAGGCCAAGGCGGCGTCATTATCCCCCTGAAAAAGCGCGTCAACACCTTCGATGACCGATGCACCCACTCGCATCATCGGAATGGTTCTGTCGTATTCGCTCCGGAGACACTCCACCAGAGCCTGTGCCAGATCTCCAAGATTCGAGTAATGAAATGTCAATAAGGCATGCAGATCATTAAACGGCGACCGCGCATCGAACATCATCGGCTCCCAGAGCTTTGCCAATAGAAGCCAACGATCACCCACATCGACACCAAGCAAAGATAACCTAGCCAAAGCGGAGACTCTGTCTGCCAGCGCCTCGGCATCTACCCGATCATCGTCCACCAACCGTGTGTCGTATAGGTCAAGAGCGGTATCGGTATCTCCAAGATCAATATACAGCAATAGGGCATGCCACCAGTTATGCAGCTTCATCGTTGACGAGCCCCAACCGGGAAGCGTCGACTGCAGCCATTCGATACCCTCTTCAGCGCGGCCCGTCATCTCCATAACATGTGTTACGGAATGAACACCCCAGGCATCTGCCGGATTCAACTCAACGGACCGCCGCCCCAGTTTTTCTGCCTGATCATATTGGCCGTTTTCCTCAAGCCCAAATGCATACATAGCCAGAACATATCCGTATCCCGGTGTCGAGTTGCCCCAATCACCCAAGGCGCAATCCACCCTGCTCATCAGGGCCTTGGCATCACCAAGATAAAAATCAAGCCAATGGCCGGCAAATAACGCCATCAGGTCTGTTGGATGATTGAGTTGAATCTCCTGATAGAGGCGTGACGCCAAAGCCAAGTCCGATTCAAACCACGCCTTAACTGCCGAAAGATGCAATTGCTCGCGATCGGACGCCGAATCCACGGCTCGGCTCGCAC
>DDZY01000021.1 GCA_002346525.1 Proteobacteria bacterium UBA2996
TATATTCACAGCCATGATCACCCAGCCCTTCGATCACGGCACTGGCCCCGCTATTGCGTATCGCAAATCGCTCGGCCGCCCGACCGCGGAAGAATGCCTGCCCCGCGGTTGCCCCATACAACACGACATTGCCCACAATGACGTTGTCCTGTGGGAGAAAGGTCGTTCCCGTCTGGGGATAAATGACAATGCGACCGCCGGACAACCCCTTACCGACATAGTCATTGGCATCGCCGGCCAGCTCTAGCGTGATGCCCTGCGCCAGCCAGGCACCAAAGCTCTGTCCTGCTGATCCTGTGAATCGGCCATGGATCGTACCGTCGGGCAACCCTTCCTCACCACGATGTTTGACTACCTCATGACTCAGCATGGTGCCGACGGTGCGGTTCAAATTGCGAATAGGCAGTTCAAACCTGACGGTCTCACCATCATGGATCGCGGGCTGACTCAATGGGATGAGGTGTGTCGAGTCCAGCGCCTCATCCAGGCCGTGATCCTGCACTTTCTGACAATACACACCCACATCATCACTCAACTTTTCTGCGGGACTCAACAACGGCTCAAGATCCATACCGCTTGCCTTCCAGTGTGAAATTGCCGTGGCCGCTTCAATCACGTCGGCCCGGCCGACCATCTCATTGAAAGTACGGAAGCCGAGCCGCGACATGATCTCCCGCGCCTCCTCAGCAACAAAAAATAGATAATTCACGACGTGCTCAGGCTGGCCCTGAAACTTCTCCCGCAACGCGGGATCCTGCGTTGCAATCCCCACCGGACAGGTGTTCAGATGACACTTACGCATCATGATGCAGCCCAACGCGATCAGCGGTGCCGTCGAAAATCCAATTTCTTCAGCACCGAGCAGCGCCCCGATCACGACGTCGCGGCCTGTCTTGATACCGCCGTCTGTCTGGAGGGTCACTCGACTGCGCAGATCGTTCATCACCAGAGTCTGGTGCGTTTCTGCAAGACCCAACTCCCAGGGCAGCCCGGCATGCTTGATACTGGTCAACGGAGAAGCGCCGGTGCCGCCGGTATCGCCTGCTATGAGAATATGATCAGCATGGGCCTTGGCCACGCCTGCCGCAATCGTTCCCACACCCACCTCCGCAACCAGTTTCACGCTGACACGCGCCTGGGGATTCGCATTTTTTAGGTCATAAATCAGCTGGGCCAGATCTTCAATCGAGTAGATGTCATGATGCGGCGGCGGGCTGATTAAACCCACACCCGGCGTGGAATATCGAATTCGCGCAATGGTCCCGTCCACCTTGGTCCCAGGCAGTTCACCCCCCTCTCCCGGCTTGGCACCCTGGGAGATTTTGATCTGGATTTCGTCGGCGTTAGAGAGGTACCAGGCGGTCACGCCAAACCGGCCTGAAGCGACCTGCTTGATTGCTGAACGCTTGAGATCGCCGTTCGCCATAGGCTTGAAGCGTTCTGGGTCCTCGCCCCCCTCGCCCGTATTGCTTTTGCCGCCAAGGCGATTCATCGCGACGGCAAGCGTCTCATGCGCCTCCGGCGAGATGGATCCAAAACTCATGGCCCCTGTGCAGAACCGTTTTACCAATTCGGCAGCCGGCTCCACTTCTTCGAGCGGTACGGAAGGTCCTGCTACACCTTCGCGCAGCGACATCAGGCCGCGAAGCGTGCAACGGCCGCTCGATTCTGAGTTGATGAGTTCGGAGAATTCCCGGTAGGCCTCCTCGCTGTTTTTTCCGGCGGCGCGCTGCAAACTTGAAATCGCGCGCGGCTCCCAGGCATGCTTGCGCCCGCCTGCCCGCCAGTGATACTCGCCCGGATTTGGCAGCGTGACCACGTTATCCCGGGGTGTCTCAGGAAAACCCAAGTCATGGCGGCGGAGCATCTCGTCAGCCAATACGTCAAAGCCCACGCCCTCAAGGCGGCTTGCCGTGTTGGTAAAGCACAGCCCAATCACATCGCTGTGCAGGCCAACGGCCTCAAAAATCTGAGCGCCCTTATAGGATTGCAGGGTTGAGATGCCCATTTTGCCCATCACCTTGAGCATCCCTTTGGCGACGCCCTTGCGGTAGGCGGCTACCACAGCGGCGTCATCCGCCAAGGTCTCACTATTGAGTTTGTCATCCTGACGAGCCTGCCATAACGCCTCCAGCGCGAGATACGGATTGATTACATCAACACCAAAGCCGATGAGCAGGCAATGATGGTGGACTTCGCTGGCCTCTGCGGTTTCGACCACAAGCGCAAGACGAGTCCGTTTGGCACAGCGGACCAGATGCTGATGTACCGCACCCGCGGCAAGCAGCATACTGACTGCTGGACGATCCGCAGCTACTGCACGATCGGACAGGATGACGATGCTGGTGTTGGCATCCGCTGCTGCTTCCGCTTCTGCGCATATGCGCTGCAGTACCGGCACCAGCCCTTCGGCTCCAGAAGCCCGGTCAAAAGTGACATCAATAATCTGGCTCTGCCAGCCGCGATGATCCAGGGCCTTGAGCGCAGCGGTTTCATCGTGCGTCAGGATGGGGTGAGGCACCCTCAGTCGATGACAATGCGCCGCCGATGTCTCGAGCAGATTATGCTCGGGACCGATGAAACACTCCAGCGACATAATCATATCCTCGCGAATCGAGTCGATCGCGGGATTGGTGACTTGCGCAAACAGTTGTTTGAAATAATCGTAAGTCAGTCGGGGCTGATCGGAAAGACAGGCGAGCGCAGAGTCATTACCCATCGACCCCACAGGATCCCGCTCTTCATGCACCAGAGGAATCAGCATGAAATCGAGACTCTCCCGTGTATAGCCAAAAGCGCGCATACGGGGTATCAGGGAATCGGAATCCAGTCCGGGGACCTGCGACGGCACCACAAGGTCCGACAGTTCAATACGCTCTTGCTTGAGCCAAGTCCCGTAAGGACGCCGCTGCGCCAGGCTCGCTTTGACGTCAGCATCCGGTATCAACGCGCCTTTATCAAAGTCGATAAGAAACATCCGCCCCGGCTGAAGACGACCCTTTTCGACGATTTCATCAGGCGCCAGATCCAATACGCCAACCTCACTCGCCATGACGACACGATCATCCGCGGTAACGTAATAACGACTGGGTCTCAATCCATTGCGATCCAGCACGGCGCCGATACACCGTCCGTCGGTGAAAGTCACCGACGAAGGACCGTCCCAAGGCTCCATCATCGCAGAGTGATATTCATAAAACGCGCGCTTGGCCGAATCCATAGACTCGTGTTTCTGCCACGCCTCGGGAATCATCATGAGAATGGATTCCGGCAGGGATCGCCCGGTTCTCAATAAAAATTCCAGCGCATTATCCAACCCGCTGGTATCTGAACAGTCTGGCTCAATCACCGGGAAAAGAGAAACGAGATCATCCCCGAAGTCGTCGCTCTGCATCGCACCTTCACGGGCCTGCATCCAGTTGCGGTTACCCCTGAAGGTATTGATCTCGCCATTGTGGGCAATCAACCGCATCGGGTGTGCCCGGTCCCAACTGGGGAAGGTGTTAGTCGAAAAGCGGGCATGCACCATCGCGAGATGGCTCACATAGTCCGGTGCCTTCAGATCCGGAAAGTAATCCATCAACTGCAGGGTGCGCAGCATCCCTTTGTAGATCATGACCCGACTGGAGAGTGAACAGATATAGAACATCTTTGCCTGGGTAAGTGCTGCGTGCGTGCGCAATTTGTGACTCGCCGCTTTGCGGATCAGGAATAACTGTCGCTCAAACGCATCCTGATCCAAACCGGGTGCGGCGCCAACGAGCAACTGCTCACTGCAAGGTTCGGTCAGTCTCGCCGCAGCACCCAGATCGGCCTCGTCCGACGCGACGGGGACGACACGCCAGCCGATTAATTGCTGACCGTGCTCAGCGACGAGCGATTCAACTTCGTTTTTACACAATGACCGTTCTTTGGCATCGCGAGGCAAAAAGACCAGTCCGGCCCCCAGCGCGCCGCGGGCGGGCAACTCGGCGCCCAGCTCCTTAGGCACTACCCGCGCAAGAAAATCGTAAGGCAACGCAGTTAACATGCCTGCCCCATCGCCGCTATTGGGCTGCGCCCCTACACCGGCACGGTGCTCCATGCTCTTGAGGACTGCATAGGCGTCATCGACGATTGCACGGCTGGGAACACCTTTGATGTGCGCCACCAACCCCACGCCACAACTGTCGTGCTCGTAGGCGGGGTCATACAGACCACGCCGCTGACGGATCGTTGTCTTCAAAGCGTTCATCAAGTCAGGAGGGTTACCGACAGTTGCCAATTGGGTGTCGCGAGACATTAATCCCCGAAGCGCGATTAAGAGGCGAAAAACGGAAGCGGACTTAGCGCCCGTCAACAGGCAGGAGCCGCTCCCGAATCACACTTGGACGCGACGGCCGAATGAGTATACCGACAGAGGTAAACTGCTTCAAACGGTAAGGATTTATGGTGGGAAAGAATACTGCTTATGGAACAAGAGACTGCCCCGCAATGGTGCAGTTCTGCTAACTGCTTTACGCGCTGAACTCGTCGAGCACCTCAGCCAGCAATTGGTCAGGATAATCTGAATTCAGTGATGCTTGGCCAATCTCATTCAACAGCACCAGGCGGATTCGCCCGCCGCTGACTTTTTTGTCAACGGTCATGTGTTTCATGAAATCGTTCGGCGACATCGCGGCCGGAGGCATAACCGGAAGGGCCGCTCGTTTCACCAACTCCCGAACACGCTCAACCTCTGCTACGTCCAGCCAACCCATTTTCTGAGACATGGTCGCTGCCATCACCATACCCACGGCGACTGCTTCGCCATGCAGCCAACCGACATAGTCCGTCGCGGCTTCGATCGCATGACCAAAAGTATGTCCAAGATTAAGGAGCGCTCTTTCACCGGCCTCCCTTTCGTCATTGGCCACCACCTGCGCCTTATGCCGGCAGGATTCCAGAATCACGAACTCCAGCGCGTCATCCTCGTAGCGCAGCAGTCGCCCAATATTTTCTTCAAGCCAGATGAAAAATGTCCGATCCCGAATGAGGCCGTACTTGATGACCTCCGCAATGCCCGCTGCCAATTGACGAGGCTCCAGGGTGGTCAGTGTCCCGGTATCGGAAACCACGCACGCAGGCTGGTGAAAAGCCCCGATCATATTTTTCCCTTGCGGATGATTAACGGCTGTCTTGCCGCCGACAGACGAATCGACCTGTGCCAGCAGTGTCGTGGGCAGTTGAATAAAGGGAATCCCGCGTTGGTAGCATGCCGCCGCGAATCCAACCACATCGCCGATCACCCCACCGCCGAGCGCGATCAGGGTAGCGGCGCGGCTGCACCGATTCTCCAGCAGGGTGTCGAAGATGCGCTGCAACGTGTCAAGATTCTTGAACTGCTCTCCATCCGGAAGCACCTGACAGATAAGGCGGCGGTCTTTCAGCGACGTAGTGACCTGATCGAGGTACAGGGGTGCGATCGTCTCGTTGGTGACGACGACCACCTCATCACCGGCGAGATAGGGGGCGAGTAGTGCTTCGTTTCTCAGCAACCCGTTCCCGACCATGATCGGGTAACTTCGGTTGCCGAGCTCAACGTTCAGCGTTGCCAACGTTTGCGAATCTCCGCGCAGATATCCCGCGCGACGGCATGCGGCGAGCGGGAGTCCGTCTCAAAAACAATATCCGCTTCAGCACGATAGAGAGGATCTCGCTCAAGCATCAATGCCTCCAGCACTTCACGCGGATCGGCGCCGGTATTCAGAAGCGGACGATTTTTACTGGAACGGGTCCGCTCTACCAGCATCTCCAGCGTCGCATGAAGGTAGATCATGAGGCCGTTGTGCCGCATCGCCTTGCGAACATCCTCCCGCGTAACAGCTCCGCCTCCGGTCGCAAGGACGATATTCGTCCTCTTCACCAGTTCAAAGATCTCCTTGGCTTCGCGCTCACGAAATCCCGCCTCCCCTTCGATATCAAAAATGGTGCTGATGCTGACGCCGGTGCGCTCCTCAATCTGCTGATCAGAATCGACAAACTCCATCCCAAGACTTTTGGCAAGAGAGCGGCCCACCGTGGTCTTGCCCACACCCATGGGGCCCACGAGATAAATATTACTTGCAGAGATCATGAAACCGGATCGATTGAGTCCTAAAGCAACTTCCCGCCAACCTGCGTCTAGCCGGCGGTCAGGACGGGATTGATGATTCTTGGCGTAAGGAAAATCAGCAGTTCCCGCCGATTATCGAGGATTCCCTTGGTTCTGAAAAGCGGGCCGAGCACAGGCAGGTCTCCCAGCACCGGCACCTTCGATACGCTTTCAGAAGTCTGCTGGGTATAGATACCCCCCAGCACAATGGTTTCCCCATTATCCAGAAGTACCTGGGTCCGGACCTGAAGGGTGTTGATATTTTCCTCTGTGGGCGAGACAAACGAGTCCTTGGTCACGAAGACATCCAGAATGACGCGATCGTCCGGCGTGATCTGCGGCGTGACGGTGAGCCCCAATACCGCCTTTTTTGTGACGACGGTTCCCTCTCCCAGGGTATTGGTCGTAAAAATACGCTCCTGACCCTGCTCGATATGGGCTTCCTGCTTGTCCGCCGTCAACAGCCTCGGATTGGCCACGATCTTGCCGTTGCCTTCGGCCTCAAGCGCAGAAATTTCAAGATCGATTAGTGAGGCCCATCCGGCACCCGCTTTGGCCAGGGTAAAAGCATACGACGCCGGGGAAACCGAACCGATGCCCTGGGCCGGCAGGTTGACCCCCAGAGATCCATCTCCACTAGAGCTGATGCCATCATTGCGCACCGTCGCGGTATTGGCGAGGGATCCCGAACCCATCATCGATCCCAGGTCCGTATTACTGTTGATTCCGGTAAGGCCGAGCTTTACACCGATATTGCGGCTGAAGTCTTCGTTGGCCTCCACGATTCTGGTCTCGATCAGCACCTGCTTCACAGGACGATCCAACTCACTGATGAGCTCACGGATCTCGCGGATTTTCTGCGCCGTATCCTGAATCAGCAAAGAGTTGGTCCGCTCATCTACGGTGACACTGCCCCGATCGGACAGCAGTCGATTTTCCTCGGTCGGAACCTCCGACACGGAAACACTGCCGAACATGGATTGCTGGACATCGGGCTCAATAGCCCGCACCGACTTGAGCAGATTCGCGATATCTTCCGCCTTGGCATAGTTGATCTGGATCAGATCGGAGACCAGTGGCTCAAGTTCGCTCACCTGACGCGACGCCTCCAGCACCAGACGTTCCTGATTGGTAATTTCCTCTGCCGGCGCAATCCAGACCACATTGCCCTGCTGACGTCGCGCCAGACCTTTGGTCTGCATGATCGTGTCAAGCGCCTGATCCCAGGGAACATCCTTGAGTCGAAGACTCATGTCTCCCGCAACAGAATCACTGATGACGAAATTCAGATTGGTCTCGTTGGCAATTTGCTGCAACGCGCTACGGACCGGAATGTTTTGAAAATCGAAACTGATCATCTTGCCGCTGTACGCGATCGCCTGATCATCCTCCCCGGAGACCGGCTTAACAGACACATCAAGGGTAAAGCGTTTTCCGGACTGGACCGAAGCGAACTCGAACTCGCCCCGCGGCGCTACAACAACCCGGGCGCCGCTGTCAGTTGCAAACGCATCGATAAACTGAACCGGCGTTGCAAAATCGATCACGTCCAGTCTCCGTACAAGCGCCTCGTCGAGCAGACCGCCTGAGATATCCAGCACCACTTCTCCCAGGTTTTCATGCACATCCACCAACGCCTGCTCGCTGTCAAACTCGAGAATGACGCGGCCTGCGCCTTCGGGCGTGCGCCGAAAGTCAATTAATCCGATCCGAGTGAGATCCTGGCCGGTCTGCGCTATTGGGTCTTCGGATATGTCGTCATCAGCACCGTCGCCTGAACCGGCGATCACCGGATCCATCACCAGGGTCAGTCTGTTATCAGCCACCTCGGACACAAACCCGACTGCGGAAATCAGGTTAATGACCATTCTCGACCGCTCCTCGTCCTGGGCAATCAGGATGTTCTCGATTGCCCCTCGTCCCACATCGATCATTGAGGACTTAAGTTCCGATCGGACGCCAAAAAAATCCAGGACAATCCGGTCCGGAGCACTTGTTCGAAACACTCGGGGCGACGGCAGCGCAGTCGAGGAGTAGATATCGATCTGCATTCGACCTCCAGAAAGGCTGGCGTGATCTATACGTGTAATGGTCGGCCCATCGTCCGCGAAAACCGGTGTCTCGACTAAGCTCAGCAAAGCGGCGAGCACCCATAGGATCGATTTTTTCCTGAGGCGATTGAAAGACGGTAAGGAACGCATCATGCTGAATTTACACCAGGTCACGGGCGGTTATCTGCCAGAACGCATTTCGCTTGGACGAAGTTCCCATCGGCCTGAGACTCCCCGATAGCGTTCCTCGATCCGGAGTACGCCCTCTGACGAGTCAATGGCAACGATCTTGCCGTTATTCTGGCCCAGATAGGACCCCACCATAACGCGGTGGATTTCCCCATCGGGCGCACTGACGAGCGCCCAGGTGGCGCCTTCCAACTGCAGCGTACCCAGCATCTGCAGCGCGTCCAGTGGGAACTGCTCCAGAAGCTCTGGCGCCCGGTCAGCATCGGGTTCCAGGGGATCCGGCTCAGGTTCGGCTATCACTTGTGCTTCTGGCGTGCCGAATACATTGCTCCGCGCAAAAGGATCTTGACTCGGGTCTGCTTGGTAGGTCACCGAGACCACAGGCATCTGCTCCGGTAGCGGCTCCACCTTGGGCACCGTATCGCGATGGGTCGTTTCGACGAACTGTGTCAGATCACTCAACGTGCGCTCTTCCGCGCATCCTGCTACCGTCAGCACGATGGTGACAAGCCACCCGATCCGTAATCGTGATCTGAACTCTCTGGTGTCAGGCCACATCCTTTAGAGGCCTCCCGATAGATAACTATAGGTCTTAACGACCAAAGACGAAGTCAATACGCCTGCTTCATCGGCGGTAATCTCCATATCCCCGACCGTGACAATCCTCGGCATCTGCGCCAGGTCACTGATGAAGTTTGCCAGCTGGTGATATCCGCCTCTGACTTCCATCAGAATCGGAAGCGTGGAGTAAAAATCCCCCAGTTCCTGTTCCTGCGGATCGAACACGACGAATTCAAGTCCTCGGCGCGCACCGGCTTCGGTGATCGCAATCAGCAAGGAAGGTACCTCGCTGCTGTCCGGCAGTTGCTGTACGAGCTCGGCCAGCATGGTCTCTATCTCAACCATTTGGGCCCGGTAGGCCGGCAAATTGACTACCATTCCTTTTTTGATCGTGAAAGTCCGTCGAAGCTCGGCTTCATGATCCTGCTCATACTCAAGGCTGAGCCGCTGGTCACGAATTAGAAACTGCCATCCGCCGCCGATCAGTGCCGCACATACCAACAAAGACACGACGACCACAAACCAGGGCGGCCACTCTGCCGGATCGTTGATATCTACACCTCGCAGATCATCAAGCCAACTCATTAGCGCTTTGCCCAGCAATTCATCATTGTGGGTCCTCTGGTGTGAGTTGATCTGTCTCTGACCGTACCGACGAAACCCACAGTTCGAATTCCTGCGTATCACCAACATTGATCACATTCAATTCAGGCTGATCGAATGACGGCGTGTTGGTCAACTGCTCCATCAGAGCCGAAATCCGTGAACTGGACTGAGCCATACCCGTCAGGCTGACGCCCTCCGGACTACGCTGCAGTGATGAGAAGAAGATCCCTTCGGGGATGGTCGTCGCCAACTCAGTCATGCCCCGTACCAGGGTGACGCGTTCGGATTGCAATTCACGAATAATGGCCATGCGGGTGAGGAGCGCCTCCTTGCGTTCCTCGATATCATCGATCTCCTTAAGCTGCGCTTCCACCTCGGCAATAGCGTTAAGCAGATATTGATTTCGGCTTTGCTGATACTTGAGATCACGGTCTTGTGACCACCAGACACCACCGAGGATTCCGACTGCGATCAGCACCAGTACTGCCGAAGTCGTAGCGGCACGACGCCGCTGACGTTGGCGGCGCTCTTCGCGCCAAGGTAGCAGATTCACTCCCTGGTTCATCCTGCTCCCCGGATCGCCAGGCCAGCCGCCTTGATCATACTGGGCCCGTATCTCGCAACCAGTTTGTTTGCCTTGATTGCACTTCCGGGGCCGAAAGGATCGCCGAGCACAGTCGGCACACCCACATGGGATTCAATCAGAGCAGCGGTACCCTCGATCTGCACACAACCGCCGCTGATGACCAATGCATCTACCCGGTCCAGGCCCAGCTGGGCTGATAGGCAGAACTCAACACTGCGGGCCGCCTCACGCGCCATAGCCTGGCGAAACGGTTCCAACAAATCCTGCTCATAATTCTGCGGCAGATCCCCACCGCGTTTAAGCGCTTCCGCTTCACGGTAGTCGATGCCATAACGGGAGCGCACATTCTCTGTAAGAATGCGACCGCCGAAATTCTGTTCACGGCCGTAAATCGAACGACCGTCAACAAAAAGATCCAGCCGCGTCGTGACATCGCCAAAATCCATGAGCGCAATCGCCCGTCCCTCCAGCGAATCACCCAGGGTCTGCGCGACAAAACCGTAACCCCGCTCAACAGCGGCTAGCCCCACGTCAACGATCATTGCGCTGAGACCTGCAAGCTCCATGACCGCAGCATAATCTTCGACAATTTCCTTACGGCAGGCTGTGATCGTAATTTGGTCATCGTTTCCGTTCCGCGCCCCGCCAGAGACCTCAAAATCCAGATTGACCTCATCCAGAGGGTGTGGGATCTGCTGAGCCGCTTCGATCATGACCTGCTCTTCAATTTCGCGTTCGGCGAGGCCCGCGGGCAGATTTATGGTTCTGGTAATGACGTGGGTTTGGGGAACCGACACCACTACTTTTTTGCGGGAACTGCGCGAGTGACTCACTGCCCGTCGGACCACGTCGCTGATCAGTCGCAAATCGTTGACGCGATGCTCCACGATGGCATTTTTTGGCAGCGGTTCAACGCCCGCGCGGGTCGCTTTAAAGCCTCTGCCGGCGGTGGACAGTTCCAGCACCTTGACGCCAGCACTGCCGATATCGATACCCAGTGCTGGCCGCTTCGCTCTGCGAAAGATTCCCATAGGATAAGTGTACCCTGACCCCCCGGGTAGGGTGTCACACGCTAGGGTTTGATAAAATTCCACAGTCCGGCACGATCTGGATGTCGGCAACCACCTGCCCACTGTTTTCTATGTTCATTCGAGCCCTTTTCTGGCTACTTGCGCTTGCCGTTGGCGGGATCTCGGCTGCCCTCATCACGGTCATTACCGTGATCTGGCCCGATCTCCCCCCAACAAGCGTGATGCAAGACATCAGGCTCAAAGAACCTCTTCGCGTATACAGCGTCGACGGCAGACTCATGGGTGAATTCGGAGATGAGAGAAGAATTACCATCCGGATTGAGGACACGCCCAAAGACCTGATCAACGCGATCCTGGCTGCAGAGGATGACCGTTTCTTCAGTCATCACGGAGTTGATCCGCTTGGCGTTGCCCGGGCCCTCATCACTAACCTGAAATCCGGACAAACCCGTCAGGGTGCGAGCACGATCACGATGCAGGTCGCGCGCAACTATTTCCTTTCCCGGGAAAAGACCTATACCCGAAAAATCAAGGAGGCCCTGCTCGCCTTCAAACTCGAACGGGAACTCGATAAAGCCGAGATCCTTGAACTTTACGTCAACAAAATCTTTCTGGGGCATCGATCGTTCGGTTTTCAGGCGGCAGCCGCTTTTTATTACAACAAGCCGTTGGCTGAACTCACCCTGGCCCAATTTGCGATGCTGGCGGGCCTACCCAAAGCGCCATCAAACATCAATCCAGTAAGCAATCCGGCCCGGGCTCTTGAGCGTCGCGATTATGTGCTGCGCCGCATGCAAGGACTGAACCTGATCGATGACGCCGCATTTGAGGAGGCGTCGACGATGCCGCTGACCGCCGCCCGGCATCGTCAGGAAATCGAGATTGACGCGCCTTATGTCAGCGAGATGGTGCGCGAGTACATGTTCTCCCGCTACGGCCCCTCGGCATATGAATCCGGCTTTCGGGTATACACCACTATCGACAGCCATTATCAGAGCGCGGCCACAGACGTCTTGACCCGGGGACTTCTTGCGTATAGCGAACGTCACGGCTATCAAGGGCCAGCCGGAACTATCGATCCCGCCAAAGTCACGGCATCAGCCGATCGCATTGAGACGCTGTCACAGTATCGCTCTGTCGGCGGGTTGATACCCGCGATGGTTTTGCGGCCCGGGGGCGATGCGCTCGAAGTCCTGACTGCCGAGCGAGGACCCGCTTCCATCGGTTACGAGGGGTGGCGATGGACATCTCGCAGTCCATCGCAGATTCTGCATCCCGGAGACGTCGTTTATCTTTCACGCAGTACCCAAGATGAGCTCCGTCTGGCACAGGTGCCTCAGGTTCAGGGTGCCCTCATCTCGCTCAACCCGTCAGACGGATCCTTGTTGGCACTGGTCGGCGGCTTCGATTTCGCGAAGAGTAATTTCAACCGGGCCACGCAGGCGCTGCGCCAGCCCGGCTCCAATATCAAACCCTTCATCTACTCCGCCGCACTCGAGAACGGATTTACTCCTGCCAGCCTGGTCAGTGGAGCGCCGGTTGTCATCGAGGATGACGTCGGGGGCGACTGGCGACCACAGAACTACAGCAAGAAGGTTTTCGGACCTACCCGATTGCGCGAAGCGCTGAGCAGATCGCTGAATCTTGTATCGGTTCGTTTGGTTCGCGCGCTCGGCGTGGAAGCGGTACGCGACTATCTTGAGAAGTTTGGCTTCGACCGTACCCGGCTTCCTCAGGGATTATCCCTCGCCCTAGGTTCGGCCACGGTGACGCCTATAGAGGTCGCCCGAGCCTACAGTGTCTTTGCCAACGGGGGTTATCTTGTGGAACCTTTTTTTATCGCCCGGGTTGAAGATCCTTCCGGTCAGATTGTCGAATACGCCAATCGGCAGATGTCTTGCTCCGGGTGTGAGACATCGTTTACTGCGGCATCGGATGCTTCGGCCACCTCACCGGATCGACGCTTCTCACAGCGCGTCATCTCTGCGCAGAACGCTTTTCTCCTAGACAGCATGATGCGCGAAGTCATTCGCTCCGGCACCGGTCAGTCAGCACAAAGGCTGAGCCGGGATGACACGGCGGGTAAAACCGGAACCACCAACAATTATTTCGATGCCTGGTTCACGGGGTACAGTTCCAATGTCGTGGCCACTGTCTGGGTCGGTTTTGACCATCCACAGGATTTGGGCCAGGGAGAATCAGGCGCGCGGGCCGCACTGCCGATCTGGTTGGATTTCATGGAAACCGCGTTGTCAGGCAAAGCACACACCAGACAGCGGATTCCGGAGAACATCATCCGCCTTCGCGTGAATCGCCAAAGCGGGTTACCGACCGACGCAGAAGATCCTGAAGGCTATCTCGAATTTTTTGTTGCCGGAACCCAACCGACTATCCCGCACGCGCAGTCCAAAGAGGATCCCATGGAGGGGCTTTTCTAGCATTACACAAACCGCTCAGGGTGCGGTGGAGGGTGTGCCGGCGGATTTCTTTTTCGCGACCTTGGTCTTTTTCTTCGCGGCCTTGGTCTTCTTTCGAGTGGTTTTACGCACCGGCGGCGCTTTTTCCAACGCTTCCCACTCACCGTTACGATAAAAAGCCTTCCACCCGGTTGTCTTGCCGTCAGACTCGGTCATGACGTACTGCTCGCGGGTCTTTCGGCTATAGCGGATTTGTGCGGGATTACCTTGAGGGTCTTCCCTGGGCGCCAAAGCAAGGTAACGATGCTTGGGATCCAGTTGATCCGCAACGCTTGCAACTTCCTTAACCAGTGGTGCACGCGTCTCCCGGTTACGGGGAAACTGGCTGGCAGCGAGAAATATTCCAGAAGCTCCGTCGCGCAGCAGGTAAAAATCGTCCACTTTTTCGCAACGCAGGTCCGGCATGGGAATGGGATCCGCCTTCGGCGGTGCAGGCTCGCCGTTTCGCAGCAGTTTGCGGGTGTTCTTGCACGCCTCAGCCGTGCAGCCGAAGTACTTACCAAAGCGTCCTGTCTTCAACTGCATCTCCGCACCGCACTTGTCGCACTCCAGCGTGGGCCCATCGTAGCCCTTTACCTTGAACTCGCCGTGTTCGATTTCAAAGCCTGCGCAGTCTGGGTTGTTGCCACAGATATGCAGCTTGCGCTTCTCATCAATCAAGTAGG
>DDZY01000046.1 GCA_002346525.1 Proteobacteria bacterium UBA2996
GATGAAGAATCGGGTTGTACCGCCGGTCTTCATCAACTGCAGCCCCTCGGTCCAGCCCCGAATGACCCCGTTAAGTGGAAAGCTGATGCCTTGCCCGCTGTCGAACTCAGTGCCGTCAATCAATGTACCCTTGTAGTTCACTGTCACAGAGTCGGTTTGGCCCGGAGAGGAACCGTCTCCTTCTTTGATCGTTTTGTACTGCAGACCGCTGTCGGTCGTGACTACCCCATCCTTGGACTTGTTCTCAGCGAGGAATGCCTCGCCATTGGCCTTATTATTTTGGGCTGAGTCATCTTCAGGAGCCCCCGGGTCAGCCGTGGTGTCGGCGGCTTCCTCCTCTTTTTCTTCCTCCATCATCTCGGCGCGGGTCTTGTAGATGGCGTCGAACGTGTAGCTGGAGACCTTGAAGGTCCATCCCTCGAGCTTGGCCAGCTTGGCCAGGTTGTCGGCGAAAGTCTTGTCCCGGTCCGTTTTGAGCTTGGCCAAGCTGTCCTTGTGGGCCTGCTCGCGTTCGGCGATGCGCTTGGCCAAGCTGTCGGCGTGCTCCTGGTCGAGCTGCTTGGCGTCCTCCGGTTTTTCATCCTTGCCCGGTTCGCGCGGCTTGGTTTCGTCCGCTTGAGGCTCCCGGGCCTTGGTTTCATCCTCCTGCGGGATGCGTGTGCCGCTGGCTGAAAGAGTCATGTAGTGATCCTCGCCCTGCTTGGCCATCTTGACGACATATTGGTAGCCCTCAAACGTGTCGATAGTCGCCGTGACAGCCTTGTCCATCCCGATCTCCTCCGGCTTGGCCGATTTGCTGGCAACGTCGTCAAAGCTCGGATATCCAAACACACGGCCGGCACTGTTGCCTTTTGAGGAGTCGAGTTTTTCCTCCGGCTTGGCATCGACCAGTGACATGTCGTCGCCCTCCTTGGCACGGTTCAGCGTCCATGAGTCAGCCTCATTTGGTTGAGTGATTGCAACCGACTTGACTTTTTCGACCTTGAAAAAATCATCCTTATTCAGCCAGTTGGCGGGGTCGGCGCTGACATCGTTGAGCGCGCTCGAATAATCGATCGCGATCACAGTCACCTTGCCATCGGACAGCACATAGCGATGGTTGTCGGAGGAACCAAACGGCGAGCCGGCGTTCTCCCCGGTATTGGCGCTTCCCTTTTTGCCGAGCAACAGGCTTTTGAGTATCTGCCCTTCTGCGTCTTTGAACTCGACGCGTGTGCCGGTGTTGGTCTCGTTATCTGCAGGGTCGAGCAGCCCGAACCGTCCGTGCTGTTTTTTACTGGCACGGACTTGGCGTAGGGCCTTGAGGCTCACGGCACTGCTAACCAGTTTCTGGATGTCGTCGAACTTGGCAGTGAAGCCGTCTCGGTCCGTCACGACCCATTTTTCATCCTGCTGGGCAAGAGTGATGGAACCATCCCCGTCGCTGATGGCGATCGTGGCGATCTTTGCCGGGTCAAGATCGGTGACAACTGTTTTGCCGATACCGGTCTTTTCCGAAGATGTGCCGTTCCGATCCTTGATCGAGGTGAAGTAGGCGATCCCCCCCAGAACTCCCAGGGCGATAACGGCGATGAGAAGTTGTTTTCCTTTCATGGGTGTCAGACTGCTGCGGTTTTCTTCCGTTTGCGGATAAAAAAGCCAATGCCAAACAGGATCACCAGCAGCGGCATCAGGCCGATGTTGGCAAGCTGGATCTTGAGTTGAATTAGATCAATCTCAGACCGTAGTTGCTTTCGTATTTCACGGATCTGTTTGCGTTTTTCAAGTTCCTTGGCCTGGATATCCTTCAGCGCTTCGGGATCAATTCGGAGCGTGAACTGGTTGCTGCCTTCACCGGCACTTTCCAATTTGGTTTTTTCCTGTAGAATCTCCTGTTGCTCCGCCTCAAGCGCCTTGAGTTTATCTTCGAATTTTTCCTGAGCCTCCTTCTCGAGTTCAACAATGGTGGTAAACGGTCGGTTCTGATTCCGGCTCCGAATGTTGATCAGCGTGTCGTCACCAAAATGGTCAACTAGGTTCTGTACAAATGGGATATTCTCACTGATCTGGAAGCGTTGCTGTAGTATAAAATGATCGTCGACGAGAATATCTGTGTCACCAACGAGGCAAACAAAGTTGTCCTCCTTGGACTCGGTTAGATGCTCAGCAGAATCGGTTTGCGTTTCATCGGACTTGGGCGGGTTATTTTCTTCAGCAGCCGGTTTCCCGTTTGGAAAGGCCGTCGTGAATTTGCCTTGGAGTTTCAGTGCGAGGATATGTTTCTTGGTGCCGACTGGTTTGCCGTCTGTGCTGCCAGTTAAAAATGAATCCATGATCTTAGACCCGTTGAACTGTGATGACATGCCATCGACAAGTTTGGCTTCCTCGGAACTGGTAATTAGTTCGGTAACTTTCAAGCCGGTGGCAACATTACTTGTGTCAAAACTACCTGCGTAGGGAAGACGTATCGTTCCAAGGTCACGTGTGACAACTTCTTCCGGGTTCAGCGCATTTTTGTTCAATGCAAGATATGCCGGTTGCAATCGCCCTTGGGCAATCGGATCGCGCTGATTGAGGCGGTAGTTGAAGTCGGCGACAACCTGGCTATTGTCAAAGGGAACACCCCACTTATCGAATAGGCGGTTCAAGTTCGAACCGCCTCCTAGCCCCGGAATGCGCATTTGCGGGTTTTGTTGCCCGGAATCATCTCGTTGGGCCAGGGGATCGACAAAGGCGATCAATTTTCCGCCACGTAGGACAAACTGGTCTATCGCGTACTCGGTAGCCTCCGAGACATTTTTTGGATGAATAAGCAGTAATACATTCACGGCTGCTGGGATTTCCGCTGCCGCCGGTTCAATGCGTTCCACATTGAAGTCGCGTTGCAACTGTTGCAGGAAGTACCAGGGTGGTTGCTGCTGTCCACGGTTCATCATGGCCATTGGGTTTGTGGGATCCGCGCCGCCCCAGACGTTGAGGCTGCTCATCACGCCGACGGTTTCTCGGTCATCTTTCAACTTGAGGACGTTCTTGATGGCGCGGGAAATATCATATTCAAGGTTGGTTGCCCGAGACGGATCCAATACTGGAATGACCTCAGTGCTGTCGAGGTAGCTGATCGCCATACCAATGTAGAATGCGTTGTTAAGTAGTCGAATACCATCATTCACAGCCAACTCTTCTGCGTCGGTATCTCGTCTTGGGTTGATTTTTTGCAATTCCACATTGCTGCCACCGTACGCCTTGTATTGATCAAGCAAATCTTCCACACGAGTGCCGTGTTCGTTCACAACGACGGGGACTCCCTTTTCGCCCCGCGTAACGTAAAAACGAATTTCGAGTGGGCTTGATTCGGAGTCGCCTTCACGCTCCTCGGCTAGGCCGTCGAGCAATTTTTTCGAGCCATCAGATAGCGTAAACAAGTTG
>DDZY01000038.1:0-1315 GCA_002346525.1 Proteobacteria bacterium UBA2996
GCAGATAAGGCATTCTGAAAGTCTTCATCAGATAACTCTTCATCGGCTTCATTCGGAGAAGGCAGTTCCCGCAGCTTTTCATCCCCGCTAATGCCGTGCGATACGTAGTTAACGATGTCAAACCGCGAGACACCTTGCTCACCCAGGAAATACACTGCATGGGAATCCTTCTCGGCAAAGATCGCGATGAGGACGTTGGTACCGGTCACCTCACGCTTGCCCGAACTTTGCACGTGCAAAATCGCACGCTGAATCACCCGCTGGAACCCGACCGCCGGCTGCGGATCCGTCTGTTCGTCTTCTTCGAGCATAGGTACATGCTGTTCCAGAAATGCCTGCAATTTCTCCCGAAGCCCTGACACTTGTGCGCCGCAGGCTTTAATGGCTTTCACTGCCGGCGGGTTGTCAAGCAAAGCCGTCAGCAAATGCTCCACCGTGATGTACTGGTGTCGAGCATCTCGAGCGCTTTGGATTGCGCTATTCAGCGAGGCTTCGAGCTCACTGGAAAGCATTTTTATTCAGGCTCCATCGTGCATTGCAAGGGATGCTCATTTTCACGCGCGAGACCCAGAACCTCCCGGACCCGGGTCTCTGCCACCTCGGCCGTGAACACGCCGCAGACACCCGCGCCCTCGGTATGAACTTTGAGCATCACCTGGACGGCCTGCTCATGAGGCAACTTGAAGACGCGCTGCAACACCATGACCACAAACTCCATGGGCGTATAGTCATCGTTCACCAGAAGCACGCGGAACATACGTGGTTTCTTCAGACGCGGTTTGGCCTCTTCTACCGACGTTCCGGAAGTTTGCTGAATTTCCCTGCGATCACTCATGACGGTTTAACGGCACATTCTGGCTTTAATACCCGATAATTATATAAGGACACACCCCGGTATTTATCAAGACTGCATCACGGCAAATTTGCTGATGTGGGGGCGAAAAAAACCGGCGGCAGGCAACCCTACCGCCGGTCCTGGTTTTCCGGGATCCGGTGTTTAGCCGGTCGCGAACTGCTCTTCTTCCGTGGAGCCAGTCATGGCGGTGACAGAGGAGCTTCCGCCCTGGATGACCGTGGTGACGTCATCAAAGTAGCCTGCACCGACCTCAGCCTGATGGCTTGCGAAGGTATAACCCCGATCGGCTGCCGCGAATTCACGCTCCTGGACCATGTCCACGTAAGCCGTCATTCCGTTACGGACATATTCGTGAGTCAGATCAAACATGTGGTACCACATGTTATGAATTCCCGCCAGGGTAATGAACTGGTACTTGTAGCCCATGGCGCCAAGCTCACGCTGGAATTTCGCAATCGT
>DDZY01000038.1:1692-3514 GCA_002346525.1 Proteobacteria bacterium UBA2996
AGGAGCTGATCCGGGTACTCGGCGCGAATTGCTTCTGCAAACAGACGCGCTTCATCAAGATCCGGCACAGCCGTTTCACACCAGATGAGATCAGCGTACGGCGCGTAGGCCAGACCTCTTGCGATAGCCTGATCCAGGCCCGCACGGGTAACGTAAAAGCCTTCGTTGGTTCTTTCGCCGGTGACGAACTCACGATCACGCTCGTCCACATCAGAGGTCAGCAGCGCTGCCGCATTCGCGTCGGTGCGGGCCAGCAACACGGTCGGTACACCGCAAACGTCTGCCGCGAGACGTCCCGCAGCCAATTTCTGTACTGCTTCCTGCGTCGGCACAAGTACCTTGCCGCCCATATGTCCGCATTTCTTCACCGAAGCGAGCTGGTCTTCAAAGTGCACACCACCGGCGCCGGCTTCGATCATGGCCTTCATCAATTCAAAGGCATTCAGGACGCCCCCAAAACCGGCTTCTGCATCAGCAACAATCGGTACAAAGTAATCGATGTCGTCTTTTCCGGAAGCATGCTGGATTTCGTCGGCACGCTTGAACGCGTTATTGATTCGGCGAACCACCGCCGGTACCGAATTGACCGGATAAAGAGACTGATCCGGATACATCGCATCAGCGATGTTGGCATCGGCAGCCACCTGCCAGCCGGACAGGTAAATGGCTTTGGCGCCTGCCTTAACCTGCTGTACCGCTTGTCCACCCGTCAACGCGCCGAGCGTTGGCAGGAAATCATCCGTATTCAATCGACGCCAAAGTTTCTCGGCAGCCAGGCGGGCAAGGCTGTGCTCAATATGCACAGAACCGCGTAGGCGCAGGACATCGGCCGCTGAATAGTCCCGCTGCACGCCACGCCACCGGGGGTTATCGGACCACTCTGACTCCAGAGCTTTCTGCTCTTTAGTTTGATCAATCATGATGTACCTCTGCTTAATTAGGTGTGATTTAAAACCTTTTTAATCTCGGTATCAGGCGCTCGTCTTTTGGACTTTTTCTTTTAAATTCAGAGCACAACACCCACTGGCCTGACCATGGCTGCAGTCTCCGCTCTGACCAAGTATTTATCAATATAATTATTTCAATATTTAGTATTATCTGGGTAAATTATAGGATTTTAAGACGTATTTTTGCGCCAGATGAGTACACCCCCCTACTACAAACAGAACCGTCTCAAGCAATTACGGGCTTTTTGCTATGCGGCGCGTCTTGGCAGTATTTCCCGAGCGGCCGAGCAGTTGTTTCTCAGCCAGCCATCGGTATCGCTGCAGATTCAGGCCCTGGAACGCGAGCTTGGGGTCGAGCTCTTCGAGCGACGCGGGCCCAGCATCCGACTCACCGCCCAGGGTGAATCGCTTTTGGAACTGGCCCAACCTCTCGTTCAGGGCATAGACGGCATCGCGGAATCCTTCGCGAGCGAATTGGGGGACCTCAACAGCGGAGAAATCAATATTGCGGCTGGGGAATCAACCATTCTTTATCTCCTGCCGGAGGTGATCAAGCAATTCGCTGACGCCTATCCCGGAGTCCGTCTGAAGCTCCACAATGTGACCGGACGGGACGGCATGGCGATGCTGCGGGCGGATCAAGCCGACTTTGCTGTGGGGTCGATGCTTGAAGTGCCCGAAGATATCGATTACCGACCGATCTTCGAGTTTAAGACCATGCTGATCACCCCACTCGACCATCCTCTTGCCGGGAAACGCGCGGCCAACATCAAACTTGAGGACATCAGCCCCCACGGACTCATCCTGCCGCCACGCCACCTCGCCACCTGGCGACGAGTGGAGATGATCTTTGGCCAACACAAGGTCAACTACAC
>DDZY01000015.1:0-1949 GCA_002346525.1 Proteobacteria bacterium UBA2996
TCACCGATTGTCAGTAAGTTTCACCAAGACATCAGTATCATATGTTTTTTTGCAGGTTCTGCATTCGACGAACTCCTCGCTTCCCTCATTATTTGCTGTTGGAAGAATAGGAATAAAAAACAGTGCAAACCATTCTTTAACACTGATTACTTCATACTCTTTTTTGACACCAAATTGGTGGAGGCGGCGGGAATCGAACCCGCGTCCGTAAATCCGCCACTCACCGGCGACTACATGTTTAGTCTGTCAATATTTTGACCGGACGTCCCCCGACAGACAGGGTGACGGACGGCGAGCCCGCTTAAGTTTGGCGCGGCGGGTCACGGGCACCCCGTCACGCGAGCCCATGTGATTTGATCCCTCTTATCCCAGCCCATGGGCGAGCCGGGGGAGAGACTGGCAGGGATTAAGCCGCCAGGGCGTAGTTGTCGTCGTTGGCAACTAATAGTTTGCAGTTGGATTTACGAGGAGATCTGCACCTCGACATGCTCCGATGGCTTTGTAATCCACGTCGAAACCAGGTCGCCCCCGTTTCTTCATCGATAATGGCCTAGGGCTAATTATATCCTAATCCAGAGATACTTTCCCCGGAAAATCAGTCAGATAAGGCGTTTGTGATTATCGGTTCAGCTTCATCAGACGATGCTGATCACGGTCCCACTCACGTTGGCGGATACTGGCGCGCTTGTCGTGCTGCTTCTTCCCCTTGGCGAGGGCGATCTTGAGTTTTGCCCGACCTTTTTTCCAGTAAAGCGATAACGGCACCAGGGTGTAGCCCTTTCGCTCGACGCCTCCGATCAGTTTGCTGATTTCATTCGCGTTCAGCAGAAGTTTGCGGGTACGTGTTGGGTCGGGAGAGATGTGACTTGAAGCTGCCGGCAAGGGAGAAAAGTGGGCGCCAAAAAGATACAGCTCGCCCGCGCGGATGATCACATAGCTTTCCTTGAGTTGTGCGCGGCCCTCCCGCAGGCTTTTGACTTCCCACCCATGGAGTACGAGACCCGCCTCGAATTCCTCCTCGATAAAGTAGTCATGCCACGCCTTCTTATTGCGGGCGATATTGTTGTCTGACTTGGCCTTGTTCGTGGTCATCGGGGCTGGCTACGGTTCAGAAGTGCTTTTTGTGCGCTCCTCGCATTCTAAGGGCTTAGGCGCCATTTGGTGCTTGCGTGGGTTTTATAATCAGTGTTTTGACTAATCCCAAATAGCCTGTGGCCAAAGTTCAGCGCTCCCTGATCGTTCCCTACAGTGCACACGAGATGTTTGCACTGGCGGGTGAGGTGGACCGGTATCATGAGTTTCTGCCCTGGTGCAGTGCATCTGAGGTCCTGGAGTCCACAGAAGATGCGCTCCTCGCGCGGATCGATATCAGCTACAAGGGCTGGAGCACCTCGTTTACCACCCGTAACCGGATGGATTCTGATGTCCGGATCGGCATGACCCTGGAAGAAGGGGCGGCCTTTGATGCTCTTGAGGGCGTGTGGGGTTTCAAGGCCCTCGATGCATTGGCCTGTCAAGTTTCACTGGAAGTGGACTTTTCCCTGTCGGGGGCCCTGGGCAACAAGATGCTGGGTCCGATCTTCAGCCGCATCTGCGCCGAACTCATTGACGCATTCGTAGATCGCGCAAAGGCGCTGTACGGAGAACGTGAGTTTGCTTAACGTGACGGTGGTCTACGCGCTGCCTCAGCGCCTGTTCCAGGAAGCACTCAAACTGAGCTCCGGGGCGCGGGTGCGCGATGCGCTGGCGCAGTCCGGCGTGCTGGAAGCCTTTCCCGATATTGACGTCGAGAGCGCACCGCTTGGAATTTTTTCCCGTCGGGTGGAGCTCGACACGCCGCTCACGGAGGGCGATCGGGTCGAGATCTATCGTCCGCTCGAGCTGAGCCCAACCGACGCGCGCCGGCTTCGGGCAGAGAGGAGGCGGGTCAGTCGTCCGAAGGGGTAACC
>DDZY01000015.1:2320-3565 GCA_002346525.1 Proteobacteria bacterium UBA2996
TCCGGGCAGTCCAGCGCCCTCGACCACTTTCCTCACTACCCGATCGTTTTCAAACCAGATACTGAGCCGGTACTGGGTCACGGGCTCTCCTTTGGCAGGATCGAGACTGTAGAAATAGTCCCATCTTTGTGCATGGAACGGATCCTCGATAAGCGGTGTGCCGAGAATGAAACGTACTTCATTACGTGTTGTCCCCGGAGTAATCTTTTCAACCTGTTCTGCACTGACGACATTGCCCTGTTGAATTTCCACCCGATAACTTCGAACGCAGCCGCTGGAAGCCAGCAACGAGGCTCCGATCAACAGGCAGAGCATGGCTTTTGGCAGGGAAAGACCGATGAAACGCATGGTACGCATCATACCGGATGCAAATAGTCTCAGGGGCATTCAGGCGTCCGTGAGTGATTTTTGCATTGCGATCTCATCGCAATGATCAAACTTGGGGCAGGTCACGCAGACACCAAACACTTTCTCAGGGAGGCTTTCCATAGCGACGATCTGGTAGCCCAGTTTACGAAAAAAGCCCGGGACGTAAGTCAGCGCGATCATCCGGGTCAGTCCGAGCTCCCGGGCCATTTGTTCGATGCCATCCACCATTTGCTGGCCCAGGCCCTGTCCGTGACGGCTGGGATGGACCGCGAGACTGCGCACTTCTCCCAGTTCCCGAGTAAAGATTTCAAGGGATCCACAGCCGCAGACCTCCCCATCGGTCTCAGCGACCAAAAATCCTCGAAGGCGTTCATTGATTTCATCCGACGAGCGTGCAAGCAGTCGTCCATCGTCAGCGTAGTCGCGGAGCAGCGAGTGGATAGACGGGACGTCTGATGTTGTCGCAGCACGAATCAATGCGGTCATGTCAGGGTCCGGGAAAGGAGTTCTTCCGCGTGGGCACGGGTCTTTGCGGTAATTTCGACACCCCCCAGCATTCTTGCCAGTTCCTCAGTACGACCAGGCGCGTCGAGTGACTCCAATTCTACCTGCGTCTCATCGCCCGGGCGTTTTGTAACCCGAAGATGCTGCTGCCCCTGCGCGGCGACTTGGGGAAGATGGGTGATGCACAGAATCTGCTGGTTTTGCGCGAGCGTCCTCAATTTCTGCCCGACGATCTCGGCGACCCGGCCCCCTATCCCGACATCCACCTCATCATAGATGCACGAGGGGGTCGGAGTCGCTTGGGCAACCGTGAGCTGAATAGCCAGGCTGACGCGGGAGAGCTCTCCCCCCGATGCTGCCCGCTCCAGGGGC
>DDZY01000015.1:3938-4868 GCA_002346525.1 Proteobacteria bacterium UBA2996
GACTATGTGCGCCGGCGTCTTCCTCGCGCAATGCCACGCGAAAGACGGCAGCGGCAAGCCCCAGCGACGGCAGCTGGTCATTGATCCTTTTTTCGAGATGTTGAGCGGCTTCCTGACGCGCCTTGGAAATCATTTTTGCCTGCTTGTCATAGATGCGCCGCGTTTCGTTGAGTTCCGCTTCGAGCACCTGTGGGTCGTTCACGGTGGCCGTGAGGGCCTCAAGCTCGTGGGTCATTTCGTCCAGACGGGATTTGAGCGCCTCAGGGGGAACACGGTACTTGCGCCCGGCATCGTGCAACGCGCTAAGGCGCTGATTGATCCGCTCGAGCTCATCAGGCTCTACCGCGTAATCGTCGCTGTACCCTTGAAGTTCTCCGACGACTTCACCGAGTTGTGCGCCAAGACCGTCGACCTGATCGGCGAGCGCCGCAAGCCGCGTATCAAAAGCGGCAAGGTCGTTCAGTCGCCCGGCGGCTCTGGTCAGCACCGAGGAGGCAGACGCCGTCTCCGCCTGGTCGAGTTCCTGAAGCAAATCCCACGCCCCCTGGGCGAGTTCCTGGGTGTGGGAAAGACGGGCATGTTTTCGGCCAATCTCCGCATATTCTTCGGGATCGGGCTCAAGCGCATTCAACTCGTCAACCTGATGGCGAAGCAGGGCTTCATGATCCCGGCGGGTATCCAGGCCAGACTGGGCTCGAGCGAGTTCTGCCGCCCGTTGGGAGATTTGGGAGGCCGTTTCGGCCAGCACCTGGACGTCCGCCCGAATGCCTGCACTGTCATCAAGGACGGCACGCTGGACCTCTCGCTGCAGCAGCCGGTGATGCTCGTGTTGGCCATGAATGTCCGTGAGCAGGGCACCCAGTTCACGCAATGACTGGATTGCGACAGGACGGCCATTGATAAAACCGCGTGAGGCTTTTTCAGGATAAA
>DDZY01000245.1:0-941 GCA_002346525.1 Proteobacteria bacterium UBA2996
GGCACCATCGCATGCAGCGAGATAAAGAGAATTCCCCAAAAGTGTGCGAGTTCCATGATCTAGTTTTCGCGTTTTCTTTTGCTGCGAAACCGCGAGAACAACCGCCTAAGTTCTGGTACGGCGAGAGCAATAATAATGACCCCTTCGATCACCCGCACCAACTCAAACGGCACCCCGGGATCGAACTGCATGATCCGACCTCCTACCATCAGCCCGCCAAAGAAAATCGCGGCAAAGATGATCCCGATGGGGTGATTGCGGCCGATCATGGCCACGCCGATGCCATCAAAGCCAAGATTCACCAACTGCGGCAAACCACTCATCACCGCGTAATAGGGAGGTCGACCCATCACCTGCACGGCCCCAGCGAGTCCCGCTATGGCGCCGCCAATCAAGAACACCCTTAGCACCTGCTTTCGCAGGCTGATTCCCGCATAGTGCGAGGCCTCCTGGTTATAACCTGCGGCACGCACCTCATAACCGGCCGATGTCCGCCAAAGAAAGAAGAGAATGACCGCGACGGTAATCAAGGAAATCAGAATGCCAGAATGCAACGTAGCTGTGGGCAGGATACGGGTCAAACGGGCGCTTTCAACGATACTGATGGTTCGTTCTCCCCGCTTGGGGTCCGTCAGCACATTGGCAATGAGATAAAAAGCAAAAAAGTGTGCGATCCAGTTGAACATGATCGTAGAGATCACTTCATGCACACCTCTGCCGAGCTTTAAAAGCGCGACGGGAAGGCTCCAGATCATTCCTGCGACCATCGCAGCCAATAACGAGACGATGAGATTGAACGGCGCCGGCAAGTGCATCAGGCTCACGGCCACTGCGGCCAACGCACCCACATACAGCTGCCCCTCTGCACCGATATTGAAAAGCCCTCCGCGCATCGCAATGGCAAAAGTCAGGGCTGTGAGAATCAATGGCGTCGCATTCGC
>DDZY01000245.1:1312-4253 GCA_002346525.1 Proteobacteria bacterium UBA2996
CGTATGCCGAGATTGGGTTGTACCCGAACGCCAGCATAATGAAAGCGCCAATGACAAGGCCAATTAGCCCTGCCAGCAGAGATTCTGCAATTGGACTGAGCCATCGGCGCAATAAAGGTGGGAGCATGCTCAACTTCCGGAGAAAACTTTTCGGTTTATCTACGTTCCAAAAAAGATCGATGGCTCAAAAACATAAGGGAGCGACTAGCGCCCCCTGAATTGACTCGAACCCTGATCCAGAGCGGTCAATACTGCCAGCCTGCATTGGCTGGCAGCATCAATTTCGACTTATTACCGATCTCGATCAGATAGCGTGAGGATCAGTCTGGGTATTTCGCCCGAATCTCACCGATCGTATCGGGGCACCAACCACAGGGGACCTCCGCCGAGCCATCGCTTATCTGTGCTTGCAGTTCCGCAACGGCATCCCAGATCCAGCCCGGAATCTCATCGCGCATGGCTGTCCAGTTGCTGGAGATCTGATCGCTGTCGGACGCAGAAATCACGCCGCCCTTTATACCAAACTGAATGAAATCCGCGAGATCCTGTTTACCCGACATGGCGATTCCGCCGTTGTGGGGACCAAGGATTTGAACGCCGCCTTTGAAGGTACCATTCACGACGGACTCAATCGCGCTGTACACGCCAAAGTCCACTCGCTTCATCATGCTGGCAAGCACGCGATGACCGTCGCCGAGATAATCCTGGTTCGCATCAACACCGATCATGAACGGAGGGCCGGCGGACTTACCTTTGGCTTCCAGATGCTCCGTAATTGCTTCTAGATCTCCGATTCCCAAAGGTCCTGCGACGTTATAGATAATCCCGGCGCCCTGAGCCAGCATGGCTTCGGTCGCTGCTTTGCCTTTGGCGATATCACTGAAGGTGCCCGTGTAGGTCCACAAGAGTCCCACGTTGGCTTGTTTGCCTGTCTTCTCAGCGTACTTTGCATTTCCCCAATGCATGCCATAGCGATAGCCGGCTTCAAATTTATAAAGAACGGGAATTTCTATTCCGAGCACGACACCAATCTTGTCGTAGCCATAATGTGCGGCAACGATAGAAGATAGCGCGCCAACAATCGCTGAGCCTTTGTTTTCCTCGTAGCCAATCTCCATCAGATTGGGTTTGCCCAGCCAAGTGACATCAATGATGGCGAACTTCTGATCAGGAAATTGATCGGCGACTTCCGCCATGGCATCTGCCAACAAGAATCCGACGGCAACGATCAGATCGAACTTGCCTGAGCGCGCAGCGTTCTGCATATTCGGCAGGTAATCCGCGGCGGAGTTGCTCTGGATTTCCACCACCTCGACACCGAGATTGGCCTGAGCCTCATCAGTCCCTTTAAAGCCCATATCGTTAAAGGAAAGATCTCCCCTCCCGCCGACGTCGAGCACCAATGCAATCTTGGCACCAGCACTTGCGGTGCTCATAAATGGTCCGCCTGCTAGCATAAACAGCGCGGCGACCATGGCGAGCGATTTCATTAACCAACTTCTCATCTCTTATCCTCCTGTAGTCTGGACAAACAACTCCAACCAATGTGAATCTGATGACGCTTTAAGCACCTTGGAGCCCTTAGCAAGATAAGACTAAACACCTTTAGTTTTGGGGTCAACTGACCTCACTCGGCCAGATCCTCCAGAAACTTAAGATACGCTTCTAAGAGACTGTGGGTAGAAGCTCACGATGGCCCTGAAAGGGTATAACAACAAGGCAATCATCAGGAGTTTTGCGCAAAAGTCTCCAATAGCCCAAGTGACCCAGGGCAGTCCGGTTCCTGCAAAAGCCAGCGAGAAGAAAATCCCCGTATCTATAGCTGATCCCAACAGAGATGATGCCGTTGGCGCTTTCCACCAGGCATTTTCCCGCAGAAGATCAAAGACCTTGATATCGAGCAGTTGCGCCACTAAAAATGCGCTGCCCGACGCCACAGCGGTTCTTAGCATGGCCAAAGCCTCGGGGTCATTAAAAAGCGCCTGCCAAATGGAAATTTCTGTAGCCCGACTTACGCCTGATGCGATCACTAATGCCGCGACGATAGTCAACCCTACCCCCAGAACGAAACCGACCGCCACAACGCGTCGGGCAGGGCCGACGCCAAAAATCCTGTTTGTCGTATCGGTTACCAAAAATGCAATTGGATAGGTAAAGGCTCCCCAAGTCAGTAACAAAGAAAGATCTTCCCCAAAGAGCGCGCCCTGCACTGGATGCTGAACCAGCTCGTTCGAGGCCAGGATGACGATGCCCATTGCAAGCACCGGTATAAAAAGCTTAGAGAGACTCGGGCCCATTAATAAAAATACAGAAGAGATCAGCAGCGGGCAGCCTTGCTACCCGCTATTTGAGAGTAATTCAATCTGAATCTAATGAACGGTCGGATCTAACTCGCCACTGTCGTAGCGCTTAACCATCTCTTCAAGGTCAAGCGAACGAATCTTTGAAGCATTACCGGCTGTACCAAATGCCTCGTAGCAAGCCGCACAAATCTTGCTAATTGTCTTGTTAGCCTCATTAATGCGAATGTGCGGATCACGGCATAAACTCGCCATCGAACAAATCAAACTACCTTTTCTAATTCGGGAGAATACTGACCCAGCGCCGCAACCCCATTCATTCGAGCCCGGTGAAAAGCAATGGCACGGGCGGTATCCACGTTACCACTCTGACCCGCCCAGGTTGTCATGGCTGCCGCCTGCAGGGCTCTGCCATACGAGAACGTCACGGCCCAAGGCAATGCAACACCCGCATGGTGCATTGCGTTTAGATGCATCGTCGCCTCTTCGTCAGACTGTCCGCCAGACAGGAAAGCAATTCCCGGAACGGCCGGCGGCACTGTGCTCAACAGGCAACGCAATGTCTCCCTCGCGACTTCGTCAACACCAGCCCGGTCGTTTGCTTCCGAACCCGAAATTACCATACTAGGCTTGAGCACAAT
>DDZY01000211.1:0-747 GCA_002346525.1 Proteobacteria bacterium UBA2996
CCCCCAATGCATCGCGCCCATCTCTCAGGCATGAGTCATGAACAGTCCACCTGATGCATCGCAAATCCAGTCTGTTGCCGTGGTCGGAGGGTCGGGTTTTGTCGGCCGTCACCTTGCCGCAAAGCTGAAGTCGCGCGGCCATCGGGTCACGATTTTTACCCGCCGTTCGTCGGATGCCCTTGCAGCGCGCCTCGCCCCTGCCGAGGTCGTTGAAGTGGATACCGAATCGACAAACGCCTGTATCAACGCCCTAAAGGGGCACAGCGCGCTGATCAACCTTGCCGGCATTCTCCACGAGTCGCGGGGACAAAGTTTTTTATCAGCGCACGCCCAATTGCCGGGCCGGTTGGTGCAGGCCTGTGAGGCGGCCGGGGTCGGGCGCTATCTGCATATGAGTGCGCTGCGTGCCGATATGAAGGATCCGCCAAGCGCCTATTTGAGATCAAAAGCGCGCGGCGAGGCAGCTGCCGCCGCGCCGAATTCGCTTGCCGTCGATGTATTGAGGCCCTCGATTATTTTTGGTGCTGACGATAATTTCTTCGGACAGTTTGCAGCGATGCTGCGCTGGTTGCCGGTGTTTCCGCTTGTGTGTCCCACTGCCGAGTTTGCTCCGGTATGGGTAGACGATGTTGCCGAGGCTTTTGCGCAGGTGCTCGAAGGGGAGGGTACGCCCGGGACCTTTCGCGCCCATGACCTTTGCGGCCCCAGGACGTACACGTTCCGCGAGTTGATCGAATTCACCTCCGC